>NZ_NOXY01000016.1:0-121208 GCF_002258735.1 Rhodococcus sp. WWJCD1
CCCGCTGATCCTCTGTAAGTGAACTTCGTACACGCATGCACACGCTCCCCAGTAGTCGGAACTGAATTACTCAGTCCAACTTCCGGGGAGCGGTGCACATACGTCTGACCGGTGCAAGGGTCCATTGACGCGAACGGGGTGGGCGCGAACGGGGTGGGCGCGAACCAGGGCGGCCGGGTGAACACCCTCGCCTCGAACAGCAAGAAGCCCCCGTGACATGTCACGGGGGCTTCTCTGGCGGAGGATAGGGGATTTGAACCCCTGAGGGCGTTAACCCAACCCGCGTTCCAGGCGAGCGCCATAGGCCACTAGGCGAATCCTCCGTGGGGGAGCTTACCCGGTTACCCCCACCATCTCCCAAATCGGGAGGCGCGAAGGGTGGTGATGCGTTGCCCGCCGGGAGGCGGCTACACTTCCTATCGGATCCCGCGCGGCGCGCATCCTGTGAACTCCCCCAGGGCCGGAAGGCAGCAAGGGTCAATGGGCTCTGCCGGGTGCGCGGGGTCCCCTTTATTTCAGTGACATCAACACTGTCCGGGGAACCCAGTCACCGAGAGGCCGCTCCGCATGCCAGCGCAAACCCAGTTGGGTCTGATGAACCATGAGGAGCTCGCCTCCGAGCACGAGCGGCAGAGCGCGAAGTACACGCAGCTCAAGGCCGAGAATCTGAAGCTGGATCTCACCCGCGGCAAGCCGTCACCCGAGCAGCTCGATCTCGCTGCCGATCTGCTGACGCTTCCCGGCGCGGATTTCAAGGACGGCAACGGCACCGATTGCCGCAACTACGGTGGCCTCGCCGGTCTGCCTGAACTGCGTGCCATCTTCGGCGAGTTGCTCGGCATACCGGTGAAGAACCTGGTGGCCGGTAACAATGCCAGCCTCGAGATCATGCAGGACCTGGTGGTCTGGGCGCTGCTGCACGGACTACCCGATTCGCCGCGCGCGTGGTCGGCCGAGCCCAACGTTCGCTTCCTCTGCCCGGCTCCCGGTTACGACCGACATTTCGCGATCACCGAGAGCTTCGGCATCGAGATGATCCCGGTTCCGATGGGGCCCGACGGCCCGGACGTGCACGAGATCGCCACTCTGGTGGCGTCGGATCCGCAGATCAAGGGCATGTGGGTGGTGCCGAACTACGCCAATCCCACGGGTGCCGTGTACTCGGAGGAAGTCGTTCGCGCGCTGGCCACCATGCCCGCTGCAGCGCCCGACTTCCGTCTGTTCTGGGACAACGCCTACGCGGTGCACCCGCTGACCGAGGAGTTCGCGCCGTCCTACGACGTCATCGGGATGGCAGCCGAGGCAGGTTTCCCCAATCGTGCGTTCGTGTTCGCCTCGACGTCGAAGGTCACGTTCGCCGGTGCGGGCGTCAGCTTCTTCGGCAGCTCCGAGGAGAACCTCGCCTGGTATCAGAAGCACCTCGGCAAGAAGAGCATCGGTCCGGACAAGCTCAACCAGCTTCGGCATCTGCGTTTCTTCGGCGACGCCGAGGGGGTGCGGGCCCACATGGCCAAGCATCGCGAGATCCTGAAGCCCAAGTTCGCCCTGGTGCAGCAGATCCTCGAAGATCGGCTCGGGGCGTCGAAGATCGCCTCGTGGACCGAACCCAAGGGTGGTTACTTCATCAGCCTCGACGTGCTCGAGGGCACGGCCGCTCGCTCGATCGCGCTGGCCAAGGACGCCGGAATTGCGTTGACGGCCGCCGGCTCGGCCTTCCCGTACGGAAAAGATCCGGAAGACAAGAACATTCGCCTCGCCCCGAGCTTCCCCTCGCTCGGTGAGCTGGAGAAGTCGATGGACGGCGTCGCGACCTGCGTGCTGCTGGCCGCGACCGAGAAGTTGCTCGAAGGCTGAACGCACGTGAGCGGAACCTCGTAGCAGGCTACGAGGTTCCGCTCACATGCGGCGAAGCCGCTCTCAGTGCCCGACGACAACCGCACCTTCGGGAGCGGTGGGCAACGGTCCCTTCTTCAGGAGCGTGGCCGACAGCACTGCGCCGAGCAGGAAGATTCCCGACGCCCACCAGAACGTGGTGGTGTAGCTGGCGATCTCGGCATTGGCTTGCAGCAGACCCGCATCGGTTGCCGTTGCCATGTTGGTGCTGACGTAGCTGGTGGCTGCGTTGGCGGCGACGGTGCTCAGCAGCGCCGTGCCGATCGAGCCGCCCACCTGCTGCATCGTGTTCACGGTTGCCGACGCGACGCCGGAGTCGTCCGGGTCGACGCCGGAGATGGCGCCCTGCATGGCCGGTGCCATGGTGGCTCCGAGTCCGAGGCCCATGATGACCAGGCCGGGCAGGATGTGCGTGACGTAGCTGCTGTCGATGTCGATCTGCGTCAGCAGTCCCATTCCGACGGAGGCCACGATCAGGCCGGTCGTCATCAGGATGCGGGGTCCGAAGCGGGGCAGGATCAGTGCCGTGGACAGTGTCGCCGTGAGAATCAGGGACGCGATCATCGGCATGAATGCGAACCCGGTGGTGATGGGTGTGTACTTCAGCGTGTTCTGCAGGTAGTACGTCAGGAACAGGAACACCGCGAACATGCCTGCGCCGGTGACGAATACAGCGAGAAACGATCCCGCACGAGTGCGGTCAAGCACAATCCGCAACGGCAGCAACGGGTGCTCGACGCGCATCTGGATGGTCACGAACACCGCGAGCAGGACGACACCTGCGGCGAGGAATCCGAGGGTGACCGAGTTGCCCCAGCCGTCGGACTCCGCGTGGGCGAAGCCGTAGACGATCGAGAACAGCGCGGCCGAGACGGCGATCGTGCCGGGGATGTCGAGCTTGGGTCGGACGTCGACCTTGTGCTTGGCCAGGAACAGGAAGCCGCCGACGAATGCGAGCGCGGCGAAGATCAGGTTGACGTACAGGCTCCAGCGCCAGTTGGCCCATTCGGTGAGCATGCCGCCGAGCAGCAGGCCGAGTGCGCCGCCGCCGCCGGCGATGGCACCGAAGATGCCGAATGCCTTGGCGCGTTCCTTGGTATCGGTGAAGGTGGTGGCCAGCAGTGACAGAGCCGCAGGCGCGAGAAGAGCGCCGAAGAGGCCCTGACCGGCGCGGGCAGCAACGAGCATGCCGAAGTTGACGGCTGCGCCGCCCACGGCCGACATCAGCGCGAAGCCGACGAGTCCGATGAGGAAGGTGTTGCGCCGTCCGAACAGGTCGCTGAGCCGGCCTCCGAGCAGTAGCAGGCTGCCGAACGCGAGTGCATACGCGGTGACGACCCAGGAGCGGTCGGCGTTGTCGAAGCCCAGGTCGAGCTGGGCGGCGGGGAGTGCGATGTTCACGATGGTCGCGTCGAGCACGACCATGAGCTGGGCCAGTCCGAGCGTCGCGAGAATCAGCCAACGATTCCGATGCGCGCGCTCGTCGACCGGCGAAGTGGTCGACGTGGCGTCGCCCACGTTCTCCGATGAAATGGTGGTCATAGTGTCCTCGGTTCGACTATGCGGAGGTGTACCCTCCGGTTGTAGGGCAAAGGTAGCAGCTAAGTGGAGGAATGTCCTCCGCTTATCGGGTGAAACGGACATCGAATGAGTGTGAGAGCGGACACAACGGCATCGAAGCCCCTACGGGCAGATGCCGAACGCAATCGACGTCGCATCGTGGATGCGGCCCGTGAGCTGTTCGCCTCACATGGCATCGACATCACGCTCGACGACGTCGCGGCGCACGCCAAGGTGGGCGTCGGAACCGTGTACAGACGCTTCTCGTGCAAGGAAGAACTGATCGACGGTGTATTCGAGCAACGCCTCGAAGACATGCTCGCAACCGCAAAGCGGGCGTTGGAGGCGAAGGATCCATGGGAAGGGCTGGTGCAGTTCCTGGCCCAGGTCTGTGAGGGAATGTCGGCGGACCGTGGTCTCGGCGACGTCGTTCTCGGCACGGACGAGGGCTGCCGCGGCATCGCGCAGGTTCGTTCGCGCATCGATCCGTTCTTCGAGAAGATCGTCGATCGGGCACTGGCATCAGGGCAGCTGCGGCCGGACGTCGCGGTCAACGACTTCTATCCGGTGCTCGGCATGATCGGCGCGAGCGTCGAATTCTCCACCGCCGTCGACGCCGCCAACTGGCGTCGCTACTTCACCGTGTTGCTCGACGGGCTTCGGGGTGACGGCGTTCCTCGATCGACGCTGCCCGGCCGCCCGTTCACCAGCGAGGAAGTCGACGTGGCCAAAGCCGCGATGCATCGGCGACGACGCTGACGGTGAGGAATCCAAACTAGCCCTATGCGTTGTGTGACGCATCACGTAAGGTGCGTCACGATAAGTGCTACACGGGGTAGCGCTCACTTGAAGACAAGTGATCGACGTTGGGGGTTTCCAGGGTGCGGTACAAGCGCGTGTTCGGTTCGGCCGTCGCAGTAGCGGCAGTAATCATCGGGGTGACGGCACCGGCGGTGTCAGCGGCCCCCTCTACGGGTTCGACCGTCGAATCCGATTTCTACGTACCGCCGAGCCCGCTGCCCGCAGGTTCGCCGGGTGACGTGATCCGTTCGGAGCCTTCGCATCTCGCTCTGTCGGTCCCCGGGATCGGCGGCCCGCTGCCCGGTGCAGCCACCCGAATCATGTACCGCAGCACCGACTCCAACGACGCGCCCAATGCCGTCACCGGCACCTACATCGATCCTGCCGCGGAATGGACCGGCCCGGGTCCGCGTCCGCTGGTGGTACTCGCCCCGGGAACTCAGGGTCAGGGCGATCAGTGCGCGCCGTCGAAGATGCTCAACAACGTCATCACCTACACCCCGCCGCTCGGCTTCATGGTCGAGTACGAGGTGCTCGCGGCGTATTCGCTGCTGTCCCAGGGCTATGGCGTCGTCATCACCGACTACGAGGGCCTCGGTACGCCCGGTGCGCACACGTACGTCAACCGCGCCTCGGAGGCGCACGCTGTGCTCGACGCGGCCCGCGCGGCCCAGAAACTGCAGGGCACCAAGATTTCCGGAGACGGTCCGGTGGCCGCGTACGGCTACTCGCAGGGTGGTGGCGCAGCCGCTGCCGCAGCGGAACTCGCGGATGACTACGCACCCGAGATGAACCTCGTCGGCACCTACGCAGGCGCACCGCCGGCAGATCTGAAGGCCACTCTCGAGCAGGTGGACGGCACCATCCTCACGGGCGTCATCGGCTACACCCTCAACGGTCTGCTCAATTCCGACCCCGGTCTGCGGCCGATCGTCGACGAGAACATCAACGACGCAGGCAAGGCCATGCTGAACTTGGTGGCGAATCAGTGTGTGGGAGAAACGATTCTGAACGTCGGGCTGCACCGCACCAACGAGTACACCAAGACCGGCGAGCCGCTGTCGGTGGTGCTGGACAGGTTGCCCGTCGCTCAGGAGATCCTGGCCAAGAACAAGATCGGTGAACGTACGCCGAATGCTCCGGTGCTGATCCAGTCCGGTACGTCCGACGACATCGTGCCTCACGGACAGGCAGTCGGTCTGGCCGGTGACTGGTGCGGCAAGGGTGCCACCGTGCAGCTGAGCTCCGCGCAGGTTCCCGCGATCGTCCCCGGATCCGGTGCGGGACACCTCATTCCAGATATCTTGGGTCTCGGTGAGGCGCAGAACTGGATCAAGGATCGGTTCTACGGAGTGCCTGCACCGTCGAACTGCTGATCTGCTGAAGTACGGCCCGCGCGAGTCAGCGCGGGCCGTACATGATCACCGCGACACCGATCAAGGCGATCGACGCGCCGGTGATGTCCCAGCGGTCGGGCCGAAAGCCGTCGAGCACCATGGCCCAGAGCAGCGACCCGGCCACGAACACTCCGCCGTACGCGGCGAGGATGCGGCCGAAGTTGGCGTCGGGTTGCAAGGTTGCGACAAAGCCGTAGGCGCCGAGGGCGATCACCCCGGCTCCGGCCCACAGCCATCCCCGATGCTCGCGAATTCCCTGCCACACCAGCCATGCCCCGCCGATCTCGAACAGGGCGGCTACCGCGAACAACATGACCGACTTCACAATGTTCATGCGACAAAGGCTCCCACGGCACCGACCCGGTGTAGAAGGATGCGTTTGGGGGTACAGACCTACAGGCCCCGCGTCGAGGGCTGATTCGGTAGGGGTGAGTAGTACATGAGGGACAGTTACACGGAGGCGCTCGACACTTTGGCGTCGGACCTGTCCGAAATGTCGAGAATTGCCGAGAAGGCAATGGAGGACGCCACCCGGGCATTGCTGACGGCAGACATCGTCCTCGCCGAACAGACCATCGAATACCGCGATGAGATCGATGCACTCGCGGTCGAATGGGAGCACGGAGCGTTCGGCTTCCTTGCCTTGCAGGCACCCGTTGCTCACGACCTACGCCGAGTCGTCTCCGGCATCAACATCGTCGCCGATCTGCAGCGAATGGGCGGCCTTGCAGTGCATATTGCCGAACTGGCTCGTCGCCGCCATCCCGCGCACGTACTGCCGCCCGAAGTCGAGGGCGTGTTCGAGCAGATGGGTCGAGTTGCCGTCGCGCAGGCCGAGGCCACGCAACGCGTGCTGGAAACCAGAGACGCCGAACTTGCCGCAAGCCTGCGCATTCAGGACGAGGAAATGGACGCACTGCATCGCAGCCTGTTCATGTTGACCTCCGCACCCGATTGGCCGCACGGCGTGCCTGCCGCAGTGGACATCACGTTGCTCGGCCGGTTCTACGAGCGCTATTCCGATCACACGGTCGAGGTCGCCAAGAGAGTCATATTCCTGGTGACGGGCGAACGCCTCACCGACGAGTCATGATCTGCGCGAACGGCTCGGAGATGGCAGGATCGGCACGATGAAACGTGACGTCTCCGCGTACCTCGATGTCGACGTGACCGAGGCCAGCACCCTCGAGTTCCAGATCGCGATCGCACCGCATCCAGGAACCGAAGTGTGGGAAGCTCTGTCGTTCACACTCGACGGTCAGCCGGTCGAAGCGCAGGAGATCAGCGGCGCGCACGGCACCCGCATCCACAAGCTGTACGCCGGAGTCGGGAAGCTCGAGGCGTCGTACTCGGCAACCATCTACGGCAACACCGAGCCGGCCCCGGTCTCCGATTACGATCTCTCGCTGTACCTGCGGCCCAGCCGCTACTCCGAAGCCGACAAGTTCTTCGGCTTCGCAGCAACCGAATTCGGTTCCTACCCGCCGTCGGAGAAGTTGCTCGCCGAGGTCTCGTCCTGGGTCGGGGCGCGGCTGAGCTACGTCCCGGGCAGTAGCGACCCCATCGACGGCGCTGTGGACACTCTCCTCGCCGGTGCCGGAGTGTGCCGCGATTACACCCACCTCGTGGTGGCCCTGCTTCGTGCGGTCAACGTCCCTGCTCGCCTGGTAGCGGTCTACGCGCCGGGCTGCGATCCGATGGACTTCCACGCGGTCGCCGAAGCCTTCGTCGAAGGCCAATGGCGAGTGGTGGATGCGACCTGCCTCGCGCCGCGATCGACTCTGGTCCGCATCGCCACCGGACGGGACGCAGCCGATACCGCGTTCCTGGACAACCACGGCGGATCGATCATCCTCAACAGTGCCGTCGTCGGAGCCGTCGTCGACGGGCCCTTGCCCTTCGACGACATCACTCAACTGGTGTCCATCACCTGACTGGGTCGCTCCTGCGGGCTCCGCTCCTGGCACCTGATCGGGTCGAGTCGGAGCCGCGTTAGGCTGCGGCCGGAATTGCTCTCGTCCACACCAGTTCCGGATGGAATACTGCCGCTTCCGATTTCGTGTGACACCAATTCCGAGGGCACAGGGCAGTTCTCGTCTCGGACTGTCGAACGCCTCAATGCTTCACTGGACGACTTCTGGCAACCGGTTGAGATTCCAGTAGAACTCGACAGACCTCTAGACTCGATGCGAACC
The DNA here is from genome assembly GCF_002258735.1 of Rhodococcus sp. WWJCD1. Classification (NCBI taxonomy): domain Bacteria; kingdom Bacillati; phylum Actinomycetota; class Actinomycetes; order Mycobacteriales; family Nocardiaceae; genus Rhodococcus; species Rhodococcus sp. WWJCD1. The sequence goes on from NZ_NOXY01000016.1 coordinate 7,847, forward strand.
GCACCTTCAGGATCGGCCGAAGCGTGTGGAGCCCTGAAGGCCGGCGACGGCACCCTCTTGATCAGAGCGATCGACGCGGACTACGAGCCATCCGAGAACCCTGGTCGTGCAGTGACATTGGCGGACGGTTCGCAATTTCGTGACGACAATCCGGGTTCGAGCACAATGACTCTCGACGGAGACCCGATCGAGGAAGTCACGTTGGTCAAACCGTCGGGGACCCGAGTGGACGTGCAGATCGCGGCTCGCGCCACCAGTATCGACCGACCACTCTCACAGGCAATCGCGTTGGGAGTGGCCGGATCGGTCGACTGACGTCCGGCGCGCGGTTCGCCTCAACCCTCGTTGCACGTTTCGACGATGACAGGATCGATCGGATCAACTGTCAGCGCTACCACCCCGGCAAGCCGTGCCTGCAGGCAGAGGCCACCGGACATCCATTGCTCCCAGTCGATTCCGTCCTCCTCGTCTAGGTAGCCGTCGGGAGCAGATCGGTCGGTGGGGTCGGCTTCGCGGCCGAGCTCGAACTGCCGCTCGATCACACCATCGACTGCATATACGAAGGTGGAGAGCGTATTCACATCCCACTGCACGGTGATGCTGGTGCCGAATGTGTCGGACAGTTTCTCCGGAACAGGGGACAGCAAGCCTGAAATTGTGAACTCTTCGAGTACCCAGACCCAATCGCCCGCTACGCCGGCATAGCGTCTGGCCATGTCACCGTCGGGGAGGGAATCGGACCAATCGTCGACATCCATGTCGGCGGGCTTCCGAGATTTCGTGGGATTCACCGACGCGAAAACCGCGAGCACAGCCTCGGGATCCGTCGAGCGCACGAGCGTGAAACACAGGCCCAGGTCGAAGCGGTCGTCCTCATCGGCCCAGTCGAACTGGCTTTGCGAAATCTCGTTCGTAGTCATGAGACGAGCCTTTCATCATCGAAGACCCGGTACCAGAGCAGTGTTCGATGGCCTTCAAACATGTTCACGGTGGGAGGTGCATGGCAGGATCGGAGCCATGTCTCGCACACTGCACCTCGTCGGCGATCCGGAGGCCGATGCACTGCTCGCCGAGGATCCGTTCGCGCTGTTGATCGGCATGCTGCTCGATCAGCAGGTGCCGATGGAATCGGCGTTCGCCGGCCCGAAGAAGCTCGTCGACCGCCTCGGTGATCTGAAAGTCGACACCGTCGCCGACGCCGATTCGGACGAATTCGCTGCATTGTGTGCGCAGACCCCGGCCGTGCATCGGTTCCCCGGCTCGATGGCCAAGCGCATCCAGGGGCTCGCAGCGTTTCTGGTCGAGAACTACGACGGCACACCGCAGGAGATCTGGACCCGCGAGAACCCCGACGGTGCCGAGGTGCTGAAGCGTCTGAAAGCGCTCCCCGGATACGGCGATCAGAAGGCACGTATCTTCCTCGCGCTGCTCGGCAAGCAGATGGGCGTCACGCCCGACGGGTGGCGCAAGGCAGCCGGAGCGTACGGCGACGACGGCGCGCGTCGATCCATCGCCGACGTAGTGGACGAGAAGTCGCTGCTCGAGGTGCGCGAATTCAAGAAGGCAGCGAAAGCGGCAGCCAAGAAGAAGTAAGTCTGTCGGTGGCCGGCGGTACCTTCGGCAGAACTTTCACCGGGGGGAAGAAATGACCGAGAGTATCGGGACGTACGAGGGGTGGCTGGCGTCGCTCGGCGAGGACGAGCTGACCGGTCTGCTCCGCCGTCGGCCGGATGTGGCAACCGACCCCCCGCCGCGCTCGTTCGGATTGCTCGCACAGTTGCTCGGCTCGCCGTGGCGGGTGGCGGCCTTGCCTCGCAAACTTGACCGGGGTGCGCTGGATCTGCTCGAATTGTTCGCCCTCATGGGCGATCTCACTCGAGCCGAGGTCGGTCACTGGGTCTGCGAGGGAACGGCGAACCACACGCCGGACATCGAGGCCGCACTGGCCGAGCTGATGTCCTACGGTCTGATCCGGCCGCACACTTCGGAAGGCTCGGACACGGTCGAATTCTGTCCCGTCGATCTGTCCGGGGTGTTCTCGCATCCGTTCGGACTGGCTCTGCGGCAGCGAAAGTTGTTCCTGCGCTGCGCCGTCGAACAGGATCGGTTGGCCGTGCTGACCCGTGTTGGCGTCGACCCTTCGCTGGACCGGGCTGCACGCGCGGACGCCGTCGCAGCCGCGATGACCCCCGAACGAATCCGCGCCCTGTACGACGACGGCCCGGTCGAGATGCGAGAGATGTTGTCTCGCTTCGTCGATGGCAATCCGGTGTCGCTGATCTTCGATGTGCCGCCGACCGCAGGTGCCGCCGCTTTCGAACGGGGGTTGCTGTATCGACTGGACGGGCATCGCGTCGAGATGCCGCTGGAGGTGAGCATCGCGCTGCGAGGGCAGGGCTGGCGCTTACCCATCGAACTCGGTCCGCCGAGTTCTGCCGCGAGCGTGCTCTCGCAGGACGACGTACGGCGCGCACGTTCCATTGCGCTGCTGCAGTTCTGTGAGCACACACAGGCGCTGCTGACGGCCGTCGATACAGACGGCCTGACGATGATGAAGACCGGTGGTGTCAGCGCTAGAGAGCTCCGTTCGCTGACGACGCGCCTGGGATTTGCCGACGAGCACGACACCGCGCTGATGCTGATGCTGGCGCGCGAGGCCGGATTGATCGCTGAACGAGGAAAGACCGGCGTCGCTTTGACCTCGGCGTACGAAACGTGGTCGACGAGCACGCGAGCAGAGCAGGCGGCCGCGTTGCTGGCTGCCTGGTGGTGTTCACCGTTCACGCCCACCCATCGGGTACCGCGAGCCTCGCAGAAGACCGTGCCGGTGCTCAAGAAGATGCTCGACGATCCTGCGGCGGCAGACCTGCGCGCGACGGCACTGACGGCTCTCCTGCGACACGCCGGTCCCGACGCTCGGACGACCGTGCTGTCCGGCCAGGACGAATTCGCCTGCTACCTCGACTGGCACATCCCTGTCGTCTCGACGAGCGCCGGGGCAGGTCATGTGCGTGCGCTCTGGACCGAGGCCACTCGACTCGGGGTGCTGGCCGGCGGTGCACCGACCGATCTGTGCAGCATCCTCGCGGAGTTTCCCGTCGGCCGAGACGGTGATCGCCGTCAGATCGCCGCGGCTCTGACCGAGCAGCTGCAGGACATGGCCGACCGGGTGCCGTTCTCGGTGCGGTTGCTGCCCGATTCGACAGCAGTGGTCACCGGACCGCCGAGCACCGAGGTGGCGTCGATACTCGGCGCGGCCGCACAGCCGGAATCGAGGGAAGTGGCGTCGGTCTGGCGGTTCACTCCGGCGACCATCCGCAGCTTCTTCGACACCGGCGGCTCCGGCGACGAGCTGATCGAGGCCTTGACCGGGATGGCCGGGGGCGACGTCCCCCAAGCGCTGGCGTACACGATCAAGGATTGTTGGCGCACCTACGGCGCGCTCGCGGTGCGCAGGATTCCCTGCGCCATCGTCTCCGAGGACGTCGTACTGCTCACCACCATCGAGGAAGACGAGGCGCTGGCGGTGCTCGAGTTCCATCGGCTCGCGCCCACGGTCCTGGTCAGTTCGGCAACACCGATAGACACGATCGCCGTCCTTCGCAGGCACGGATACTCCCCGGTGCGGCACTCCGATACCGGGCAGCTCGAACTCGACAGCGCACCTCGGGTGCGCGCGGCGACCGAGAGGACAACGCATCAGGCCGGCCACCCTGCACCGCGTCGACACGATCCACGGGAGCTGGCACGGCTGTTGCGCACCGGCGACTCGGGCCGCGTCGACGAGGCCCGAGTGCGGGCGTCACTGCAACATCACAGCCGATTGCTGCCGAGGGAGCTCGATGTGTTGACCGACGCCGCAGCACGGGGCACGCCTGTCTCGATCGACTACCAGAACTCCAAGGGTGCCATCGTGCGGCACGCGATCTCGGATGCCCTGCAAGACGGCAACTGGCTGTTCGCGCTCTCCGATTCCACCGGTACCAGGGAGAGCTTCGCAATCATGAACATCAGAGCGGTCTCCACCGGCCCACGGTGACGCGCGGTGCAACTGTGTCCGTGGTCGCCGGTACCCTTTCGGGCGTGGCCCTCTACCGGAAGTACCGTCCCGCGACGTTCGCCGAAGTCGTCGGCCAGGAGCACGTCACCGAGCCGATCAGCGTGGCGTTGGACAGCAACAGAATCAACCACGCCTACCTCTTCTCCGGCCCGCGTGGCTGCGGAAAGACCTCCTCGGCGCGCATCCTCGCCCGATCGCTGAACTGCGCGGAAGGGCCGACGTCGACGCCGTGCGGAGTGTGCAACTCCTGCGTTGCACTCGCACCCGGTGGCCCCGGCAACTTCGACGTCGTCGAGATGGACGCGGCCAGCCACGGTGGCGTCGACGATGCCCGAGATCTGCGCGACAAAGCGGTCTACGCCCCGGCCGAATCGCGCTACGTCATCTTCATCATCGACGAGGCCCACATGGTGACCCCGGCGGGCTTCAACGCGCTGCTCAAGGTCGTCGAGGAGCCGCCGGAGCATCTGGTCTTCATCTTCGCGACCACCGAGCCCGAGAAGGTGCTCCCCACCATCCGCTCGCGTACCCACCATTACCCCTTCCGGCTGCTCGCGCCGTCGACGATGCGCGTTCTGCTGGAGAAGATCTGCGGCCAGGAACAGGTCCCGGTCGAGGATGCGGTCTATCCGTTGGTCATCCGCGCAGGCGGCGGCTCGCCCCGTGACTCGCTCAGCGTCATGGATCAGTTGCTGGCCGGAGCCGGGCCCGAGGGCGTTACGTACCCACGGGCTCTGTCGCTGCTCGGCGTCACCGACGTCGCACTCATCGACGAGGCTGTCGACGCATTGGCTGCGGGCGACGGCGGCGCACTGTTCGGCACCGTCGACAAGGTGATGGACGCGGGCCACGACCCACGCCGCTTCGCCGTCGATCTCCTCGACCGGCTGCGAGATCTGATCCTGATGAAGGCCGTGCCCGACGCCGGTGAGCGCGGGCTGGTCGACGTGCCGGGCGACGTCCTCGAACGACTCCGTGACGAGGCGGATCTGCTCGGTTCGGCGACGCTGACCCGCTATGCCGAAATCGTGCACTCGGGCCTCGGTGAGATGCGCGGTGCCACTGCGCCGCGTCTGCTGCTCGAAGTGATGTGTGCTCGGATGCTGTTGCCCTCGGCCTCCGATGCGGAATCGGCTGTGCTGCAACGGCTAGAGCGTGTGGAACGTCGACTCGATGTCACACTGCCGGCAGGGGAGCAGGCAGCCGTCGCGCAAGCAGCGGCCGACCCGACGCGACCGCAGGTGCACGCAGTCGAGCAGCCGTCCGCGTTCGATTCGGCGCAGTCGAGCTCGGCACCATCGAGTGTCACCCCGCCCAGTTCAGCCCCGCCGAGCAAGTTCCAGCGACCGTCCCAACGGCCCTCGGCTGCCGAAGCGACACCCGCGCCGGCACCGACACCACCACCGACACCACCGCCGGCGGCTCCTACCCCCGCCCCTGTTGTGGCACCCGAGCCCGTGGTGGAACCGGTGCCCGCCGCTCCGACTCCGGAACCTGTCGCGACGCCCGAGCCGTCTCCGACCTCCGAGCCCGTCGCGGAGCCAGAGCCCGTTGCGGAACTAGAACCGGCAGCGGCACCTGAACCGGCAGCGGCACCTGAACCGGCAGCGGCACCTGAACCCGATTCGACACCGAAATCTGCGGATTCCGTTGCAGCGCAGCAGACCGAGAGCCCAGTTGCCTCCGTGCCGCACGAGGACTTTCCCCCGGAACCGGAGGACGACTACGGCCCCGAACCGGAACCCGTATTCGAGCCGGAACCCGAACCTGTGGCGGCTCCTGCTGCTGCATCGAACGAGCCCGACGCGGCTGCGGTGCGCGCGGTGTGGTCCGAGGTACGCACCAAGGTGCGAGACCGGAGCAGGACCGTCGAGGTCATGCTCTCCGGCGCTTCGGTGCGCACCGTCGAGAACGGCACCATCACGCTCGGCCACGATTCGGCACCGCTGGCCAAACGGCTGGAGGAACCGCGCAACGCCGACGTCATTCGCGACGCCCTGCGTGATGTGTTCGGGGTGGAGTGGTCGGTGGTGTGTCTGGTCGGGGCGGCGGCCCCACCGGAAGCGTCATCAGCAAAAAAAGATGAACCGGCAGCGAAACCCGCGTCGCTGCCGAAGTTCTCGAGGCCGAGCCAGGCAGGGGCTTCCCGTCCCACGTCGGACGGTTTCGGATCAGCGGGCGACGGATCGACCGGCGACGCCGACATACCGATGCCCGAGGCACCGGATTATCCCGACGAGCCGGAGCCGGTAGGCCCACCGCCACCGGAGACGCCGGAGGACGAGGAAGAACTGCTCAAGGCTGCGGCCGAGCCTGCGGATCCGACGGTTCGCCGCGACCCGGAAACGGTGGCGATGGAGCTGTTGGTCAGTGAATTGGGAGCGGTACCGCTCAAGGAGACCTGACAGACAGCCGATTCAGCCGACGGTGAGATCCTCGTTGTCGGCGAACACGAGTCGCCCGCTGTCCAATGCCACGGCCCAGCGCCTGGCCACTGCCCACTCTCGCGATGTGGTGTCGGCTGCCTGAACGCCGAAATCCTCGACGATCGCGCCCGATTCGTAGGCTTCCTGGCCGGCGTTCTCGTCGGTGCCGGGGGTGCGAATGTGTACCTTGACGCGCGAACCCACGGTCAATTCGTTGTCGGTTTCCATGGTCGGTCTTCTTCCACGCTCGGTAAATCTGATCTTTCGGAGTGTCCCACGCACAGGTCGTTCAAACCTGAACCGGAGCGTCGGGTCATCTACAACGCTCGTTTCGGTCCTTACGCCGGGTCTTCTCGCGGCCCTACTGTGGCATGAGCTGAGGTCTGCCATGGCCTCGCACCGATGCGGTCGGCCGTGACGGCGACCGCGAGAAGATCGAGTATCTGGAAGGAACTGCGCGCTGTGACTACAGAGGCATTCATTTACGAGGCCATCAGGACTCCCCGAGGTAAGGGAAAGAACGGCTCCCTGCATTCGGTGAAGCCCATTTCCCTGGTGACCGGCCTGATCGACGAGCTTCGTCGACGTTTCCCGGACATGGACGAGAACCGGATCTCCGACCTCATTCTCGGAGTGGTCTCACCCGTCGGAGATCAGGGTGCCGACATCGCTCGTACGGCTGTGCTCGCTGCGAAGATGCCCGACACCGTCGGCGGCTTTCAGCTCAACCGCTTCTGCGCGTCCGGCCTCGAAGCGGTCAACCTGGCCGCGCAGAAGGTGCGTTCGGGCTGGGACGAACTGGTCATCGCCGGCGGCGTCGAGTCGATGTCGCGCGTGCCGATGGGCAGTGACGGTGGCGCGTGGGCCATGGACCCCGTCACCAACTACGACACCTACTTCGCCCCGCAGGGCATCGGTGCCGACCTCATCGCCACCATCGAGGGCTTCACCCGCGAGGACGTCGACGCGTACGCAGTCCAGTCCCAGGAACGTGCCGCCGCAGCATGGTCGGGTGGTTACTTCGCCAAATCCGTCGTTCCGGTCACCGACCAGAACGGCCTGCTGATCCTCGATCAGGACGAGCACATGCGTCCGGGCAGCACCGTGGAATCGCTCGGCAAGCTGAACCCGGCCTTCACCGGTATCGCGGCCATGGGCGGGTTCGACGACGTCGCGCTGCAGAAGTACCACTGGATCGAGAAGATCGAGCACGTCCACACCGGCGGCAACAGCTCCGGCATCGTCGACGGCGCGGCTCTCGTCCTCGTCGGTAGCGAGCAGGCCGGTAAGGACCTGAACCTGGTTCCGCGGGCCCGCATCGTTGCGACCGCGACCAGTGGTGCCGATACGACCATCATGCTGACCGGGCCGACTCCGGCGTCGAAGAAGGTTCTCGCAACCGCGGGCCTGACCGTCGACGACATCGATCTCTTCGAGCTCAACGAGGCGTTCGCCTCCGTGGTGCTGCGTTTCCAGAAGGATCTGAAGATCCCGAACGAGAAGCTGAACGTCAACGGCGGTGCCATCGCCATGGGTCACCCGCTCGGTGCAACCGGAGCCATGATCACCGGCACCGTGCTCGACGAGCTCGAGCGTCGCGGCGGCCGATACGCGTTGATCACCCTGTGCATCGGCGGCGGCATGGGCGTCGCCACCATCATCGAGCGAGTCTGAGGTATTACGATGTCTGACAACATGATTCAGTGGGACCAGGACGCCGACGGCATTGTCGTCCTGACGATGGACGACCCCAACCAGGGCGCCAACACGATGAACCAGCTGTACAAGGACTCGATGGGTGCCACCGTCGATCGCCTCGAGGCCGAGGTGGACTCCATCACCGGCGTCGTGATCACCTCCGCCAAGAAGACGTTCTTCGCCGGCGGCGATCTGCACACGCTCATCGCAGCCAAGCCGGAGGACGCCCAGCAGGTGTTCGACGAGGTCCAGGAAGTCAAGGGGCAGCTGCGTCGCATCGAAAAGCTCGGCAAGCCGGTCGTGTCCGCCATCAACGGCGCTGCACTCGGCGGCGGACTCGAGATCGCCCTCGCGACCCATCACCGCATCGCGGCCGATGTTCCCGGTGTCCAGATCGGTCTGCCCGAGGTCTCGCTGGGGCTGCTGCCCGGTGGCGGTGGCGTTGCCCGCATCACGCGACTTCTCGGTATCCAGACGGGCTTCATGACCGTCCTCGCCCAGGGCACCCGGTTCCGCCCGGCGAAGGCTCTCGAGATCGGTCTGATTCACGAATTGGTCGGCAGCGTCGACGAATTGGTGCCCACCGCGAAGGCCTGGATCAAGGCCAACCCGGAGGGTGGCGTCGCACCGTGGGACGTCAAGGGCTACAAGATCCCCGGCGGTACGCCGTCGAACCCGAAGCTCGCGCAGATCCTGCCTGCATTCCCGTCCAACCTGCGCAAGCAGATCAAGGGTGCACCGATGCCGGCTCCGCGCGCGATTCTCGCCGCCGCCGTCGAAGGTGCGCAGGTCGATTTCGACAACGCGTGCACCATCGAGTCGCGTTACTTCACCGAGTTGGTCACCGGTCTGGTGTCCAAGAACATGATTCAGGCGTTCTTCTTCGATCTGCAGGCGATCAACGCCGGCAAGTCCCGTCCCGACGGCATCGAGAAGACCACCTTCACCAAGGTTGCGGTTCTCGGCGCGGGCATGATGGGCGCGGGCATCGCGTACGTGTGTGCCAAGGCCGGAATCGACGTGGTGCTCAAGGACGTTGCCATCGAGTCGGCGCAGAAGGGCAAGGCGTACTCGGAGGCCATCGAAGCCAAGGCCCTCTCGCGTGGCAAGACCACCCAGGAGAAGTCCGACGCTCTGCTCGCGCGTATCCACCCGACGGCCGATGCCAAGGACGTCGAAGGCGCTGACCTCGTCATCGAGGCCGTCTTCGAGTCGGAAGAGTTGAAGCAGAAGGTGTTCCAGGAAATCGAGGACCTCGTCGATCCGACGGCGCTGCTCGGTTCCAACACCTCGACGCTGCCCATCACCAGCTTGGCTCAGGGCATCAAGCGTCAGGAAGACTTCATCGGAATTCACTTCTTCTCACCCGTCGACAAGATGCCGCTGGTGGAGATCATCCGCGGCGAGAAGACGTCGGATGCGGCCTTGGCCAAGGCATTCGACCTGGTGCAGATCATCAAGAAGACCCCGATCGTCGTCAACGACAGTCGCGGCTTCTTCACCTCTCGCGTGATCGGCACGTTCATCAACGAGGCCATCGCGATGCTGGGCGAGGGCGTCGAGCCGTCGACCATCGAGCAGGCTGGTCTGCAGGCCGGTTACCCGGCTGCGCCACTGCAGCTTTCGGACGAGCTCACGCTCAACCTGATGCAGAAGATCCGCAAGGAGACCTACGACGCCATCAAGGCTGCCGGTGGAACTCCGCCCGAGGACCCGGCCGGCGAGGTCATCGACAAGATGGTCGACGAGTTCGAGCGTCCGTCGAAGGCCAAGGGTGCGGGCTTCTACGAGTACGAGGACGGCAAGCGCGCCGGCCTGTGGCCCGGACTGCGTGATGCGTTCAAGTCGGGTTCGGCGGACATTCCGTTCGAGGACCTCAAGGAGCGCATGCTGTTCATCGAGGCCATCGAGACGCAGAAGTGCTTCGACGAGGGTGTGCTGAACACCACCGCTGACGCCAACATCGGCTCGATCTTCGGCATCGGCTTCCCGGCCTGGACAGGCGGCGTGCACCAGTACGTCGTCGGCTACCCGGGTGGTCAGGCCGGATTCGTCACTCGTGCAGACGAATTGGCCAAGAAGTACGGCGATCGCTTCCAGGTTCCCGCGTCGCTGCGCTGACCCATGTGAGCGGAAACTCGTAGCCCACTACGAGGTTCCGCTCACCTGCGCGTAGCGCTCACCCGCGGTGCGCGATCAACCTCTCGGCGCCGTCTGTGAATTGTTGCTTCATCAATTCGCAGGCGGCGTCGATGTCGTTTCGAACCAGTGCCTCGATGAGCTCCTCGTGGTTGCGCACTGCTGCTCGTCCCCACTCGCGGTCGGTCGCGTACAGGCGGGTGGGGGTGTAGCGGGTGGCGTTGTTGAGGAACCACGCCAGCTTGGACGAGTCGGCCAAACGGTTCAGCACACGATGGAACTCGAATTCGATGTTCTCGACGTCCTCGGCCCGGCCGTTCTCGACGGCAGTCGACAGCGCTGCGGTGAGTTCAGCGAGCTGATCCAGCTCGGTCTCGGTGATTCTGGGTGCGGCGCGCCGCACCAATTCGACGGCGATCCGTCCCTGCAACCAGAAGATGTCGACGATGTCGTTCGGCGTCAGCGGCGAGACCTTGTATCCGCGATGCGGGACGAGTTCGACGATGCCCTCACCCCGCAAGGTCAGCAGGGCCTCGCGTACCGGGGTGACGCTGACCCCGAGCTCGGCGGCGGTCTCGTCCAGTCGGATGAAGTCGCCCGGGCTCACTTCACCGGACATCACGCGGTGCCGGACGTGGCTGGCGACTTCCTCGGACAACTGCGGCCGTCGCCTCAGAGCCGTCCGCTTCTCTGCCATGTCGAAAAGCCAATCACACCGCGGGCTTGGTGCGTAGTACTACCCGCGCGACCGGTTCGACGACGCGGGCGGCGATCGGTCCCAGAATGGCCATCAGCAGCACGTATGCCGTCGCCAGGGCCGCCAGTTCGCCTTCGACCGCGCCTGCGGCGACGGCCAATCCGGCGATGACGATGGAGAACTCTCCGCGCGCCACCAAAGCCGCACCGGCGCGTAGTCGGCCCGGTCTCCCAATTCCCTGACGCCCCGCCGCCCACCAGCCGGTCGCGACCTTGGTGGCTGTCGTCGTGACCGCGAGCACGACGGCCCAGCCGAGCACCGGTGGGATGGTTGCGGGGTCGGTACCGAGCCCGAAGACCACAAAGAACATCGCCGCGAACAGGTCGCGGAGCGGTTCGAGAATGCGGGTGGCGTTGTCGGCCGTCGATCCGGAAATCGCGATTCCCAGCAGGAACGCACCGACAGCCGCGGAGACCTGCAGTTCCGACGCGACGCCTGCTACCAGCAATGCCGATCCGAGGACTTTGAGCAGGACCACCTCGCGGTCGGGGCTGTCGACGATGGCGGAGACGAACCTGCCGTAGCGCAGCGCGACCACGAGCACGAAGGTGATGACCAACAGTGAGATTCCGAGGGCTTCCAGCCCGCCGAGGAAACTCACTCCGCTCAGTACCGCGGTGAGGATCGGCAGGTATATGGCCATCGCCAGGTCCTCGAACACCAGGATCGACAGCACGACCGGCGTTTCGCGGTTTCCGAGTCGGCCCAGATCGGTGAGCACTTTCGCGATGATGCCCGACGACGAGATGTAGGTGACGCCGCCCAGCACGAGCGCTCCGACCCCGCCCCAGCCGAGGAGCAGCGCGGCCACTGCACCCGGCGCGAAGTTCAGTGCGATGTCCACCAGTCCAGCCATCCAGGATCGGCGGAGTCCGGTGACGAGTTCGGCGGCGGTGTATTCGAGTCCGAGCAGAAGCAGCAACAGGATGACGCCGATTTCGCTGGCGATCTCACTGAACTCGCCGATGCCGCCGAGGTCGATGATGCCGCCGTTGCCGAATGCGAGACCGCCGAGCAGATAGAACGGGATGGGGGAGACACCGATACGTCCCGCGAGACGGGCGAGAAGTCCGAGAACGAAGAACACTGCGCCCAGCTCGGTGAGGGCAAGGGCGCTCTCGGCCACTGCTCAGCCCCGACTGATCTCAGGCATTGCCGAGTAACTTGGCTGCTGCGTCCAGTCCGTCCGCGGTACCGACGGCGACCAGCAGGTCACCGGCGGCCAGTGTGAAGTCGGGGGTGGGGGAGGGCTGTACCTGGCCGGCGCGCATGACAGCAACGACCGACACCCCGGTTTTGGTGCGCATCGCGGTGTCACCGAGTGTGCGGCTGACGAACCGTGAATTCGCGCGAATGGGAAGTTGGCGAGTGTTGATTCCGGGGAGGTCACGATGCTCTTCCCCGAGCTGAGCGATGAGTTGCGGCGACCCGAGCAGATTGCCCAGGGCCGCCGCTTCCTCATTGCTCAGCGTGATCGATGCCTGCGTCGCATCGGGGTCGTCCTTGCGCGAGACGATCAACTCGTTCGCGCCGTCCTTGCGGGTGATGACGCCTATGCGACGCCCGGAAGCGAGGGCGAAATCCTTCCGCACCCCGATTCCCGGCAGCAGGGTCACTTCGACGTTCATGGTCGAAATGCTAGCCCTGCGGGTAACGCGTTATCGCAAGTTGCGAATCAGGATGCGACGGCAGCCAGCAGTGCTTCGCGCTGGTTGGCACCGAGGCCACCGATACGGCGGGTATCGGCGATGGACAGCTGCTCGAGCAGCTGTGCGGCGCGCACGGATCCAACACCCGGCAGGGCCTTGATCAGGGCGGACACCTTGGTCTTCTTGACGATCTCGTCGTTCTCCGCCTTGGCGAGAACGTCAGCGACGCTGAGTTCGCCGGACTTGACGGATGCGAGCAGCTTCGACCGCGCAGTGCGTGCCTCGGCCGCCTTGGCCAGCGCCGCGGTGCGCTGTTCCGGTGTCAGTACTGGTAAAGCCATGGCCTGTTCTCCTCGATTGTGGTGACCCGTCGCTCGTTGACAGGTCTCGACCCTCTTGCATCGTGCCTGGTGGCTCTTCCAATCTAACCGAACAACACGGGTGTCATTCACGGTCGAACCACCGAACCTTCCCAGCCAGGCTACGTCCTATCCGATTCGTGGTGTGCCCCGACCAGCACATCGGCCCGTCGGGACCCCGCAACGGCGGGTGTTCGACGCCTCGTATGGGGGTCGTCAGACTGTTGCCGGAGCGTAAGACTTCCTGAGGGCGACCTTGAGAACCTTGCCGCTCGCGTTGCGTGGGAGCGCGTCGACGACGACCAGTTCCTTGGGGTGTTTGAACCGCGCCAGATGGTCGCCGAGCCACACGATCAATTCGTCGAGCACGAGATCGGGCGCACCCTCGGAATCGTGCAGAGCGACCACCGCAACGGGTACCTCGCCCCAACGCTCGTCGGGCCGGCCGATCACCGCGGCTTCGCGGATCCTGGGGTGAGCGAACAGGACGTTCTCGACCTCGGCGCAGTAGATGTTCTCGCCGCCGGAGATGATCATGTCTTTCTTGCGGTCGACGACGAACACGAAGCCCTCCTCGTCCTGACGCACGAGGTCGCCGGAATGAAACCATCCGCCGTGAAAGGCATCGGCCGTCGCGTCCGGGTTCTCCCAGTATTCACGCATCGTTGTCGGTCCCCGATAGACGATTTCGCCGATCTCGCCTGGAGCCACGTCGTTCATCTCGTCGTCGACGATGCGCGCCGACACGGTCGGGATCACGTGGCCGACCGAGCCGATCTTGCGCAGGGCGTCGACTCCGTCGAGCACGCAGGTGATGGGCGACATCTCGGTCTGTCCGAACACCGCCACGTTCAGCGCATCGGGAAAGGTCTCCGACATCGCTCGCAGGACTGTGTCGGACGCCGGTGCGGCGCCCCAGGAAACAACCCGCAGCGCAAGCGTTCTGGGACTACGCGCCTGCTCGGCGCACATGGCCTGCCATTGCACCGGGACGAGGAACAGGTTGGTGACCCCTTCGGCCGCAAGGACGTCCAGCAGCGTTCCCGGATCGAAAGCGCCCACCGGGTGGACGACGGTCGGAATGCCGAGCAGCAGACTGGGGGCGAGGCTGCCCAGTGCGGCGATATGGAACATCGGCGACGCGCAGAAGCCGACCTCGTCGGTGGCGTTCATCTGCAGTGCCCGAATGCAGGTGAGCGCCTGTGCCTGCATGTTGGCGTGGGTCAGCACCGCACCCTTCGGCCTGCCGGTGGTACCCGAGGTGTACATGATCAGTGCCGGAGCGTCGTCGGGGACGTCGACGATGTGCGCAGGCTCGCTGCCCGAGAGCATGGTCTCGTACGACTCCCCGACGGTGACGGCGGCGTTCAGTGAATCACTCTGTGCGACCACTGATTCGGCCAGAGGTGCAAGGGTCTCGTCGGTGATCACTACGGTGGACCCGCTGTTCTGCGCGAGGAACGCCACCTCCGGTGCAGTCATACGGAAATTCACCGGCACGGCCAGTGCGCCGAGTGCGTTGATCGCCAGCACCGCCTCGAGATACTCCGGTCGATTGAGCATGAGAATGAGCACGCGATCACCGAATCCGACGCCGAGACCGGCGAGTGCGCCGGCGAACCGCGACACTCTGTCGTCGAGTTCGCGCCAGCTGATCGATCGCCCTTGGAACCGAAGCGCCACGGCCGCAGGCTGCATCAGGGCGTGTCGTCGAACCTGATTGTTCCAATTGTTCCGGCGTGCGAGATGGGGTTGCTCGATGTACTCGGCAACGCCGGACCGTTCGCTCATGGACTGCTCCTCTGGGCCTGTCGATAACGGTGAAATGTGATGCAGCTTACAGTGTTCGTCGGTCGCGCATCGGTAGCGAGCAGTACCCGAACGGGCGGTCGGATTGTTACTCTGGCTGCATGCTGCGTACAGGAAAACTGCTGGCCGCACTGGCCGCGTCGATGCTCCTTCTCGTCGGCGCGGGTACCGCTGCCGCTGCTCCGATCAATGTTCCGTGGTCGCCGGACGATGCGCTCGACTCCGAAGTGAGCTTCGAGTCCGGCGGCATCACCTTGTACGGAAGCCTTCGTATGCCCGCCGGCGAAACCCGCGGTGTCGCTTTGGTGCTGCCGGGCAGTGGGCCGACCGATCGCAACGGAAACTCCGGTGATCTGCACCTGAACACGACCGCGTACGTTGCCGACGAGCTGTCCAGGCGCGGCATTGCGAGCCTGCGATTCGACAAGCTCGGTAGCGGTCGTACCGGACTGGCCGGTGCGGATCCGAACAACCCTCCCGGCTTCGACGCGCAGGTCGACAATGCTGCGGACGCACTGGCATTCCTGCAACAGCGGACCGGTGTCGGGGCGGATCGCACGACGGTGATCGGGCACAGCGAGGGCGCGCTCACGGCACTGCGTCTGGCCGATGCCGACAGTGCGGCGTTCGCCCATGTCGGCCTGCTCGAGCCATTGTCGATCCGATACCTCGACCTGCTGACCGCGCAGGTCGATCGCAATATCGGCGAAGCCGTGGCAACGGGCCAGTTCACCGAGGAGCAGGCGGCTACGTCCCGGGATCGCTTCGCCCAGGCCGTCGCCGATATCCGCGCGGGACGGGCGTTGTCCGCCGAGCCCGACCCGATCGTCGACGGTCTGGGACTGCGGCAGAGCGCCACCTTCCTGCGCGAAGCCGATGCCACGGACCCCGCGAATCTGGCTGCCGCACTGCCGGATACGTACTCCTCGTTCCTGACCTGCTCGGACAAGGACCTCAACGTCTCTTGCGGGCAGGTCGAGAACGTGCGAGTGGCCCTGGGGCACACCGACCTCGACTTCGCGCACTTCGCCAACAGCTCGCACATGTTGGGCGAGCTCGGGCCGCTGCCCGCGGATCCGAACATCGCTCTCGCGCCGCTGCCGCTCTCGTCGGAGTTTCGCGATGCGTTCGGCAGGTGGGTGGACGGACTCTGACTCGTCGAGTTCGCAGTTACACCGAGACTTCCGGTGTTTTTGCACCACAACTGCGAATTCGCGGTGAGGCGAGGGTGCCCAGATCGCTCGGCTGATAGCCGACGGGATAGCCGGGGTAGGTCTTGTTCGACGCGTCGGCGGTGGCTCGCGATTGCGTTCGCTTGGGTAGGAACCGCTCCACGCGGGCTCGGGCACGCAGGGCCTGCACGGCGGCCCGCTCGACCGTCGGTGAGCCTGCGGGAAAGCCGAAGGCACCGGCCATCCGGTCGTCCAACAGTGCGAACACTGCCTGCTTCACTGCGGGGGTCAGCGCAACGGGGTACCAGGAGCAGTACAGATCGAGGGTGTACGTGCCGATGCGTCGATTGTCTTCGGTGAACCTGAACGTGCGCTCCTCGTAGTCGAGCTTGAACTGCGCGAATTCGGTGTACGACTCAGGAATGTTCTTGATGCCCATGCGCTTTCCCACTTCGCAGTAGAAGTGGAACGTTGCCAGTCGTTCCTTCGGATGCAGGCGACGCCATCCGTAGGTGTCGATCCACTCGATCGGCTCGTAGATGAACGTCGTCAACACGTAGAGCATGTCGTCGTTCGAGATGTCGAACTGACCGTGCATTCGGTTGACCATCCGAAGCGATTCACGTCCTCGCTCGGAGTCGTAGCCGTGCTCGAGCAATTCGGCCATCAGCAGCGAGGTGTCGTCGTAGCGCTTCTGCGGGCGGTTCTCGAATTCGCCCGTGCGGGCGAGCAGCGCCGAGATGGTCGGCACGCAGTACGTGCGGAACAACGCGAACTCGAGCGCGCGCTGGTAATCCCATGGGAACTCGTAGCCGGCGGTGATGCGGTGGATCGTATGGCAATCCCGCACCGGGTCGAGTTCCTCGATGCGCCGCAGCCAGCCGAAGCGCCCCTTCTTCGGCGTGATGTCCATGCTCAGCCCCGTCCGTGCCGAAGCTTCAGTGCCAGAACCGAGAGCTTCATGTTTCGTGCCTTGCGCTTCATCGTCAGCAGGTTCACCGGAGCTGCAAAGCTCTGCACCGTCATCGACTTGACGGTGCTGAACTCACGAAGGCCGTCGGCCCCGTGGATTCGGCCGAATCCCGAGTCGCCTGTACCGCCGAACGGCAGCGCCGGAACGCCGGCGAATCCGAGGACCGAATTGACTGTCACCACACCGCAATCGAGCTTCTCGGCGGCGCGTCGACCCACTGCTCCGTCCTTGGTGAACACCGATGCGCCGAGTCCGTACTTGGAGGCGTTGGCTCGCTCGATGCCCTCGTCCAGATCGCGCACCTTGTTGACCACGACCGTGGGGCCGAACGTCTCTTCGGTGATCGCAGTCGAGTCCTCGGGCACGTCGGTGAGAACAACCGGGTCGACGTACGGCCCGTGCAGTGAATCGAGACCGCCGACAACAGCTTTGCCGCCCTTGGCCAAGGCGTCCTCGATCTGGCCGCGCACGATGTCGCTCTGCTTGCCCAGCGTCATGGGGCCGTAGGACGAGGTCTTGGTTCCTCCGGGCTTCAGTGCCCGTACGGCGGTGGTGAATTCGGTGACGAACCGGTCGTACACCGGAGCCGCGACGTAGATACGTTCGACACCGGCACAGGTCTGGCCGGCATTGCCCATCGCCCCGAACGTCGCGAATTCCACTGCGGCAGCGATGTCCGCGTCCGCGTCGACGAGCATCGCGTCCTTGCCACCGCACTCGGCGACCAGTGGCGTCAACGACTTCGCGCACGTGGCCATGACCTTCTTGGCCGTGGCCGTGGAGCCGGTGAACGCGATCTTGTCCACGCCGGATTCGACCAGGGCGGTACCGGTGGAACCGTCGCCGGTGATCGTCTGGAACACCGGGTGAGGAGCGGCGAGCGACTGCCACTTCTCGGCCAACCAGACGCCGACGCCAGGGGTGAGCTCGCTGGGCTTGAACACGACGGTGTTGCCGGCGGCCAGGGCGTAGGCGATCGAGCCCATCGGGGTGTACAGCGGATAGTTCCACGGCCCGATGACTCCGACGACGCCGAACGGGCGGTATCCGACGTAGGCCTTCTGATTGACGGCGAGCAGACCCGATCCGACCTTGCGCTGCCGAAGAACCTTCTCGGCATTGCGGGCCGACCAATCGAGATGTTCGACGCCCAACATCACCTCGAGCAGGGAGTCCTCGTCCGGCTTGCCGGTTTCGGCGGCGATGACGGCGGCGAGGCTCGCGGCGTCACGCGCGATGGCAGATTTGAATTCGAGCAACCACCGCTTGCGCCCGACGAAGCCTTGTATGTCCCACCATCTGGCGGCCGACCGGGCGCGTTCGACGGCAGCGTCGACGTCGGAGGTGCCCGCGATCGGATACGTAGCGAGCGCGACACCTGTTCTGGGGTCGAGGCTTTCGAAGCTGCTCTCGGTAGTTCGTTCGATCTGGTCCGTCATGGGCTCTATCCTCCAGCGGATCGCATCACATATATTTGATGTGATTCAATGTTGTCCAGGACACACTATGCGTCACCTTCGGTTGCTACAACCCCCGTAGCCCCGCTGTGTGGGAGCAATGCAGGAGCAGATCAATGAGCATCGATCTCACCCGAACTGCGTCTTCCACGCGCCCGATTCCGCGTCGGCCACAGCTGTCCGAGGACGTCGCCGGGAGCATCCGCCAACAGATAGTCACCGGTGCACTGCAACCCGGCTCCTTCGTACGGATCGACGAGACCGCAGTGGCTTTGGGCGTCAGTGCCACCCCGGTGCGCGAGGCGCTCGTCGCATTGCGCGGCGAGGGACTGGTCGAGCAGGTACCTCATCGCGGCTACCGCGTGAACGAGTTGTCGCCGCAGGACGTGGACGACATCTTCTGGCTGCAGGGCATCATCGCGGGCACACTCGCCGGTCGTGCGGCAGGCGTGGTCGACGACGAACATCTGAAACAGCTGACCACTCTGAACGAAGGTCTACGCGATGCCGTGGCCCGCGCCGACACCGAATCGGTCGAGTACTACGAATTCGAGTTCCATCGCCTGGTCAACAAGATTGCCGGGGGCATGAAACTGGCATGGTTCCTGCTCGGCGCAGTCAAGTACACACCGCGGTCGTACGCGACCGACGCGCGCTGGGGTGACGACGCGGTGCGCAGCCACGAGCATTTGATCGAGGCCTTCGGGCGGCGCGACGTCGAGGCGGCCGCCGACGTGATGCGACGCCAGTTCCGGAAGTGGGACGTCCGCTAGAACGACTCACTTCCGGAATTACCGTTCAGCTCAAGTGGTGCGGCTGAGGGTGCGACTTGTGCCCCTCGTCCGAACCCTCGTTGTCCTGATGACCGTTCACCGTGCCCTGCATGCCCGTCCCTGCCGGAACCATCGAAATGATCACCGACTTCGAGGTGGGGCAATTACTCTGCAGCGCAGTCGAATCCAATGGAATCAGCGGATTGGTCTCGGGGTAGTATGCAGCAGCCGACCCGCGGGGGGTGTCGTACTGGACGATGCGGAACGACGGCGCACACCGTTCCACGTCGTCGTCGTCCCACTTGGTGACGAGATCGACCATGTCGCCGTCGCGGAAGCCGAGCGTGGAGATGTCTTCTCGGTGCACGAAGATGACGCGTCGGCCGTTCTCGATGCCGCGGTACCGATCGCTGAGGCCGTAGATCGTGGTGTTGAACTGATCGTGGCTGCGCAGCGTCTGAAGTATCAGATGGCCCGGCGGAACGTGCAACACGTCGATCGGTGAGACGGCGAACTCGCCTCGGCCGCTCTTGGTTTCGAACGTCCGACTGTCGCGCGGCGGGTGCGGAAGCACGACGCCGCCGGGACGTCGAACATTGACCTCGTAGCCTTCGCAACCGGCGACGACACGAGAGATGTGCTTGCGAATGTTGCGGTAGTCGTCGCGGAAACCCTGCCAGTCGAGACCGTATCGGGTGCCGAGCGTCGCCTCGGCGATACCGCTGACGATCGCGACCTCCGAGCGCAGGTAGGGGCTGGCCGGCTTCAGTGGACCACGCGACGAGTGCACCGAGCACGTCGAATCCTCGACCGAAATCCACTGCTCACCACTGGCTTGCACGTCCTTCTCGGTGCGCCCCAAGGTGGGCAGAATCAAGGCGGTCTCACCGCAGACGAGATGGGATCGGTTGATCTTGGTGGAGATCTGCACCGTCATTCGCATCTTGCGCAGCGCCTGGAACGTCACGTCACTGTCCGGCGTCGCCTGGACGAAGTTGCCGCCGAGTCCGAGGAAGAAATGTGCCTTGCCGTCGCGCATGGCACGGATGGAATCGACGGTGTCCAAGCCGTTCTCACGCGGTGGCTCGAAGTCGAATTCTGCAGCCATCGCGTCGAGGAAGGCCACCGGTGGGCGCTCCCAGATGCCCATCGTTCGGTCGCCCTGCACGTTCGAGTGGCCGCGCACCGGCAACAACCCGGCACCTGCCTTCCCGATGTTGCCTTGCGCGAACGCGAGATTGGTGACTTCCTTGATGGTCGCGACGGCGTTGCGGTGCTGCGTCAGGCCCATGGCCCAGCAGAAGACGGTGGCTTTGGAGTCGCGCAGCATCTCGGCGGCCTCGGTGATCTGCGCTACCGACAATCCGGTGACCTCGGTGACGAGATCCCAGTCGACCTCGGCGACGTGTGCCTTCCACGCGTCGAAGCCGACGGTGTAGCTGTCGAGGAACTCGTGATCGAGTGCGTCCCATTTCACCAGCAGCGAGCCGATGGCCTGGAACAGAGCGAGATCGCCGTTGAGCTTGATCGGCAGGTGCAGATCCGACAGGTCCGTTCCCGGTCCCACCATGCCGCGCGGGGTCTGTGGGTTCTTGAAATTCAGCAGACCCGCTTCGCGAAGAGGGTTGATGGACAGAATCTTTGCGCCGTTCTGCTTCGCCATCTCGAGCGCCGAGAGCATGCGGGGGTGATTGGTGCCGGGATTCTGGCCGGCCAGGATGATCAGTTCGGCAGTGTGAACGTCGTCGAGCGTGACGCTGGCCTTGCCGATGCCGATGGATTCCTGCAGAGCGATGGACGTCGACTCGTGACACATGTTGGAGCAGTCGGGCATGTTGTTGGTGCCGAACGACCGCGCGAACAACTGGTAGGTGAACGCGGACTCGTTGGACGCGCGACCCGAGGTGTAGAAGATGGCCTCGTCCGGACTGGCCAGGCTCTTCAGCTCGTCACCGATCAGACGGAAAGCGTCGTCCCATTCGATGGGCTCGTAATGGCTGCCGCCGGGCAGCTTGATCATCGGGTGCGTGATCCGGCCCTGCTGGCCGAGCCAGTGCTCGGTGTGGGAGTCCAGCTCGGCAATGCTGTGCTGCGCGAAGAACTCCGGGGTCGCCCGCGTCGTCGTTGCTTCCTCCGCAACGGCCTTCGCACCGTTCTCGCAGAATTCCGCCGCGTGCCGGTGGCCCGGATCGGGATCGGGCCACGCGCAGCTCATGCAGTCGAAACCCTCGGCCTGGTTGAGCTTGAGCAGCGTCTGCGCAGTGCGCTTCGGGCCCATGTGCCCCAGTGCTCGCTTCATCGACACCGCGACGGCGACGGGGCCCGCCGCGTGGGTCTTCGGCTTCTCGATGTCGAGCTCGGCCTCGTCGACGTCGCTGTCGGTGCGTCTCATGCGGGTCCCTTCGTTGCGTTACCCCCGCACTCGACCATAGCCGTAGGCTCAGCCGGCGAGGAGCTTGGTCACCAGATCCACGTACTGCTGCTTCGCCGAATCCTGGCTCGTACCTTCGAGCTTCGCCCAGGCATCGAACTTCGCGCGGTTCACCATGTCCAGTCGCCCGGGCCGCTTACCCGAGGCATCACCGATCGAACCCTGCTTGTAGAGCGAGTACAGGCTCAGCAGATCGTCGTTGCTCGGCTTGGACGTGAGCTTCTTGACGTCTACCTGCGCATCGGCGAACGACTGATCGAGATCGGACATGAAAACTCCTTCGGTTAGAGGTGGTGTCATCCTCGCACGGAGGCGTCGGAAATCAGCCGAATGCAGTGCGCCACGAGGGCTTCGCGGGTGACGGTGACGGTGCCGTCGAGGTAGCCGATGAACAGGGCGGTCAGTGCCCCGACGGTTCCGACGGCGATCAGCTGTCGGTCCTCGGTGTCGGGAAGTTGTGACTGCACCAACTCGACGAAACCGGGCAGCAGATCCAGACCGCGTCGACTCAGTGCCGGTTCCGCCAACGGCGCGATGAGCAGCACCCGTCCGGTTCGCGGTTCGTCGATGATGAGTTCGACGAACGCTCGGACCGGCGCGGCGATGGTGTCCTCGGGGGTGTCGGCCGCTGTGACGGCATCGAGCAACGCGGTCTGCGCTCGCGAACCGACCCACGCGTACACCGCGCGGACGAAGGTGTCCCGGTCGGTGAAGCTCTCGTAGAAGTACCGCTCGGTCAGCCCGGCGGTTCGGCAGACGGCGCGCACGTTGACCGCCGGACCGTCCGGAGAGCCGAGAAGCTCGACCCCCGCGGCGAGCAATGCGTCGTACCGCTTGGATCTACGCTCCTCCAACTGTTGACTACGCATGTTGTCAACTCTAGTCTGACAACATGCGTAGTCAGAGTGATCGTCCGGTCCCGCTCGGTCCCGATTCGCTCACCTGGAAGTACTTCGGCGACTGGCGGGGGATGCTGCAAGGCGTCTGGGCAGGGTCGATGCAGAACATGCACCCCGGCCTCGGAGCCGGGGTGGAGCAGCACTCGACGTTCTTCGACGAGCGCTGGCAGCGCCTCTACCGATCCCTGTATCCCATCGGCGGGGTGGTGTTCGACGGAGACCGCGCCGAGCAGACCGCGCTCGAAGTGCGCGGCTATCACACGAACATCAAGGGAATCGACGCCAAGGGCCGCAAGTACCACGCCCTCGATCCCGACACCTTCTACTGGGCGCACGCCACCTTCTTCATGGGCACGGTGCTCACGGCAGATCACTTCATGGGCGGTCTGACCGAGGAACAGAAAGTGCAACTGTTCGACGAGCACGTGCAGTGGTATCGCCTCTACGGCATGAGCATGCGTCCGGTCCCCGCGACCTGGCCCGAGTTTCAGCAGTACTGGAGGCACATGTGCAGCACCGTGTTGGAAGACAACATGGCAGCCCGCGGGGTGCTCGACCTGTCGGAGCTGGGACCACCGCCGTACGCAGCCTGGCTGCCGGATCGGGTCTGGGCGGTACTGCGGCGTCCGGTGGCCGCGTTGTTCGTGTGGATCACCGTCGGGCTCTACGACCCGCCGGTGCGCGAACTCCTCGGCTACCGCTGGTCCGCACGGGACGAGCAACGGTTCGCGTTGTTCGGTAAGGCAGTGAACCTGCTGTTCGGGCTGGTGCCACCGCGCCTCCGCCTGCATCCGCGGGGGCGAGCCGGATGGGATCGCGCCCGGGGTCGGACTCCGGCGACCTCACCGCTGGTGCACACGCCGGCCCGAAATCTGCCACCTCTCACGCGTCGCTCCGACCCGTCGCACTACAGCCCCAATGTGTAGATCGACGAGCTCCGGGTACAGCGGGGGTATGTACAACGTCAGAACCGGAACCGGTAAGCCGCTCGTCCTCGTGCACGGGCTCGGATCCTCGCACCGTAACTGGGATCCGATCGTCCCCGCCCTGGCCGCACATCGAGAGGTCATCGCCCTCGATCTGCCCGGATTCGGGCAGACTCCGCCGCTGCCCGAGGTCTCGATCGCGTCGCTCACCGATGCGCTGCGCACGTACCTCGACGACGAGGGACTGTCCGACGCCGATCTCGTCGGCAGCTCGATGGGCGCACGCATGGTCGTCGAGCTCGGCCGCCGTGGTCACCGAGGGTCGATGGTGGCACTCGATCCCGGCGGGTTCTGGAACGACCGTCAGGTGAAGATCTTCGGAGCCACGATCACCGCGTCCTTGGCGCTGATGAAGAACGTTCAGCCGCTGGTGCCGTTCCTGGCCGGTAACCCAGTGACGAGAACGGCTGCGTTGGCGCAGTTCTCGGCTGCGCCGTGGAAGCTGCCGAGTGGATTGGTCGAACGGGAGCTGAAGGGCTTCTCGGCCAAGACTTCGCCATCACTGGACGCCGCACGCAAGGCCTTGATCCACGGGCCGAAGCAGCTCGGTGCACCGAAGGGGTCGTTGCAGGGGTCGCTGCTCATCGGCTGGGGTCGTCAGGACAAGGTGACGACTCCCAGCCAGGCCGAGGTGGCGCTGGAGCGATTCCCCGACGCCACCCTGCACTGGTTCGACAGATGCGGACACTTCCCGCACTGGGATCAGCCCGTCGAAACCGCTCGCGTGATCCTGCGGGCGACAGGTCGCTGACGCTCGCATGTGAGCGGAACTTCGACCCCTGCTACGAAGTGTCTCCTGGTCGTTCCGCAGGCTCCACTCCTATCCCGCTCACCTGCGTCAGCCGTTCCACCAAGGCCGCAGCGGCACGTTCGCCTGACCCTTCGGCCCGAGCTTGACGGCCAGAACCTGGTGTAGCTGAACCACATTGCG
Organism: Rhodococcus sp. WWJCD1; assembly: GCF_002258735.1. Classification (NCBI taxonomy): domain Bacteria; kingdom Bacillati; phylum Actinomycetota; class Actinomycetes; order Mycobacteriales; family Nocardiaceae; genus Rhodococcus; species Rhodococcus sp. WWJCD1. The sequence goes on from NZ_NOXY01000016.1 coordinate 32,366, forward strand.
CTCGAATCCCAAACGGGATCCGGCCATGTACAGACCCCACACGCGGGCTGTTCCTTCGCCGGCTTCGGCGACGCATGCGTCCCAGTTGTCGACGAGGTTCCGGCACCATCCGGCGAGGGTCAGTGCGTAGTGCTCGCGCAGGTTCTCCTCGTGGCGGACCTCGAGGCCGACGTCCTGGATCTCGGTGATGATGCGTCCGGAGCCGGTTAGCTCCCCGTCGGGAAAGACGTAGCGGTCGATGAAGCTGCCCGCTTTGGCGTGAGCGCGGTTGTCCGGTCGGGTGATCGAGTGGTTGAGCAGCCGGCCGCCGTCGCGCAGCTTGGACTGGATGAACGAGAAGTACGACGGGTAGTTGTGCACACCGATGTGCTCGGTCAGCCCGATCGACGAGATGGCATCGAAGTTGGTCTCGGCTACGTCGCGGTAATCGGAGAAGCGCACCTCGGCGAGCTCGGACAGGCCTTCCTCGGCGATGGCCTTCTGCGCCCACGACGCCTGCTCCTGGGAGAGCGTCACGCCGATCACCTTCACGCCGCGGCGGGCCGCGTAGCGCACCATCGAACCCCAGCCACAGCCGATGTCGAGCAGGCGATCACCCGGCTTCAGGCTGAGTTTGTCGAACACCAGCCGATACTTGTTCTCCTGCGCCGCTTCCAGTGTGCTGTCGGCGGACTCGAACGCGGCGCACGTGTACGTCATCGACGGGCCGAGCACCATCTCGTAGAACGCGTTGGATACGTCGTAGTGGTGATGGATCGCTTCCGCGTCCCGGGTCTTGGAGTGGCGCAAGCCTTCGGCGATACGACGCCACCGCGGAATCGCCTCCTGGGGTGGAGGAGCGATGGGCCGCAACACATCCCAGCCGAGGGAGCGGGTGATCGAGGCCAGTGTCATGGCCGAGGGACGACGGAAGTGGAGCTCGTCACCCATCAGTGCGAGCAAGTCGTACGGATCGCCGGGATGGACGCCGGTGGCCTCCAGGTCGCCCGAGACGTACGCCCGCGCCATGCCCAGATCGCCGGGAGCGGTTGCGAGATAGGTGGTTCCGCGCGGACTCTTGAGGTTGAGGCCGATCTTCGCGTCCTCGGGTCCGGCGGTACTGCCGTCGTACGCGGTGAAACGCAGTGGGATGTTGCCGTCGGAGATCAGCTCCAGAATCTCGGAGATCTTGAGCTTCTGGTTGCCGTTCGCCGTTCGATTACCGGAGTCCTTGAACGTCGTCATTTGCGTTGCACCGCCTTCGAGTACAAATCCAACAATCGGGTTTCGGGATCATATTTCTTTTTCAGCTCGAGGTATCTCTCGCCGCCGTACAGCACGGCGAATTCATCCTCGGTGTAGTAAGCGTCCGAGTACAGCGATTTATGCCCGTCGAAGTCGGTGACCTTCTTCTCGATCGCGCGGTTCGCTGCACCCTCGGGTTCGCCGGCGACGATGGGTACCGAGGACCAGAAGCCGATATTGACGTACGTGCGTTTGGGCTCGAGTGGGTACAGCGGCCACGGTCGGGCCGGATTGGCACCGGGGGCCGCCGGCTCGCGAAGTCGCAACGGGCACAACCACAACGGCTCGATGGGAATATTGCCGAGGAACCACGCCACGAAGCCTGCGGTGTGTTCGATCGGAACTTCCACATCCTGCACGACGCGTTCGCGCGGCGGATTTCCCTTGCGCTTCTCGAGTCGATCGGCGATGTCGTACTTACGGTCGAGGCCGATCAGCTTCCAGTAGAAGCTGCTGCGTCGATACTTGCGCGGCCAGAAGCGTCGAATTGTCGGGTTCTGGGTCCCGAATGCGCGAGAGCACCAGAACCAGTCGGTGTCCCAGCGCCACAGATAGTCGTGAATGGTCAGCCGATCGGTTTTCGGTGTGTCCGAATCGTGCTGGATCGAGCGGTAGAAGATGTCTGCACCGGTGTAATCGCTGACCGGGCCGGGTTCGTCGGTCTGAACGCCGAGCGTGAGGTAACTTTCGTCGGCGCTGAAGACCACGCCGTCGAGGTAGTGGACCTCGATGCCGTCGTACTCGCGTTGGGTGACGATGGTGTCCATCGTGGACTGAAGGGTCTCGAGGTCGTGAAATCGTAGGTGGCGCAACGCGACATACGGCAGCACGGGCTCGAGCTGGATCTTCAGCCGGGTCGAGTAGCCGAGGGTGCCGTAGGAATTGGGGAAGCCCCAGTAGAGGTCGGCATGTTCGCCCTCCGGCGTTGCGGTGACGATCTCGCCGCTTCCGGTGAGGACGTCGATCTCGAGTACCGACTCGTGCGGGAGCCCACTGCGAAACGACGTCGACTCGATGCCGAGGCCGGTGACGGCTCCGCCGAGGGTGATCGTCTTGAGCTGCGGGACGACGAGGGGAGCGAGACCGTAGGGAAGCGTCGCGTCGACGAGGTCCTCGTAGGTGCACATGCCCGCGACGTCGGCGGTGCCTGCGGCGGGATCGACCGTGATGACCTTGCTCAAGCCGGACACGTCGAGTCCCGGGGTGTTCGATGTCGTCCTGGCCCTGAACAGGTTGGACGTCTTCTTCGCCAGACGCACCGTCGCATCGGCGGGGATCGCTCGATAGCTGCGAAGCAACTGCTCGACACCCGATCGGTGCGCTGCGTAACCGCTCTCCCTCGGTTCTGGCCGTCGTCCGAGAAGAGCATTCACTGAAGCCACGTACAGACGCTATATCTCGTACTGCTCGGTATCCACCGGCGTGGGCGTCCGACCGGTGAAACTTCACGCAACTGTTGCCGAAACAGGGCCGGGAATCGCCATAATTCAGACAAAATGGTTGCAGCATGCATGTGTTTTCCCGATGTGCGATTCCATTGTGATGCATGCCACATGACGTTCGGCGCGATGCCGGGCGTGACCGCTCGGCGAGGCAGGATGGATGCACATCCCGCTCGCTATCGAAGGAGAACGTTTCCGTGGCTCAGGTCAGTGCATCCAGTTCCGTCACCATCGCAACCACACCGGATCGGGTGCTTGCCGCTCTCGCCGACTACGAGACGGTGCGCCCCCGCATCCTGCCCCAGCAGTACCGCGACTACGAGGTGGTCCAGGGCGGTCAGGGAGACGGAACGGTGGCGAAGTGGACACTGCAGGCCACCGAGAAGCGAGTACGCAACGTCGCCGCGACTGTCTCCGTCGCCGGATCGACCATCACCGAACGGGACGCCAACTCCTCCATGGTCACCACCTGGTCGGTAGCCCCGGACGGCGGCGGTACCGCGGTCACCACAACGACTGAATGGAAGGGCGCGGGCGGCATCGGCGGATTCTTCGAGAAGACGTTCGCACCGCTCGGCCTGAAGAAGATCCAAGCCGCGACGCTCGAGAACCTGCGTCGCGAGTTGATCTAGACCTGCTCGAAATCCGGGGCCGCGATTAACGTCAGGGTTCCGACCACCACGGTGCGCATCGACCACACGAACATCCCATCGGGTCCGCGGTCGATCGTGTCGTAGGCCCCGGGCAGGGTGTCGAGGTCGGTGCGCGCGGCAATCGCGTCGTCGTACTCACGATCGCGTCGGGCATCGTTGTAGACGATCTCCGCCAAGGCCAGAGCGTGCTCGACGACGGTGATGACGGCCCACGTCGCCTGCTTCGGAGTGAGGTCGTAGCGCAGTCGATAGCGCGTCTGCACCACATCGGCCATCCGAAGCGCGTCGATGGAACTGGGAGTCAGGCCGATCAGATACTCCGCGATGCCCGGGTTGCAGTGAACCAGCTCGCGCATCGCGGAGGCGAGTGTCAGCAGAGCGTCGTGCATCGATTCGTCGTCACCGGGAAGCGGCGGCGACCACCGGCGCAGAATTTCCTCCGCCACCAGGGCCTTGAGCGCACACAGATCCTCGATGTTGTTGTAGATCGCGACGATCGAAACACCCAGGCTCTGGGCCACCGACTTCACCGTCACCCTGGGCAGAGTCAGCGCGATGCCCGCCTCGGCCATGGTCTCGGCAGTCACCCGACGCTTGCGAGGAGAGCCGCGTTCCGGGGAGGTCGCCGGCTGATCCATTCCGTAAGACTACGTGCGCTCAGTACTGACGAATGTTCGGACGCGGGGCTCTAGAATCGCGTCGTGTCCTTCACTTCCGCGCTACCCGTGACCGACGGGGATCGGACGCTGGTCGAACTGGCCAGGCAAACAATCGATTCGACGACGGATACAAGCCCTGGTGAGGACGGCATCCACACGATGGGTGCCGCGGTGAGAGTAGCGGACGGCCGCACTTTTGCCGGGGTGAATCTTTATCACTTCACCGGTGGCCCGTGCGCAGAAACCGTCGCGCTTGCGGCGGCTCGGGCGGCCGGTGCGACCGAGCCGACTCATATCGTGGCCGTCGGCAACCACTTCGTGCGACATCGCCGGAAGGCACTGCGCTGAGTGTCCACTATTCGTCACCGCAGGCGCGATCCCGTGTCTGCCGCGAAATTGTGGACACTCAGGTCGGTACGTCGATTCGACGCGCAGTGAATCACAGCGATCCGAGGTGCGGCTACGCTGGTGTGCGCTTCGAACCCACGCGAGAGGACGGCACAGTGCAACCCGGTGAGCAGCCCGACATGGCATCGATCCTGCAGCAGGCCCAGCAGATGCAGCAGCAGCTGATGGCGGCGCAGGCGGAGATCGCGGAGACCGAAGTGACCGGCCAGGCGGGCGGTGGACTCGTCGTCGCCACCGTCAAAGGGACCGGTGAGGTGGTCGGTCTGACCATCGACCCCAAGGTCGTCGACCCCGAAGACATCGAGACCCTCCAGGATCTCGTGATCGGCGCTATCGCCGATGCGTCTCGCGCGGCTCAGGCCGTCGCGAGCGAGAAGATGGGCCCCCTCGCTGGTGGTCTCGGTGGCATGCCCGGCCTGCCCGGGTTCTAGGCGGTGTACGAAGGTCCGGTTCAGGATCTGATCGACGAACTCGGCAAGTTTCCCGGGGTCGGTCCGAAGAGCGCTCAGCGCATAGCTTTTCATCTCCTCGGCGTCGAGCCTCCCGAGGTGGATCGGCTCATGCGCGCGTTGCAGCGTATTCGCGACGGCGTTCAGTTCTGCATCGTCTGCGGCACGGTCTCGGACAAGGAACTGTGCCGGATCTGTGCCGATTCGCGTCGAGACAGATCGATGATCTGCGTCGTCGAAGAGCCCAAAGATGTGCAGGCCGTGGAACGTACACGAGAGTTCAAGGGCCGCTACCACGTACTCGGCGGAGCGCTCGACCCACTGAACGGAGTGGGGCCGGATCAGCTCCGCATCCGAGAGTTGTTGACCCGCGTGGGAACTCAGGACGACGGAGTGGACGTCACCGAGGTCATCATCGCCACCGACCCCAACACCGAGGGCGAAGCAACGGCCACGTACCTGGTGCGCATGATGCGAGACTTCCCCGGCCTGGCCATTACCCGCCTCGCCTCCGGCCTGCCCATGGGCGGAGACCTCGAATTTGCCGACGAACTGACGCTGGGCCGCGCTCTGACCGGACGTCGACGAATGTGAGTGCCCACGGAAGTGGTGCGATCAAGTGCCGCCCAGGCCACTTGACCGCACCACTGCCGTAGGCACTATCGCAGCCGCTCCTTGCGGAGTTGCGCAACCTCGGGCAGGTCGAGGGGAGCGAGTGTGGTGCCCAAGGCACGCTCCAGCAAGTAGTCTGCCAACTCCGGGTTTCGGGCAAGTACCGGCCCGTGCATGTACGTGCCCAGTACCGACCCTTGTACGACGCCTTCGCGTCCGTCGCCGACGCCGTTGCCCACCCCGTGGGTGACCTTGGCCAATGGGGACGCGTCCAGGCCGAGAGTTGTTCCACCGCGGTGGTTCTCGAATCCGGTGAGTTTCTGAGTGAGGCCGTCGAGTGCAGGCTCGGTGACGACCTCGCCGATCGAACGTGTGGCCTGCGGTGCGGTGGTTACGTCGAACAGCGAGATGCCGTCGACACGTTCGCCGGCGGACGTCTCGTACCAGTGGCCGAGTACCTGGATCGCGGCGCAGATCGCCAGCACGGGGGCACCGCGAGCGGCTGCGTTCTGCAATCCCGGGTACCGAGTGAGGTGACGCGTCGCCAGGCGTTGAGCCGAATCCTCTGCTCCGCCAAGGGTGTACACGTCGAGTGAATCGGGAACCGGATCGCTCAGGGTGATCTGCACGACCTCGGCGTCGATATCGCGCATGCGCAGCCGCTGTCGCAGAATGAGCGCGTTGCCGTTGTCGCCGTACGTGCCCATTACGTCGGGCAGAACGAGGCCGATGCGAACGGTGGACTCAGACATCTTTCACCTCACGTGCCAGCGCGCGACCGAGGTCGCGGAACGCGGTGTAGTTGGCGAGTACCTCGACGCGTCCCGGCGGGCAGGAAGCAATGGCCTGCAACGGATCTGCGACGGTGGTGTGCTGCGAGCCCGCGTAGAGCAGTCGGACTCCGAGGTCGGTCGCGCGTTCACCGGCGGCGACCACGGCGACGTTCTCGAAGTGCTCGAAGCGAACGTCCCACAGCCACGACAGGTCCTCGCCGTCCGGTACCTGACCATTGACTGCGATGACGAGTCCGTCGCAGGTGGGGTCGATCATCGACAGCGCCTCCTGCCAGCCGGCAGGGTTCTTGGCGAGAAGCATTCGGACGGAATGGGATCCGTGCTGGATGGTGGAGTAGCGCCCGGCCACCTCGTCGACGCTCGACGCGGCCGCGACGGCATCTTCTGCGTTCGCGCCCAGCGTCACGGCAGCGGCTACTGCCTGAGCTGCGTTGCCGCGGTTGGCTTTTCCTGGCAGCGACAACGTCATCGGCAGGACGAGCCCGTCGGGCCCGTAGAGATTCTCGTCGTCGAGCCACCAATCCGGCGTCGGACGCTTGAAGTCGCTGCCGGTGCTGTACCAGTGCTCGCCCTCCCACAGGATGGGCTCGCCTGTACGGGGGCAGCTGACCGAGTCGCCTGCCCATCCGCCACCGGCGGCGACCCATACGACGTTCGGTGCGTCGAATGCCGCCGACGTGACCAGTACGTCGTCGCAGTTGGCGATGACGACGGTCTCGGGGTGCCGGGCCAATCCGGCGCGCAGCTTGCGTTCGATCATGTTGATCTCGCCCACACGGTCGAGCTGATCGCGACTGAGATTGAGCAGCACGATGGCCGCCGGGTCCACAGCGTCGGATACGTGGGGGACGTGCAGCTCGTCGACTTCGAGGGCAGCCAGCTCGGCGTCGAAGTGCGCGTGCAGTGCGGCGACGATGCCCGCGTCCATGTTCGCGCCGTCGGCCTGGGTGGCGACGTCGCCGAGAGTGGACAGGGCTGCGGCGGTCATTCTGGTGGTGGTGGATTTACCATTGGTGCCGGTGACGATGACGGTGCGTCGACCACGCCCGAGCCCGCCGAGGATGTTCGGGTCGATCTTGAGTGCGACGAGTCCGCCGATCATCGAGCCCTTGCCTCGGCCTGCTTTGCGAGACGCCCAGGTCGCCAGCTCCGCCGCGCGCAGTGCCACGCGGCCCCGTGCGCCGATACGCCTGCGCTCACCCACTTCAACCATCCGCCGAGTCTGGCACAGAAGAGCGCGCAGTTTCACGTCGGCGCGTGCTGCCCCTCGGTCATGCCGCAGGCTCCACTCCCGCTAACCCTGGGTCATTCCGCGGGCTCCACTCCCGCCCCTCACACCGGCGCTTTCTCCCGCACTTCGGCGGGCCGGCGGACGACCATTCCGCCGAGGCAGCCGCCGATCACGACGACTCCGCCGATCAACGCCAGCACGGACGGGTTCTCGCCGAGGAAGATCCATGCACCGGCAATGCCCACCACGGGAACCAGAAGTGAGAACGGTGCGACCAGTCCGGCGGGGTTGCGACTCATCAGAATGCTCCAGAGGCCGCTGCCGATGATGGTGGCCGGAATCACGATGTAGGCCAACGCGACCAGGCCGGGCCAGCCCTGCGGACCGAACGACTCGGCGAGGGCCTGCCAGCCGGTGCTCGGACCCTCGACGATCGCCGAGAGCGCCAGCATCGGCACCGGTGGGATGACGGTCATCCACAGCATCAGCGTCATCGGGGAATCGGATTTGGCGAGTCGGTTCCCCAGGTTGCCGAACGCCCAGCCGAGGCCGGCGAGCAGGGTGAGGATCACCGGGAGCAGGGTGGCGTTCTGGGCACGGTCCCACCCGATCAGCACCATGCCGACCACGGCGATCGCAATGCCGATGGCCTGCCTGCGGGTGACGTGTTCGCGCAGCAGAACCGCACCGAGAACGACGGTGAACGGCGCGGACGACTGCAGTACAAGCGATGCCAAGCCCGTGGGCATACCGGCCGCCATCGCCGCGAACAGGAAGGCGAACTGCAGAAATCCGAATCCGAATCCGTACAGCAGCAACCACTTCAGTGGGACGTTCGGGCGTGGGACGAACAACACGACGGGGATTGCGATGACCAGGAACCGCAGCGCGGCGAAGAAGAAGGGTGGAAAGTGATCGAGCCCGACGCGGATGGCGAGGAAGTTCAGCCCCCACAGCACGGCGACGGTCAATCCGAGCAGGCGGTCGCGAGTGGTCATGCCGTCAATCGTGACGGGAGCAAATGATGAGCACAATCGAATATATCCGCATGAACAGTTAAGATTTTCTGTATGAACGTGGAGCGGCTTCGGATCCTGGCGGAACTTGCCGACCGCGGAACCGTGGCCGCCGTCGCCGAGGCCCTGTCGATGACGCCGTCGGCGGTGTCTCAACAGCTCAAGTTGCTGGCTCGCGAGGCCGGCGTGACACTGCTCGAACCCGATGGGCGTCGGCTGCGCCTCACCGACGCCGGCCGCGCGTTGGTGCTGCGAACCGACGATGTGCTCGCGGCCCTCGCCCGCGCCACGGCAGAGATGGATCGATACCGAGCGTCCCCGCAGGGACGCGTCCGTGTGGCACTGTTCCCGTCCGGTGCCGCGCTGCTCCTACCCGGAGTGCTGACCCGTCTCGCGGGCTCGGACGTCGACATCGATGCGCGTGACGAAGATCTGCCGGCATCGTCGGTGCCCGAACTACTCGCCGACTACGACGTGGTGCTCACCCATCGGGACGATCGGGCTCCGTCGACGGCAGGCCCGCGCATCGAAGTGACGACCCTCATGCGCGAACCCATCGATCTGGTGTTGCCTCCCGATCATGCACTGGCACAGCACAAAACGGTTGACCTGAGAGAGCTGACCGACGAGCGGTGGATCAGCGTCCGCGGCGGATTCCCTGTGGACGACGTGCTGCTCTCTGTTGCCGCCGTCACCGGCGTCGAGCCACGAGTAGCGCAGCGTATCAACGACTTTCGAGTGACTGAGACTCTTGTTGCCGCCGGGCACGGGGTAGCGCTGATGCCGCGCTATGCCGTCGTTCATCCGGGCTTGGTGCGGCGAGAGCTGTCCGGTGTGCGGGCCGGCCGCATCTACGAACTCGCCACGAGGCCCGGTGCGCGTCGACTACCGGCGATCGCCGCTGTGCTCGACGCGTTCCGACTCGAAGCCGAGTTCAGGACAGCGCTTTGGCCTTCAGCGTCCTGAACTCGTCCTGATCGATGGTCCCGTTGTCCAGCAATGCCTTTGCGTGTGCGATCTCTTCGGACGCGGAATGTCCGGCGACGTGTTTGATGTACTCCTCCTGCTGGTCCTTCGCGTGCTGTAGGGCAGCGACCTGGCGCTTGGCCATGCTGCTGCCGTTCACGATGAGGTACACCAGCGCGGTGAGGAACGGCGCAACGATGAGGAAGAACACCCACACCGCTTTCAGAACCCCGGATGTCTTGTGGTCACGGAAAAGGTCTCCGATGATCGAGAACATCACCATCAGATAGGCCACGAAGGCGAACCCGACGACGAGAAGCCAAAGAAAATCCCAGAAAGAATCCATGGCGAACTTTCATTTCATTGTGTGCCCCGACGGCAGAACTATTGTTGCACGTGGCCTTGCAGTGCGCTGTCGTTTTCGCGGCGGTTGCTCGACCGATCTGTAGCGCCCACGGCGGGTTGCGGTTCCATGGAATCGACGAGGTGGCATGCGGACATCGAACCGTCTGCATGCTGCTCGAGCATCGGCTCCACCTGTCGGCACAGGTCCACCGCGTACGGACATCTCGAGACGAAGGCACACCCGGTAGGTGGATGGGCCGGATCGGGGGAGTCGCCCTCGAGGATCGTCCTGGGGCGTGCGCGTTGAATCGCCGGGTCGGGAACCGGGATGGCTGACAGTAGTGCTTTGGTGTACGGGTGCGAGGGACGCCCGTACACCTTTGCCGCGGAGCCTATTTCGACGATTCGGCCCAGGTACATCACGGCAATTCGATCGCTGATGTGCCGAACGACGCTGAGGTTGTGAGAGATGAAGATGCACGTCAGATCGAATTCGTCGGTCAGGTGCACCAGGAGATTGATCACCTCGGACTGCGTCGACACATCGAGGGCCGAGACCGCCTCGTCCGCAATGATCATCTTGGGATCCAGGGCCAAGGCTCGAGCTATAGCCACCCTCTGGCGTTGCCCACCGGACATTTCGGCGGGGTAGCGAGCGGCGAAATCGCTGCGCAGACCGACCTTCGACAACAGATCGGCAACCTTGGACTCGCACGTGGATCGATCGGCGCGATCGTATATCCGAAGCGGCTCGGCAATCGATGTTCCCACCGTCTTACTGGGATCGAGGGAGGCGAACGGATCCTGAAAGATCATCTGGAGGTCTCGGCGTTTCCTGCGCATGGCTCTACGGCCGAGGGTCAGGAGGTCGTCGCCTCCGTAGACGATCTTGCCGCTCTCGGGCTTTTCCAGCCGCAGGATGGACCTACCGAGAGTGGATTTGCCGGATCCCGACTCGCCGACGATTCCGAGCGTTTCACCCTGTCTCACAGCAAGACTGATGTCTCGAACTGCCTGAACTGTCTCGCGTGGACGACCGAGGAGGTCACGCGAGCGCACGAACGACTTCGACAGCCCGACGACGTCCAACAACACGGGCTTTTCGATGGTGGTCACAGTTGATCCTTCCTTTCGGAGTCGACCATGGTCGTTCTCTCCGCTGACATGTCGGCCTGTGGAGAGGGAATCTCGGGCACCAGTGTCGTCACGGTGCCGTCGACGACGCGGATGCATCGGGTGCTTCGTTCGTCGTCCATCGCAACGAGCGGTGGGTGATCCGAATCGCACAGTCCTGGTATGGAATAGGTGCAGCGCGGGCTGAACCGGCATCCAGGTGGCATGTTGTCGGGCCTGGGCACCATTCCAGGAATCGCAATGAGGTCGTTCCCGGGTTCGATGCGTTGGGGCAGTGACTCGAGTAGGGCGGCAGTGTAGGGGTGCAGTGGTCGAGTGAAAAGGTCCCCAGCGTGGGCGATTTCGACCGGTTCACCCGCGTACATCACAGTGACCTCATCGCAGAAGTCGGCCACCACGCCCAAGTCGTGCGTCACGAGCAGGACGGCGGTGCCCATGTCTTCCTGGAGTCTGCGTAGCAGCTGGAGAATGCTGGCTTGGACCGTGACGTCGAGGGCGGTGGTGGGTTCGTCTGCAATGAGAAGCTTCGGATCGCATGCGATCGACATCGCGATCATCGCTCGCTGCCGCATTCCCCCGCTGAAGCTGTGTGGATAGTCCTTCGCCCGTCTGGCTGCAGCGGGTATTCCGACGAGGTCCAATACTTCCACCGCACGGTTCCACGCGTGCTTTCGCGATGTGCCGAAGTGGGTTCGCACGGTCTCCGCGATTTGCTCGCCGACGGTGAAGACTGGATTCAGACTCGTCATCGGTTCCTGGAAGATCATCGCGATCTCGCGGCCGCGGATCGCACGCATCTGTCGCTCGGATTTCTGCAGAAGGTCTGCACCGCAGAAATCGATGCGACCGTGCGTTGTTCGACTGTTGTGCGCCGGCAACAAACGCAGAATCGACAGGGCGGTCACGGTTTTGCCCGAGCCCGATTCTCCGACCAGAGCCCGTGTTCCACCGCGCCCGAGATCGAGCTGTCCTCCGAGAACAACGGGGGTCCAGCCGTTTTCGGTGCGAAACTCGACCTGGAGATCCTGTATCGAGAGCAGGCTGTCGGTCTCGAGTAGTTCGTCCTTGATATCGAGCGCGGTCATGCCTTTCTCCGTTCCTGTCCGACGGCATCGCGAATGCCGTCACCGAGCATGTTCAGCGACAGAATCGTCAGCATGATGGCAAGCCCGGGTGGCACCACCATCCATGGACTCTGGAATCTGTTGTCGAACGCACCGCGCAGCATCGAGCCCCAGCTCGCGGTCGGTGGTTGTACGCCGAGGCCGAGGAAGCTCAGCCCTGCCTCGGCGAGCAATGCCAAGGACAACATCAGGGTGAGCTGCACCAGGAGGGGAGACCGGACGTTGGGCAGTACGTGGACCAGAACCGTTCTCGACGTGGAACACCCGACCACCTTGCTCGCCTCGATGTAGGTCTCTTCCCGAACGTTCATCGCAGCACCGCGGACAACGCGGAACAGTCGAGGAGCGGTGGCCGCTCCTACCGCGAGCATGGCGTTCATCAACCCGGGTCCGAAGATCGCAATGATCGCGAGCGCAAGAACCAGAGCCGGCAGTGCGATGAGGGCGTCGGCCACGCGTCCTGCGATCCAGTCGAATTTGCCACCGAGGTACCCGGCCAGCAGGCCGAGCGGCAAGCCGGTGACAGCCGCGAATCCGACTGCGATCAGCGGTGCGACCAGTGATATCTGTGTCGCGTAGATGAGTCGACTGAGGGTGTCCCGTCCGAGCTGATCGGTTCCGAGCAGGTGATTATCCGAGAACAGCGGGAGGAATGCCGAGGCCAACTTCTGGTATGCGGGATCGTAGGGTGCGATCCACGGTGCAGCTACGGCCACCACCGCCAGCAGTCCGAGAAAGACCAGGCAGGCCACGTTGGTGCGGGACTTGAGGATTCGACGGACGAACACCCGTCCGGGAGACGGCGGTGCGGGATTGGAATGCACTGCGCCGATCGGTGCGCCCACACTTCTGCGGACACCCGGTGCAACGCGCGGTACCGAACGACTGATGGTCATGCCTGCCTGACTTTCGGGTTGAAGTACGCGTAGGAGATGTCCACGGCCAGATTGATCAGCAATACGAACAGCGTGATGACCACGACGAACGCTTGGATGACGGGGAAGTCTCGTTCGAGAATCGCCTTGAGCGCTACCGAACCCAATCCAGGCATTCCGAAGACCTGCTCGATGATGACCGCACCACCGACGAGTGCTGCAGCCTGCAGCCCGAAGACGGTGACGACCGGTATGGCGGCGTTCTTGGCCGTGTGCTTGACGACCACCTTCCACCGTGGGAGTCCCTTGGCCGTTGCCGTTCGGATGTAGTCCCGCTCGAGAACGTCGATCACTCCGGCACGAGCCTGGCGGGCGATCTCGGCAGCGGTGACGGTTCCCAGTGCGAAGGCGGGCAGCGCGAGATGGGCGAACCAGGCGAAAAAACCGTCGCTGAGCGGGGAGTATCCGGTGGCGGGGAAGAGTCGGAGTTGCAGCGAGAAGAAGGTCACGAACAACAGGCCGAGCCAGAAGCTCGGCATCGAGATGCCGAGTGTCGTCAGGCCGGTCAGTGTCCGGTCGATCCAGGTGCCTCTGCGCAGTCCGGCAAAAACGCCCGCGAGGACGCCGACGACGAGTGACCAGGACAGGGCAACGAAGGCCAGCGACAACGTGACCGGAAGTGCCTCGAGAATGGCGTCGATGTTGCGGTGGCTGCTCAGCAACGAGGTGCCCAGGTCGCCGGTCAGCAGGTTCCCGATCCAGCCGAAGTACTGCACCACGATGTTCTCGTCGAGGCCGAGTTGGCTCCTGGTGGCTGCGATCTGCTCGGCGGTGGCTGCATCCCCGGCCGCGACCACCGCGGCATCACCGGGGATCAGATGAATCATCGAAAAGCTCAGTATCGTGACGATGAACAGGACTGGAATGGCTGCAAGAATTCGTTTGACCATGAAGATCAACACAATTCGATCACCTCTTCTTCGTACGCGGCGGACAGCTACTTGCTGACGTCGAGGGTTCGTAGGCCGGTTCCACCGGTCTTGTAGAACTCGTAGTTGGCGAGATTTCCTTGCGTCGCGACCGATGCGACGGAGTGGCAGAGGACGATCTGGGCGGGCCCCATGTCGAATGCCTCGGCGAGCAGATCGGCATACGCTGCCGAGCGCTGCTCGACGTCGGTGGAGCGCGCTGTTTCGGCGAACAGCTCGGCCATCTCGGGAGTCGATAGGTTGCCGGGGTTGTCGCCACCGCCGGACATGTAGGCGGACTGGACGTAGAGGCCGGGGTCGGTTCCGCCGCCGTACTGCCCGACCAGTGCGTCTGCATCGCCGGTGACGAAACGCGCCCTCGCCTGGGTCGCATCCATCACCTCGATCCGCATGTCGATGCCGACGTCGGCGAGATTCTGTTGAACGACCTGCGCATTGTTCTGGTAGATCGACAGGCTGGGAACGGCTGCGGTGAAGGTGAACCCGTTCGGCAGTCCGGCCTCGGCGAGTAGCTCTCGGGCGCGGTCGGGGTCGTAGGACGACCAACCGGAATCGTCCAATTCGTCGCTGTGCGCAAAGTACCCCTCGGGATACGGCTGAGCCCCGGGTATGCAATCGCCCGAATACAGCACCCTCGATATCGCTTCACGATCGATCGCGAGGTTCATCGCCTGACGTACTTGTTTCTTGGCGAATTCGCTCCGTTCGGTGTTCAGAGAAATTCGAGCCATGCTGGTACTCGCGCCGGAGGAGGTGAACACTTGAAGTCCGCCTGCCGCGGCTTCCTCCTTCTGCGGACCCACTACACCGGTCATCGTGGACTCGCCTGCCTGCAGCGAGTTCATCCGAGTAGCTGTATCGAGTTGGATGAGAAAGGTCAGATTGCTGAATCGGTACGCGTCGTCGTCCCAATAGTCCGGTCGGCGCTCGAAGTAGTACGCGGTTCCCGGGATGGAGCGGGTCATCGTGAATGCTCCGGCACCGACGGGGTTTTGATCGAGGTCGGGGTTGGCCAGTGCTGCCGGCGACACGAGCATTCCCGGACGAGAGGCGAGCAGCGTGGGGAGCGCTCCACCCGGTCCGACCAGATTGAGTCGAACGGTGCGTGCGTCGAGGACGTCCACCGAACCGATCGTCGTGGAGATCTGTCCCCTGATCGTCGATTGAGGGTCGGTGAGGATCCGATCGAAGTTGGCCTTGACCGCCGGTGCGTCGACAGGGGTTCCATCGGAAAATGTTGCATCCGAGCGCATTACGAGCGTGAACGTCTTACCGGACTCGTCGAGCGACCAGCTCTCGGCGAGCATCGGAATCGGGTTGCCGTCGGTGTCGACGTCGGTGATTCGATCGTAGATGACCGCGAGCAGTGGCAGGTCGTTTTCGGTGACTCCACGATGCGGGTCCAGGCTACTGGGCACCACAATCTGTCCGTAGACGACTTCGGCCTCGCGATCCAAGGCATTCGGATCGAACGTTCGTTGGTCGATTCCCGCGCAGCCGGTGCCGAGTAGGCAGACGGTGAGAATCGAGACTGCGACGGTGAACAGCGGCCTGGCCGGCATTGGCCCTCCAATTCGATGCAGCGGACCACGTCCCGGTCGGGTGGCGAAGCCGCAGCGTTCCCAGATCGACTGGGAGGGTGGGCCGTCGAGACTTCACTGGTGGTCGGTGCCTGTGTGATAGGCGATTTCTAGAAGGATGTTCTAAAACATCAGGACTGTCAAGGGTTCGACCGAATTGGTATGAACCGGACATGGGGGTCTTGACAACCGAGGTGCGCGTCGGTCACGATTTGCTAGATTTCAGTTCTAGAATCGTATTCTGGATGCGCTGCAAGCGTCCCCGTCACCGATCGAAAGGAAGTCAGGACATGGTCGATTTCGCCCTGAACGAAGAAGAAGAATTGATGCGCAAGTCGGTGCGCGCATTCCTGGAGAAGGAAGTTTTCCCCTTGGAGAACGAGGTCCTCAGGAACGAACGCGAGGGCCGACCCGGTTTGCCCGACGGCGAGATCAAAGCATTGCGGGAGAAAGCCAAGAAATCGGGATTCTGGGGCATCAACACCCCGGAGGAATACGGTGGCGCGAATCTCGGCCCCGTCATGAGCGCGATCATCGCCGCCGAGGCCGGCCGCACTTTCGTACCGTTTTCCTTCGGTGGCTCGGCCGACAACATTCTCTACGGTGCCAACGAGGAGCAGAAGCAGAGATACCTGATCCCGACGATCGCTGGTGAGCGCCGATCATGCTTCGCCATCACCGAGCCCGGAGCCGGCTCCGATGCCCGCAGCATCAAAACTCGCGCGGTCAAGAACGGATCGGACTGGGTGATCAACGGCGAGAAGATCTTCATCACCGGCGGTAACGAAGCCGATTTCGTCATGGTCTTCGCGGTGACCGACAAGGAGAAGGGGGCCAACGGCGGCGTCACGTGCTTCATCGTCGACCGCGACATGGGGTGGACGTCGACTCCTATCCCCACCATGGGCCAGTGGGGTCCTGCTGCGCTGTCGTTCGTGGACGTCCGGGTACCCGAGAGCAATGTTCTCGGCGAGGTCGGAAAGGGCTTCGACCTGGCTATGAGTTGGATCGGTCAGGGGCGATACATGATCCCGGCGCGTGCGATCGGCTCGGCCGAGCGGCTACTGGACATGGCGATCGAACATTCCAAGAATCGCGTTTCCATGGGTCATCCCATCGCCGAATATCAAGCCATTCAGTGGCAGATCGCGGACTCCCACGTGGAGATCGAGTCGACCAAGCTGCTGACGCTACGGGCCGCCTGGGCGGTGTCGCAGGGCGTCGACGCGCGCCACGTCTCGTCGGTCGCAAAGTTGCACGGCAGCATCATGGCCAACAACGTCGTCGACCGAGTACTGCAGATCCACGGCGGAATGGGCTACACGAAGGAACTCCCGATCGAGCGCTGGTACCGCGAATTGCGCCTGCTGCGCATCTTCGAGGGAACCGACGAGATCCAGCGTCGGACCATCGCTCGAAATCTGATCAAGGGATATGTCAATTCCGACGGCTTCGGACACTGACCACAGACATGCTGGCTCACAACTCGTAGTCACACGAAGACAGGATTCTTCATGACCAAAGCGACAGTTCAGGGCATGGACCTACGCGCACTGTTCGAACCCCGGTCCATCGCGCTGATCGGAGCCACGGACAAGTCACCGTGGTCGCTCAACACCTACCAGAACATCAAGGACAGCGGATTCGGGGGAAGCGTCTATCTCGTCAACCCCACCAGCCCGATCGTGCACGGAGAGAGAACATTCGACTCGATCGCAGGCCTGCCCGAGGTGGTGGACCTGATCTTTGTCATGGTTCCCACCACCGTGGTGTTGCCGACCCTGCGTGCGGCCGTCGAGCACGGCGTGCGTGCCGCGGTCATCCTCACCGCCGGATTCGGCGAGACCGGTGCTGTCGGGCAGCAGATGGAAGACGAGATCATCGATTTCGCTCGATCGAGTGGATTGACCGTACTCGGGCCGAACGGAAACGGCTTCATCAATGCGGCCGAGAACATCACTCCGTACGGTCTGCCGATCGGTCGTCCGCTGATCGAGGGAACGGTCGGCTTCGTGCTGCAGAGCGGTGCGTTGGCGAGTTCGGTTCTGCAGTTCGCACAGTCGCGGAACATCGGGGTCAGTTTCCTGACCGCAATGGGCAACGAATCGTTGATGTCGGTCACCGACGTCATGAATTACCTGGTCGACGATCCGAACACCTCGGTCATCGCGTTGTTCCTGGAGTCCGTTCGGGACCCGGTCGAATTCCGGCGAATTGCACTGCGTGCGTTGCATGCCGGAAAGCCGATCGTCGCGTTGAAAATCGGCCGCAGCGTTCTGGGTGCCCGCGCCGCTCTCGCCCACACAGGGGCTCTGGTGGGGGACAACGCCGTCATCGACGCGGCCTTCGAACAGATGGGTGTCATCCGAGTTCGTTCGCTCGAGGACCTGATCACGACCGCCGGTCTCATGGCGAGCCTCGGTGGTGGCCTGCCGGGGCCACGAATCGGAGTGGTGACGCCGTCCGGCGGAGCCTCCGAGATCATCGCCGATCGCGCGGAAGACGAAGGGCTGGTGCTGCCGGGGTTCTCGGAGGAGACCACCGCCAGACTCGGTGAGATCGTGCCTGCATTCGCGACGGTGCAGAACCCACTCGACGTGACCGGCTACGTTGTCATCGATCGCACGTTGATGCGGCGCTCGCTCGCCGTGGTGGCTCAGGATCCCAATGTGGACTTCGCAGTTCTGCTCTCGGAACTGCCTCGGGTACAGGCGGTCGATCCATCGCTGACGCTGACCGCCTACGGCGAGTCCGCTCGCAACATTCGCGAGACTGCCGTACCGACCGTGGTGCTGAGCACCGTCCTGACCGACGTGACCGAGTACGGGCGCTCGGTAGCCGACGCAACCGAATTCCCGCATGTGGTCGGCGGGATCGAACACGGCTTGACCGCGCTGGGCAACGCAGTTCGGTGGTCTGTACTTCGTGCCGCCGCGTCTGCGACGCCGGAAGAGCTCGATCCCTTTGTGGCACCGGTGGACTTCGAGACCGAGCCGACCGGAATCTGGACCGAGTACCGGTCCTCGGAATTGCTCTCCCACAACGGAATACCTGTGGTCCCTTCGAGCCTGGTCGACTCGGTGGAGCAAGCGCAGGAGCGCGCGGCCGCGTACGGGTATCCGGTGGTCCTCAAGGCGGTTGCCGACGGACTCGGCCACAAGAGCGACATCGGCGGCGTTCGCCTCGATCTACGATCGGCGGACGATGTGGCAGAGGCCTACAACTCGGTGCTCGCCACGCTCGCCGATGCAGGTGCCACCGGGGCTGCGGCGCTGATACAGCCGCAGCGGCCGTCGAACGGCCTGGAGATACTCGTCGGCGTGGTCCGCGATCCGGTGTGGGGCCTGACCCTGGCCGTCGGTCTGGGCGGTGTGTGGGTCGAGGTGTTGGCGGACGCGGCGATTCGAGTGTTACCGGTGAGCGTGGCAGACGTTCGAGATGCGATAGAAAGCCTGCGCGGAATCGCTCTTCTGCGCGGAACCCGAGGTTCCGAACCGGTGGACATCGACGCGCTCGCGACGTGCGTGGCCGAGATCGGCGACTTCGCCTATCGACTGGGAGATCGACTGCAGGCGTTGGAGATCAATCCACTGATGGTTCGCGGAGGCGAGTGCGAGGCGCTCGATGCGCTGATCACATGGTCGGAGACAGGTAGCGAGACGGAGGCAGTGTCATGACGGGAATATGCGACGGCCGCGTGGTCGTGGTGACCGGGGCCGGCCGCGGAATCGGCCGAGCTCACGCTATCGAGTTCGCGAGGGAAGGCGCGTCGGTCGTGGTGAACGACATCGGTGCGGAGGTCGATGGATCAGGAAGCGCCGAGGGGCCGGCAGGTGAGGTCGTGGAAACGATTCGTGCTGCCGGCGGGCAGGCTCGGGTGGACGGGTCCGATGTCTCCGACGACGACGGCGCACGTCGTCTGATCGAGAGCACCATCGAGCACTACGGGGACCTGCACGTGCTGGTGAACAATGCCGGGATCCTGCGCGATCGCATGATCACGAACATGACCGTCGCAGAATGGGACGATGTCATCAGAGTGCACCTACGGGGCACTTTCCTGACGCTGCATCACGCCTCGAATCATTGGAAGACACAACACAAGTCCGGATCCGTAGTGGACGCACGGGTGATCAACACGACGTCGTCGTCGGGGATCTACGGCAATATCGGACAAGGAAACTACGGTGCCGCCAAGGCGGGAATCGCAAGCCTGTCCATCATCGCATCGATGGAGTTGGCTCGGTACGGCGTGACGGTCAACGCCGTCGCGCCGGCCGCGCTGACCCGAATGACCGAAAATCTGAACGGTAGCCTCTCACGCTCGGTGCCTGAGCCAGGAGAGTTCGATGCGGCGGCACCGGAGAACATCTCCCCCCTGGTGGTCTGGCTGGGAAGTGAGGAGTCGCGGAGCATCACCGGGCGGGTGTTCAACGTGCGGGGAGGTTGGATCAGTGTTGCGGAGGGCTGGAAGTCCGGTCCGGAGATGGACAAAGGTGCCAAGTGGGCACCGGGTGAGCTCGGTGAGGTGATTCCTCGCCTCGTGTCGGAGGCGGCGGACAATGCCGCCATGAACGGGCGCGTCCCCGAGCAGGTGCCCTGATGGCACTCGATCACGGGGTCATCGGCACACCGAGCTCACCGAGACGTAAGGCCTGGACGTCGAAAGACGCGCTCCTGTACGCGGTAGGAGTGGGGGCAGGCCAGGACTCGGCGCTGGACGAACTGGCATTCACGACCGAAAATTCAGCCGACATCGAGCAATTGGTGCTTCCGACCTTTGCCGTGTTGGCCACTCAAGCCCCATCGGGCCGCACACTCGGTGATTTCGACCCGGCCAAGCTGGTCCACGCCGAACAAGCCTTCGAGCTCTTCGGAACTCTCCCGGTGGACGGCTGTGTCGACGTCACGTCCACTGTGACGGCGATCGAGGACAAGGGGTCGGGGGCCCTGGTGGTCAGTGACGCCGAGGCCCTCGATGCGAAAACCGGTACGGTACTGGCGACATCGCGATCGTCGGTGTTCATCACCGGGGAGGGCGGCAGTGGCCGTCGGGGCTCTCCGGCGTCGGCAGCACCGATGCCCGACACGGCTCCCGACTCCCAGGTGACGTACTCGACCCGCCCCGAACAGGCATTGCTGTATCGACTGTCGGGCGACAGAAACCCGTTGCACTCCGACCCGAAGTTCGCCGCCAGGGCGGGCTTCGCACGCCCGATCCTGCACGGACTCTGCACCTACGGTGTCACCGGACGGGCGCTGCTGCATGAACTGTGCGGATCGGACCCCACGCGACTTCGATCGATGGCCGGCCGCTTCACCCACCCCGTGTACCCCGGTCAGGACCTGACGGTCTCCATCTGGGATACCACCGACGGGATCCGCTTCCGTACCTCGCTCGAGGACGGCACGACGGTGATAGACCGCGGAACCGTGGCAATCCGATGATCGAGGCATCGGCGCAGGCCGAAAAAACCGTGTCGAGAGGATCCGAATCCCTCTCGGCGGGTGAGGCTTTCTTCGAATCCGTCGGCGGCGCATTCGTCCCCAGGGCTCATGCACGCAGTCCGTGGTCCGAGGATCTCGTTCACGGCCGACTGGTGTCGGGATTGATGGCACGCGAGGTCGAACGACGGCACCTGGGGGCCGATCTGCATCCCGCGCGGATGACCACCGATCTGTTCAGGCCGATCCCCATGTCGCCGTTGACGATCGACACCGTGATCCGCCGCGAGGGTAAGCGGTTGATCGTGGTGGAGGTGACCGTGCGGTCCGGTGATGTGCCGGTCGCGCTGTCGACCGTGCAGATCCTGCGGTCCGGCCCGCCCGGTCCTGACGTCGCCTGGGTACCCGAGTATTACGCCGCTCCATCCCCGGAGGTGATCGGCCCACCGCCTCGGGTGGCACCGAAGCATTTCGGAGAGGTCCGACGCGTCGAACAGTCGGTCGGTGGTCGTCGCTTCTCCTGGTTCCGCGAGACGTGCGAGCTACTCCAGGGCCACCGCGACACCCCGTTCGGGACGTTGGCCGCCGCGGCGGACTGGGTCAGTCCCTTCACGAACATGGGTACGGATCGATTGGCGTACATCAACGCAGACGTGACCCTCTATTGCAGCCGTCTCCCGGTGGGGCCGTGGATCGGCTTCGAGAACCTCGACCACGTCCAGAGCGGCGGTGTGGCGGTGTCGGTGTGCGCTTTGCACGACACTGTCGGTCGCATCGGAACGGCCGCGTCCGCGGCGCTTCCCTATTGAGCACAATTCCTGCACTACAAAAGAATTCGACGACAGAATCGAGCGACCGATCATGACCGGAACGATCGAAGAAATCCGAGGCAAGACCGAGGGGCTCAGGCGTCCACGCGCGAAGATGGCGCCGTCACCCACCCCCGAGACGAGACCGTACTGGGATGCGGCGGCGGACGGGCGTTTGTCCGTCCAGCGCTGCCGGGCGTGCTCCCACGTGTACTTCTATCCGCGAGACTTCTGCCCGGTGTGCAGTTCGGACCTCGTGGAGTGGATCGACTGCTCGGGCCGTGCGACCTTGTATTCCTACGTGATCGAACACAGGCCCGGGCCGGGGTTCGAGAACGACGGCCCGTACGTCGTGGCCGTCGTTCAGCTCGAGGAGGGGCCGCGCATGATGACCAATATCGTCGGCGTCGAACCGCTTCCGGAAAACCTGCCGCTGGATATGGAGTTGACCGTGCGGTTCGAGCCGCGCGGTGAGATGTGGGTGCCCGTGTTCGCGCCTGCGGGAGCATCGGCATGAGCGGCGGGGTGGTCATCGTCGGAGCGGCGGAGACCGACGACATCGGAACTCTGCCGAACCACTCGACGATGAGGCTGCACACCGAAGCTGCACGTAATGCGTTACAGGACTGCGGAATCGACAAGCGCGAGGTCGACGGTATCGCGGGCGTATCGATGCCGGGACCGATCTCGGTTGCCCACAGTCTGGGGATCGAACCACGCTGGGTGGATACCACCAGCGTGGGAGGAACGTCGTTCCTCACTCATGTTCGGCATGCAGTGGCGGCACTGGAAGCCGGGCATTGCTCCGTCGTGCTGATCACGCACGGTGAATCCGGTCGATCACAGGTCGGCGCGCCTCGCTACACCCCCGATCCGGCCTCGGTCGTCGGACAGTTCGAGGCTCCGTACGGCGTGACCGGGCCACCGAGTAGGTTCACCGTCCCGTTCCTCCGGTTCATGAAGGAGACCGGAACGCAGGCGCGGCATCTCGCAGATGTGGCAGTCGCGCAACGGAAGTGGGCCGCGATGAATCCACGCGCGAAGTTTCGTGACCCGATCACGGTCGACGATGTGCAGAATTCTCCGGTCATCGCCTGGCCGTTCCACCTCCTCGAGTGCTGCTTGGTCACCGACGGTGGTGGTGCTCTGGTGCTGACCACCGAGGAACGGGCGAAGGATCTCGACGTTGCGGCGGTTCGTGTTCTGGGCACCGGTGAGGGTTACGAAGCCTCGGGTATATCGATGATGGAGGATTTCACCACGTTCAAAGGATTCAAGAATTCGGCTGCCGACGCCTTCCGTGCTGCGCAGATGACGCCCGCCGATATCGACCATCTGATGATCTACGATGCGTTCGCGCACTTGCCCCTGTACGGCCTCGAGGACCTGGGATTCGTCGGAAGGGGAGAGGCGGGCGAGTTCGTCCGGGCGGGCCACACGTCCCCAGGTGGCGCGCTGCCGATGAACACCAACGGCGGTGGGTTGTCGTACACCCATACAGGGATGTACGGCATGTTCGCCATCATGGAGTCGGTCCGTCAACTACGGGGAACGGCTCCAGCGCAGGTGGCCGGCGTACAGACGAGCTTGGTTCAGGGCAACGGCGGAATGTTCGCGGCAGGCTCCACCCTGATCCTCGCTGCGGCGGCCTGACGGCGGCACGCAGGTTCGGCTTGACCCGGCTCCAATTCTAGAATTACGCTTTACCCTCGGGCGGGCGAAGGCGAAGAGGATTGGTGGGGATCATGACCGAACGGGCCGGTTCGACGACGTGGCAGTGGAGCAAGACCGGCGAGACCCAGCGCAAGCTTCTCGATGCCGCCCAAGAGGTGTTCGCCGAGGCGGGTTTCGTCAATGCCAGCATTTCCGACATCGTCGAGCGGGCCGGATCGAGTACGGGCAGCCTGTACCACCACTTCGGCGGCAAATCCGAGCTGTTCACCGCGCTGTGGGATCGGCACAACACGGCGCACCTCGAACAGGTCAGGGCATCGGTCATCGCCGAGCGTAGGGGCGGAACCACGGATCCACTCGATCTGTTCTGCGTCGGCGCACGCGCTTTCCTCAACGGGAGTTGGCAGCGCCGCGAAGTTGCCTTGGTCTTCGTGGACAACGACGGGCCACCCGGTTTCGAGAAGCTTCGTCGGGACAATCGCATCGAATGGATCAGGCAGAACTCGGCGCTGCTCGGCCCGGGTGACGACAGTGCACAGCGAATTACCGTCGGGGTGTTGACCGACATCATCGTCGAATCGTCCCGTGAGGTGATTCTGAACTGTCGTACGAAGAAGCAAGCAGGTGCCGTTGCCGACATCATGTGCAACTTGATTCGGAAGATCGCCTCCGAATAGAGCTCGACCTCACAGCCCGGTGCGCAATTTGATTGCGCACCGGGCTTTTTCGACCGCCGGGCTCAATTGTCGTCTTGGTTCCGGCAGTCCGCGCGTCAATTAGAGAGTACGATTCTAGAAGTTGCTTCTAGAGAGGGCGCGTATGTCTGGATCGAGTGGGGCGATACCTGTACCTGGTGTCGCCGTTCGGGTTGCACCCCGGGTCGAGCGACTGCTGGCTCCCAATGCCGGTGCGTGGACCTTCGAGGGCACCAATACATGGTTGATCGGTGCACCCGATGCCATGCAATGTGCGGTGATCGATCCAGGGCCGGCAGATGCCGGGCACCTGGATTCGATCGTCGCCGCGGCCGGCCATCGGACGGTGACGGAAATCGTGCTGACACACGGGCACAACGACCACGCAGACGGGGCGCACGCGCTCGCCGAGCGAACGAAGGCAACGGTGCTGGCGCAACGTGAGGTGCTCGGGCGAACCCCTATCGAGCACCTACAGCGAATTGTGTTGGCAGGCAACGTCACGGCTCGTGTGCTGGGTACGCCCGGGCACACCCGGGATTCGGTGTGCCTGAGTTTGCCGGACGACGACGTAGTGCTGACCGGCGACACCCTGCTCGGCGCCGGCTCGCCGGTCGTTCATCCGGCGTTGCTGGCAGACATGCTCGAGAGCCTGTGCATGCTGGCCGAGATCGGCCACGGTGGATCGGTGATCGGACTGCCAGGGCACGGTCCGGTGATCACAGATCTGGAAGCCGCGGCACTGCATCGGGTTGCCGCACGACGACGACGCATCGAACAGGTTGCAGCTTTACGTGATTCAGGCACGACTGAGATCGAGGATCTGGTTGCCGCCATGTACCGGCACATCGAGGACCCGGACGTGTTGAAAGCTGCACACTCGTCCGTCGAGTCCATGGTCGTCTTCCTCGACTCGGGTCTAGGTTCGGCCGCAACGGATTCGGGGCGCAGACGATGACGGCTCGGTCCGAAACCGAATGCACGACACCGCGGCCGGAGGTCGAACCGCGATCCGAGCGTCAGGTGATGCACGACGCGTGGAGAACGCTGTCGGTGGTTGCGTTCGCCAGCATGGTCTCGGGAATGTCGGGCAGCGCACTCAACGTTGCATTGCCGACGGTCGTTCGCCACTTCGACGCGAGCAGTGTGGCGGCCAGCTGGATCTTGCTCGCGTACCTGTTGACCAACACCGTGCTTCTCGTTGCGTTCGGACGAATGGCCGACATGTTCGGCCGTCGAACCATGTATCTCACCGGCCTCGGCCTGTACACCACCGGCAGCATCTTGTGCGGTCTGGCTCCGAATGCGTGGTGGCTCGTAGCTTTTCGCGTGTTGCAAGCGGCGGGAGGTGCCATGTTGCTCACCAACAGTGCGGCACTGGTGACCGCAGCATTTCCTCGTCACAGACTCGGTGAAGGGATGGGCATCTACCTTGCGTCGTTCTCCATCGCGCAGTTGTGCGGACCCACCTTGGGTGGTTTGATCGCGCAGCAAGCGGGATGGCGCTGGGTGTTCTGGTTCAACGTTCCGATCGGAATTCTCTGTCTCGTCTGGGGTGCCATCGCGCTGAAGTCTCCGCCCCGTGGTGGTGCGAAAGGTTATTCGCTCGACCTGCGCGGCAACGCAATGATTCTCGTCGCGTTGACCAGTGGTTTGGCTGCGCTGTCGCAAGCCACCTCGCTTGGCTGGTCGCACCCGCTCGTGGTGGGCGGTCTGGCGGTGGCAGTGGTGGTGGTGCCACTGTTTCTGTGGTTCGAGCGCCGTGTTCCCAACCCGCTCATCGACGTCGCTCTGTTCAAACACTGGCCGTTCGGGTTCGGCCTCCTGGCGTCCTTCATGAACTCGATTTCGCAGAGCGGGATAGTGCTGCTGTTTGCCCTGTACTTCCAGGCAGTGTCCGGAGTCAGCCCACTCGAAGCCGGGCTGATGGTGCTGCCCGTCGCTGTCGCAGCCCTTGTGGCATCACTCGGATCCGGGCCGTTGCAGCGCAAGATCTCTGCGTCGTCGCTGTCCGTCGCCGGAAATATCCTGACAGTGTTCGCACTGCTGATACTCCTGGTGTCGACAACGGGACGAATGCACTCAGCTGTCGTGCTGTCGGGGCTCGCGCTCGCAGGATTCGGATCCGGCCTGTTCATGCCATCGAATGCGACGGCCCTCATGCGTGATCTTCCCGACGAACGTCTCGGCATCGCCAACGCCATGCGCCTGCTGCTGCAGACCAGCGGATTCGTGGTCGGGACAGCGGTGATCCTGTCGGTGGTGACCAGCGCGATGCCTCTCGAACTGCGGAAATTCGTGTTCGCTGGAACCGTCAGTGACGTGTCGGAAGCCGCAGTGGATCAGCTCCTCACCGGATACGGCCGCACCCTCGGCGCGATGATCGTCATCGCATCCCTCACGGTGGCTGTGTCCATCGCGGCCAGGCATTCCAGAACTGTCGAGCAGCGCTGAGGCGCGGAACCGGACGCTGTGCGCACAGCGAAAAGCCGCCCATTCGCGACGAATGGGCGGCTTCTCGGTGGTGCAGGTCAGCGCAGCGCGCGGTTCACCGCCGACACCACGGCACGCAGTGACGCGGTGGTGATCGATGTCGCGATTCCGACGCCCCAGACGGTGGTGGCGACGCCCGCAGGCGAGGTGACCGAAGCTTCGACGTAGGCCGCAGCCTGGGCGTCGTCGCCCGCAGACATGGCGTGCTCGGAGTAGTCCAGCACGCTGACGTCGTAGCCGATGGTGGACAGCGCGTCGACGAAGGAGGCGAGAGGTCCGTTGCCGGAGCCGGAGATCTCCTGCTCGACGCCGTCCACCTTGACCGTCGCGGTGATCGTGTCGGTGCCGCCGTCGTGCTCGGCCGCGACGACCGACTGCTTGATGCGCTCGAGCGGACGGATCGGCGTCAGGTACTCCTCGGCGAAGACGTCCCACATCTCCTTCGGCGAGACCTCGCCGCCCTCACCGTCGGTGATGCGCTGCACGGCCTGGGAGAACTCGATCTGAAGACGACGCGGCAGGTTCAGTCCGTGATCGGACTTCATGATGTACGCGACTCCACCCTTGCCGGACTGCGAGTTGACGCGAATGACGGCCTCGTAGGTGCGGCCGACGTCCTTCGGGTCGACGGGCAGGTACGGAACCTGCCACGTGACGTCGCCGATGTCCGTACCCTGCTCGTCCGCAGTGACTTTCATTGCATCCAGGCCCTTGTTGATGGCGTCCTGGTGGCTGCCGGAGAAAGCGGTGTAGACCAGATCTCCGCCGTACGGGTGGCGCTCGGCGACGGGAAGTTGGTTGCAGTACTCCACGGTTCGGCGGACTTCGTCGATGTTGGAGAAGTCGATCTGCGGATCGACGCCGCGGGTGAACAGGTTCAGACCCAGCGTGACGAGGCAGACGTTGCCGGTGCGCTCGCCGTTTCCGAACAGGCAGCCCTCGATGCGGTCTGCGCCGGCCTGGTAGCCGAGTTCTGCTGCGGCAACACCGGTTCCGCGGTCGTTGTGCGGATGCAGTGACAGCACGATGCTGTCGCGGCGATCGAGGTTGCGGCTCATCCACTCGATCGAGTCGGCGTAGACATTCGGTGTCGCCATCTCGACCGTGGCGGGCAGGTTCAGGATCAACGGCTTGTCGGGCGTGGGGTCGATGATCGCGGTGACCGCGTCGCACACCTCTTTGGCGTAGGAAAGTTCTGTGCCGGTGTAGGACTCGGGGGAGTACTCGTAGCGCCAATCGGTATCGGGGAACTTGGCAGCTTCCTCGAGAACCTTGCGGGCACCGTCGGTGGCGATCTTCTTGATGACATCACGATCGGCGCGGAACACCACTCGGCGCTGCAGGATCGAGGTCGAATTGTAGAAGTGCACGATGACGCTTCGGGCACCCTCGCAGGCGACGAAGGTGCGCTCGATCAGCTCGGGACGGCACTGCGTCAGAACCTGGATGGTGACGTCGTCGGGGATCGCGCCGTCTTCGATGATCTCGCGGACGAAATCGAAGTCGGTCTGGCTGGCCGACGGGAAGCCGACCTCGATCTGCTTGTAGCCCATCCGAACCAGCAGATCGAACATGCGGCGCTTGCGGGCCGGGCTCATCGGGTCGATCAGAGCCTGGTTGCCGTCGCGCAGATCCACCGCACACCACTGCGGCGTCCGGTCGATGATCTTGTCCGGCCACGTGCGGTCGGGGAGGGTGATGGCTTCCACTTCCTCGGCGAACGGCCGATAACGGAACGTGGGCATCGAGGAGTTCTTCTGGGTGTTCCAGGCGGGCTGGTCGCTGGGTGCGGGCCGCGAGGGCGGGGTGATGGTGCGAGATCCCGAGGTGAATGCGTCGGCTGGTGACATGGTCTTCGTCTCTCCGTACAGATCAAAACAATGTGTTCGACCGGCGCAACGAACCCCGCGACGGGAAGCCAGTCTGGTCTCAGACCCCGTCGCGGCTGTTAAGAAGGAGAGCTCGCAGCATGGGGTGAGTGTACTACCGCAGACCGACCGCCTACCCCAGGGTTCAGGAGTCGACTTTTTCGGCGACGGTGTCGTGCCTGCGCTGCCACTGCTCGATGTCGTTCAGCCGTCCGACATCGGCCGCGGTCCAACACTGTGCGAGCAGTTCGTATCCGAGGTGATCGACCTCTGCATGGCGGGTCCACACGCGATGCGCCCAGCGGCGATCGTTGTGCGCCGCTTCGGCTCCCGCGAGCGCTGCGCCGACCAGCTCGAACTGCACGTCCCTTCGAAGCGTCAGAGTGGCTGCCGCCGTGACCGTCTCGGTTCGCAGCGTGGTCAGCAAACGGGCGGTCAGGTCCAGAACCCGCCGATCGGACCACAACAGTGCGCGTCGAAAAGCGCCCGGCAACAACAACCACAGGGCCGCGAACGCGAGGGCAACCCCCACCGCGGTTTCGACCACCCGATCCACCACGATGCCGCCGAGCGGAGCACCCGGATGCGAGATGGTGCCCATCAACAACGCGAGCGGGGTGATGAATGTGACGGCGAGACCGTAGTTGCGCGCCACGCTGATCTCGATCGCGAACTGCAGCACCATCAGCACCACGATCACGGCGAGACCGGTCAGCGGCGAGAGATAGATTGCCGAGAACAACACCACTCCGGCCAGAGTGCCGCCGAGTCGCTGCATGCCGCGGTATGACCCGTGGACGCGATCCGGCCCCTGCTGGAGCACCAGGACTGCGCCGAGGATCGCCCAATCCGGCCTGCTCAGACCCAGCGCCACACTGATCCCGCCCGCAGCTGCCGCCGCGCAGAACACCCGGATCGCCGTGGACGCCGCGTGTGAATCTCGATGCAACGACCGCTTCAACCGATAGCCGATGCTCGGACGAGCCAGCGGCAGTTGATCTCGTGCCGATTCCGCCTCGTTCTCGGGGTCCGGCACGGTGCCGGCGCGCGCCGACGTGGCAGCCGCAAACGCAAGATGGGCGTCGAACAGCGTCTGTACCAGCGGAGGGCGCGAGGTCGATTTCACCGATCCGGCCTCGTACACCGCGGCCCACGCCGCGTGCAGACGGGAGGCGGCAGTGTGCCGATCGGCGACGGAGGCCGTCGACGCGCTCGTGTATTTCTCGATCGCGGCCACCGCCGCACCGACCGCCGCCCGTTCGGGTCCTTTCGGATCCCGCACCACCCCGGACATCGCGACCACCAGCGCCGACGCGACGCCGATAGCCGCACAGACGGCGCCGCGGGTCGCGCTGATGTCGGCGGCAGGGAGGTACGACGCGACCGCGCACACCAGCACGAAGAAGAAGGCCCCCGGCGGACCGAGTCGAAGCGCCGCAACGACGTAGACCGCAACGAGTGCGAGAACCGACAGCACGGCCACCGGAATCATCCGGGCCCACCCGGTCTCGCCGAAGTCGAGGGCGAGCTGCCCGGCCGTCGCGCCGAGCCACACCGAGGCCACGAGCGCGCCGCCTGCAATCAGCACTACCCACCAGCGCGATCGATAGGGGCGACCCTCGCCGTAGATCACCGCAAAACTGCCCGAGACCACCAGTAGTGCCTCGGTGTGGAACCCGAGCAGCCACGCCACGATCGCCGGAACCCCGAACGCCAGCGCCGAACGCAGACCGCCCGGCCAGCGGCGGCCGACAGCGGGCAGCCCGAAGAGCACCCGCAGACCTCGGGCCGGCGGTGGTGGGAGATGTTCTGGAACGGTCACTCGAACATGTTAGGACAGGCGAAGCCGCAGGCAGACCACCCTGAAATCCCAGCTCGGAGCTACCCGGACCACTGTTCGGGCCGCTCGCTCGGTAAGGTGACCCGCGGACAATCGAACGATTGTCGGCTATCCAGCGGAGGTAATACGCGTGGCTCTCATCGTCCAGAAGTACGGTGGATCGTCGGTGGGGACCGCCGAACGTATCCGACGCGTCGCTGAACGAATCGTCGAGACCAAGAAGGCGGGCAACGACGTTGTCGTCGTCGTGTCGGCGATGGGCGACACCACCGACGAACTACTCGACCTGGCCCAGCAGGTGTGCCCGGCCCCGCCGGCCCGCGAGATGGACATGCTGCTCACCTCGGGTGAACGCATCTCCAACGCGCTGGTCGCGATGGCCATCCACTCGCTCGGTGCCGAGGCGCGGTCGTTCACCGGTTCCCAGGCAGGCGTCGTCACCACCAGCGTGCACGGAAACGCCAAGATCATCGACGTCACCCCCGGCCGCGTGCGCAGCGCGCTCGACGAAGGCTCGATCGTTCTGGTCGCCGGATTCCAGGGCGTCAGCCAGGACAGCAAGGACGTCACCACGCTCGGTCGTGGTGGGTCCGACACCACCGCCGTCGCGCTCGCCGCGGCGTTGAACGCCGATGTCTGCGAGATCTACACCGACGTCGACGGTATCTTCACCGCCGACCCGCGCATCGTTCCCAACGCTCAGAAGCTCGACACCGTCTCGTTCGAGGAGATGTTGGAGATGGCCGCCTGCGGCGCGAAGGTGCTCATGCTGCGTTGCGTCGAATATGCCCGTCGCTACAACGTTCCCGTACACGTGCGCTCGTCGTACACCACAAAACCCGGAACGATCGTCTCCGGATCTATGGAGGACATTCCAGTGGAAGAAGCAATTCTCACCGGCGTCGCACACGATCGCAGCGAGGCGAAGGTCACGGTCGTCGGTCTGCCCGACACCCCCGGTTACGCCGCCAAGGTCTTTCGCGCCGTCGCCGATTCGGAAATCAACATCGACATGGTGTTGCAGAACGTCTCGAAGATCGACACCGGTAAGACCGACATCACCTTCACCTGCCCCAAGGCCGACGGCCCGACGGCAGTGGAGAAGCTCACCAAGCTGCAGGCCGAAATCGGCTTCGCGCAGGTGCTCTACGACGACCACATCGGCAAGGTCTCGCTCGTCGGTGCCGGCATGAAGAGCCACCCCGGTGTGACCGCGACGTTCTGTGAGGCTCTCGCCGACGCCGGTATCAACATCGATCTCATCAGCACCTCCGAGATCCGTATCTCGGTGCTGTGCAGCGACACCCAGCTCGACGAAGCAGTGCGCGCGTTGCACGCCGCCTTCGATCTGGGTGGCGACGAAGAAGCCGTAGTACACGCGGGAACAGGACGATAACCATGACCACAGTTGCAGTAGTCGGAGCCACCGGCCAGGTCGGTGCCGTCATGCGAACCCTGTTGGAGGAGCGCAACTTTCCCGCCGACACCGTTCGATTCTTCGCCTCCGCACGCTCGGCGGGCAAGAAGCTGCCGTTCCGCGGCGAGGAGATCATCGTCGAGGACGCCTCCACCGCCGATCTGACCGGCATCGATATCGCACTGTTCTCGGCAGGAGCCACGCTCTCCCGTGAGCAGGCACCGCGGTTCGCGGCGGCCGGCGCGGTCGTCATCGACAACTCGTCCGCGTTCCGCAAGGACGCCGACGTGCCGTTGGTGGTCAGTGAAGTGAACCCCGAGGCGGCGAAGAACCCGCCGCGCGGCATCATCGCCAACCCCAATTGCACCACCATGGCTGCCATGCCGGTGCTCAAGGTGCTGCACGACGAAGCCGGCTTGCAGCGACTGATCGTCTCGAGCTACCAGGCCGTCTCCGGTAGCGGTCTCGCCGGCGTCGACGAGCTCGCCACCCAGGCGCGCGCCGTCATCGATGACGTCGAAAAGCTGGTGCACGACGGTTCGTCGGTCGATTTCCCGGCCCCGAACAAGTACGTCGCGCCCATCGCCTTCAACGTCCTGCCCTTGGCCGGCGCGTTGGTGGACGACGGATCCGGCGAGACAGACGAGGACCAGAAGCTGCGCAACGAATCGCGCAAGATCCTCGGACTGCCGGACCTGCTGGTCAGCGGTACCTGCGTGCGGGTGCCGGTGTTCACCGGACACTCGCTGTCGATCAATGCCGAGTTCGGTTCACCGTTGTCGGTCGAGCGGGCCCGGGAACTGCTGGCCTCCGCACCGGGCGTCTCGCTGGTAGACGTACCGACCCCGCTCGAAGCCGCAGGCAAGGACGACTCCCTCGTCGGCCGCATCCGTCAGGACCCGGGCGTTCCCGAGGGCCGTGGACTGGCCCTGTTCGTCTCGGGCGACAACCTGCGTAAGGGTGCCGCGCTCAACACCATTCAGATCGCCGAGCTGCTGGTCTGAGGTCGTGCGCGTTGTGCGTAGCTGGAATTACGCACAACGCGCACGACGGGGGTGATCAGTTCAGGCGGTGACCTTCGGCGGAGGCGTCGAAGATGTGCGCGTGCGCGTCGTCGATGCGCACATGGACGCGGTCGCCCTTCTCGGGCGGGCTACGCCAATCGGCCCGAGCGACAATGGTTTCGGACTTGCCGTTGATGTCCGCTCGTCCGAACACGAAGGCCTCGGAACCGAGCTCCTCGACGACGTCGATCTCGAGAGCTATTCCGCTGTCGGCAATCTCGATGTGCTCGGGCCGAATACCGAACATCACCTCGGTGGCCGAGCCCAGAGTCTGACGAGGCACCGGAATCACCTGATCGGCCAGGCGGACGCCGCCGTCGGTGACCGGAGCGCGGAACAGGTTCATCGACGGCGAGCCCATGAACCCGGCGACGAACGCGTTGACCGGGGTGCGGTAGAGCTCGCGGGGAGTGGCGCACTGTTGCAGCACACCACCTTTCAGGACTGCGACGCGATCACCCATCGTCATGGCCTCGACCTGATCGTGGGTGACGTACACCGTAGTCGTGCCGAGCCGGCGCTGTAGCTGTGCGATCTGCGTCCGCGTCTGAACCCTCAGTTTGGCGTCGAGGTTGGATAGCGGCTCGTCCATCAGAAACACCTGAGGTTGCCGGACTATGGCGCGGCCCATGGCAACTCGCTGACGCTGACCGCCGGAGAGGGCCTTCGGCTTGCGATCCAGGTACGGCTCGAGGTCGAGCAGCTTCGCGGCCTCCTCGACGCGAGTGCGAATGTCTTCCTTGTTCGCCTTCGCCAGCTTGAGCGCGAACCCCATGTTCTCGGCGACGGTCATGTGCGGGTACAGCGCGTAGTTCTGGAACACCATCGCGATGTCGCGATCCTTGGGCTCGGAATTGGTGACGTCCTTGCCGCCGATGAGGATGCGACCGGAATTGACCTCTTCGAGCCCCGCGAGCATCCGGAGCGACGTCGACTTGCCGCAGCCGGAGGGGCCGACCAGAACGAGGAACTCACCGTCCTCGATGTGCAGGTCGAGCTCGTTCACCGCGGGGGTGTCGGAGCCGGGAAAAAGCCTGGTCGTGCGCTCGAACGAGATTGTTGCCATGACGAAATAGATCCCTCCACCGGCAGGAACGTGCCGGACGATCCGAGTGTGGGGTGACGGCGGGAGC
Source organism: Rhodococcus sp. WWJCD1 (assembly GCF_002258735.1). Classification (NCBI taxonomy): domain Bacteria; kingdom Bacillati; phylum Actinomycetota; class Actinomycetes; order Mycobacteriales; family Nocardiaceae; genus Rhodococcus; species Rhodococcus sp. WWJCD1. Next base: position 66,365 of record NZ_NOXY01000016.1, read on the forward strand.
CGACCAGCACATAGTATGGGCCCAATCACAACCAGGAGGAAGGTGGCCGGGTGAGCGGCTCCGTGTCCAGACGAACCGCCCTACGCGGGCTGGCGGCGGCCGCAGTGGCAGCCGGCGCAGCAGCACTACCCGTGGCATCGACCACCCGTCGAGCACTGGCCGACGACTTCCTCCGCGGGCAGAGTCCTCTCCTCTTCCATTCGCCGCCGCTGACGCCGTTCCGTGACGAACTGCCGCGATTGCCACTCATCAGCGGTACCGAGGTCACGCTCGACGCACACAGCTCCACCCATGCCTTCCATGCCGACCTGCGACCCGGTCCCACGTTCGGCTACGGCCAGTGCGACTACCTCGGGCCCACCATCGAGTCGCAGCAAGGCCAGCCCTGGACGCTGAAGTACTCGAACACCACCGCCGGTAACCCTCTCGCCGCCGACATCGACACCTCGCTGCACGGCATGAGCGAGATGGATCGCACGATGACGCCGACGTCGCTGCACCTGCACGGCAGCATCACCGAACCGGCGAGCGACGGTCACTCGGAGATGCTGGTGCGCCCCGGTGAATCCATGACGCACAACTTCCCGGGGCTCAACGACGCCGCAGGACTCTGGTACCACGACCACGCCATGTCGATCACGCGCATCAACGTCTACGCGGGCCTGCTCGGCATGAACCTCGTCCGTGATCGTTGGGACACCGGCACCTCCGACAACGCCCTCGGACTGCCCTCGGGTGAGTTCGAGCTGCCGCTGGTGCTGCAGGAAAAGATCATGAATCCCGACGGCAGCATGAGCATCCGTTCCAACATCACCGTGCCGCAGGGTAAGTGGGAAGGCGGCGGCACCGGCGACGTGGGCGTCGTGAACGGCAAGATCTGGCCGACGATGGAAGTCGCCCGCGGGATGTACCGGCTGCGCCTGGTCAACGCCGGGTCGTACAGTGTGTGGAACCTGTTCTTCACCAACAAGTTACGCTTCTGGGTCATCGGGAACGACGGGGGATTGCTCGACGCCCCGGTGGAAACCACCAGCATCCGCCTTGCGCCTGCCGAACGCGCCGACATCCTGGTCGACTTCGGTGCCGTCGAAGCAGGGGCGTTGGTCGAGTTGCTCAACGACGAACCGCCACCGGCTCAGGCGGCGTCGCTCGGAGCTGTCCCGATGCCGATGTTCTGCCAGTTCCGCGTCGCGTCCGCGGCGGGGTTCCGGGGCGTTATGCCGTCGTTGCTGCGCGGAGGAAAGGGGCAGCCGGATGTATTGCCGCCGTTGCCGACCCCCACCTTTACCCGCACCGTCACCGTGAACCAGCCCTCCAGTGGGCTGAACCTGGACATGACGCTGATGAACCTGAACAACCTGCGGTACTCCGACCCGGACATCGAGATGCCGAAGCAGGGCACCGTGGAGATGTGGAACATCGTCAACACGACGGTCGAACCACACCCGATTCACCTGCACCTGGCGCACTTTCGGACGCTGGGACGTATTCCGATCGACCTCGCCGCGTACCAACGCGACTTTCCCCGGCCCACGTTCGGCACCAGATGGGCTCCGCCGGTGGAGAAGTTCCTCACCGGTCCATCGGTGCCCCCGGCTACCTGGGAAGCCGGGTGGAAGGACACCGTCAACACGTACCCGGGCACCGTCACCCAGATCCTCGTCCGATTCCCGACGGCCGACGAACTCGGGTTCGACCCCGACGCCACCTTCGCGGGACCGGCAGCGCACCACGGCGGTAGCGATATGAGCGGCCACGATATGGGCGGTCATGACATGCCGGCTTCGGGTCCATCCGAATTGCAGGGGTACATGTGGCACTGCCACATGCTCGATCACGAGGACCACGAAATGATGCTGCGGTACCGCACCGTCGCTCCGTGACGTAGTCACCCGAACCTGTCCGGGGTCGGGAGCTGGTTGCGTTCACCGTCCGGTCGGCCCACACTGACCGAGCCGCGTAAGGCAATCACCGTGCTCGGTCGATCTTTCTGCCCATCGGCTGACTGCGACAACGGAACGGACCCCGGCCATGACCAGCGGAACCAAATCCGACCCGTGGGCTCTCACCACCGCCCCCGGCACCTCGGCGTACACCATGTACCGCGATCCCGACCACGAGCCACCTGCCCTCGTATGCCAGGTGGGTTCGACGACACTGCGATACCGCATCGAGGCAATCGAGGATTTGCACGGCTGGCTCACCGAACGTGCCGACTGGGTATTGCTCGGTGCCGCAGACGAGAAGAAGCCGGCTGCTCCTGACACGGTCGAAGCGTGGGGGCGCTCAGAGGACAACCCGGTCGGCGGTTGGTACGGGCTCAGGAACGGATACCGCGGCCGGTTCGGGATGTACCTGCCGCCGCTCCTCGAAGAGCTCGGCCTGGCCGAGCTCACTCACAATGCCCGGAACAACAGCATGCGTGCCCTGTAAAGCGGTCATCGAAAAAGTGTGTCGGTGGGTGGGTATAGCTTTCGTGGTGTGAAGACATGGGGGGATGTGTTCGGGCTCGCGGACCAGGAATTGGTCTCCGAGCTCGCTGACGTGACATCCCTCGAAAACGCACTCGCTGCAACCAGATTGACGCTGCTTGCCGAAATTGACCGACGTGGCTTGGCGATGAAACTCGGGCACTCGTCCGTCACCCGCTGGTACGCCCGATCGGTCCGGATCACCGACGGATCAGCGGCCCGCCAGAACGCACTGGGGTACTGGCTGCACGATCACCACACTGTGCTCGACGCCCTCGCCTGCGGTGAGATTCACGCCGCGCACGCCTCGGCAATCGCCGAGGGTTACGACGTCGTACTGGTGGCCGACCCGACGTTGGGTGAGGATCGACGCGCGGCCGTCGTCGCGGAACTGCTCGACACCGCTCGACGGAGCACCGCAGGCTCGGTCACTTCGCGTGCGCAAGCCTTGGCGCATTCAGCGGCAGACGATGCTCGTGCTCGTCACGAGAAGGCGGAGAAGGAACGACGCGAGCGGGAACGCGAAGATCTGAGCCGATCCCGCGATGCTGCCAGAGCCGGCCACGATGCGGGTGACCGTGATGTGAGTGGCGGTAATGCAGATGGCGGTGATGCGGGTAGTGGTGATGCAGGTGGTAATACCGGTCCCGAACCTGCTGGGCAGCAACCGCTTCCGGCGGGACCAAAGCCGGTGCCGGTGTCGGAGAACCCGGATCTGAACCGGTTCGATCTGCATCCTCTTGCCAACGGTCGTTATCAGCTCGGCGGCAGCGTCGACCGGCTCCTCGCCGAGAAAATGCTCACCGCCCTGTCGCCGTTGACTGCACCGCGGCCAGATCCCGGTGGCGAACGCGATCCACGTAGCCCGTCGAAGCGGCGAGCCGACGCCCTCGATCAGATCCTCGACCGGCACCTGCGCGGCAGCACCCGCGGGCCGGCGGGCGGGTCGCGGGCGGCGGTGCACCTGATCGTTCCGCTACGAGACTTGCTCGCCCACGGCGGCAAGGAGCAACCCGGAAGCGCAACAACGGATTCGACGGGAACCGGTGCATTCGCCGAGAGCTCGTCGAACGGCGGTGCCGGCCGTCGCTGTGCCGGTTCCGGCGGCGACTCTGTGCGGCACGAAGATGATGACAGCGCCGGTCTTACCGACCCGCGTCCTGACGGCGCAGCCCGAGGTAACACCGATGCTCTCGGCGAAGCAGCAAACGGTAGCAATACCACCGGTGGTGATTGCGGCGTGCAGAAGTCTGCGCCCGAGCCGGGCGACGCCGACTGGCCGTTCCACCTCGACTGGACCGGCCCGATCAGTCGCTTCCTTGCAGAACTTCTCACCTGCGACGCCGACCTGGCCCCGGTCATCGTCGACCACCACGGCGTTCCGCTCGCCCTCGGGCGCACCACCAGGCTCGCGAGCGACGATCAACGCATCGCGCTGACCATCCGCGATACCTGCTGCGTGATGTGTGGCCGCCCTGCGCAGTGGTGCCAAGCCCACCACGTGAAGTTCTGGGAAGACGGCGGCGCAACCGATCTGAACAACCTCGCGTTGGTGTGCGGGGAATGCCACCGACTCGTCCACCACGGCGACTGGCAACTGATCATGGGCGAGGACGGACACCCGTACGCCATCCCACCCGAATCCGTCGACCCCAGAAGACAACCACTCCCCAGCTACCACCGACGAAAACGACGCGCAGCCTGACCACTTATGGTCGGCCGCTGAAGCGCCCCAGCCATTCCCCATCGGAGCCTTGCGTCGGCCGCGCGGCCATCGGTGAGGCTTCGGCGTGCGGCCTCCCCGTATGCACGGCGCTGTCGATGAGCACGGACGGGCCCGACATCGCTTGTATCCGCGGTTCTCTCGCTCACCCGATCGCCATCGCCGGGCTGGCTTCCGCGGGGCACGACCGGCATGCATGGTCATTCGGGCCAACGCCGCGTCGACCAGAGAACTGAGCACCTCGCCAATCGGTGGCCGCCCAGGGACTAGTCGCTCGCCGCTCCAGCGGTGGACTATGCGTCGTCTACCCGTCGGTCAGGGGTCGACGACCGACCTAGGGCGGAGGTACCAGCCCTCGGTAGTGCGCCGCGATGTCGCCCGGAGTGGTGAACCAGACGCCGTCACTGTTGTCGGTCATGTGCTTCAGAGCCGAGCGGAACCGTCGAAGTCTGTAGGGCTGTCCAGTCAGGAAAGTGTGCAGGGAGATCGCCAGCACCACGGGTTGGTGCGACGAGTTCTCCTTCAGCTCGTCGAAGCTGTCGATTATGTTGTGCTCGAACGTTTCTGCGGTCTGATGGTGGTGAACGAACACCGGGAGATCGTTGACCTCGTGGGGATACGGGACGCTCAGCAATGGGCCGCCCCGGGTCTCTAGCCACACGGGTTGATCGTCGATCGGCCAATCCAAGGTGTACTCGTAACCGCGTTCGGCGAGCAGGTCTTCGGTCACGCGGCTGGGGTTGGCGCCGGGACTCATCCACCCGCGAGGCGGCGAGCCTTCGTGATGTTCGATAGCTGTCGTCACCTCGTCGATCGAGCGGCGCTCGGCGTCCTCGACCAGGTCGTTCGGTTGGACGGCATTGGTTCTGCCGTGCGCGACGACCTCTGCACCGAGAGCACGGAAAGCGTCGACCAGCCGTGGGGCATGCCCGTACACCTCGGTGTTCACGAGGAGTGTCGGGCGGACTCCGCTCTGCTGCAACGTCTCTGCGATCCGAAAACCACCCACGCGGTTGCCGTACTCACGCCAGCCCCAGTTGTAGGTGTTGGGCTGATCCATCGCGGGCGTGTATCCAAGCCCGGGTTCGCCGTCGTCGTAGGGAAAGTGTTCGCAGTTGACGGCGACGTACACCGCGAGGCGCGCGTCACCCGGCCAGTCGAACTGTGGCCGATCGACGATGGGGGAGTAGTCGAAGCGTCCGTGAGAGGCGAGTGGCATACCGGCAGAATTGCCCACGGCTCGTCGGCGCAAACTGCTTCACGGTCGATCGACTCACACGGAATTACGACGCTGATTGGCAACGAACCGCGCCTTCTTCTGACGATTTCCGCACGTATTCATGTCGCACCATTTCCGGCTGCGGCTCTGGCTGGTGTCGAAGAACGCGGCTCGGCAGGTGGGCGATGCGCACAGTGCCAACTTTCCGTCCCGATCGCCGGCGATGATGCTGATGGCGTCGGCAGCGATGACTCCCAGGGCGTCTTCGACGGCTGAGTCCGAGTTCAACTTCCATTGCCTGTTGCCCTCGGGCGTCAGGACCAACGACGCGTTGCCCCGAACGCTGTGGTCGTTGACGATCTGAATGGCCGACGTGGGCAGAGCCTCGTGGACTGCTGCTGCCGTCGCGGCGAGGTGTATCGCTTCTCGCAGTTCCAGGGCCAGGTCCAGTTGGGCCGCGGTGCAGTTGTCCACGGGGAGTCCATTCAGTGCCAACCAGTCGACGAACCGGTGCGGCACCGGGATTCGTTCCAGCGGGTCGCCGCGTCGCTCGGTCAGTGTCCCGGTGAACGCGGTGGACAGCACGCTGCCGGGGCGGAACTCGGGGAACTCGGCGGCCATGGGAACCAGCTTAGCCGGTTGCGAAGAGGTCACCTCGAGATGTAGAACTGGCTTAGCCGGTTCCAATCAAGGAGACCCCATGACGACACTCAACTCCACGCAGGTGCACGCATTCGAGTTCCTGGCGTCCGACGCGGACCTCGACGATCTACGTGCGCGATTGAAGGCTGCACGCCTTCCGGAAGCGGAGACGGTGTCGTTCGGCACGGGCCGATGGGAACAAGGCGTCCCTCTGGCCGACCTCGTCGAGACCGTCGACTATTGGCGCACCGAGTACGACTGGCGATCGTTCGAGGAACGACTCGGTCGAGTAGGCCAGTGGCGCACAACGATCGACGGCGTCGGCATTCACTTTCTGCACCGACGATCGGCACGCGCGGATGCCACCCCGCTGATCATGACCCATGGCTGGCCGGGCAGTTGCGTCGAATTTGTCGATATCGTGGACGAGTTGGCGGATCCCCGAGATGCCGAGGCACCGGCGTTCCACGTGGTGATCCCGTCTCTGCCCGGCTTCGGCTTCAGCGACAAGCCGAGTGCGACCGGATGGGGAACCGAGAAGATCGCGGCCGCGTGGGTCGAGTTGATGCACAGGCTGGGTTACGACCGGTTTCTGGCCCACGGTGGCGATTGGGGAGGCGTGATCACCACGATCCTCGGTGGCCGGTTTCCGGAGCATGTCATCGGAATCCACACAACTCTCGCGCAACCGCCACCGGGGATGACGACGGAAGCGCTCACTCCCTACGAGCGCAGATGGACCGACGAGAGCGAAAATTTCCGGCGGCATCACTGTGCGTACGCGAAACAACAGGCGACCCGGCCGCAAACGATCGGATACTCACTCGTCGACTCCCCGGTGGGGCTACTCGCCTGGATTCTCGACAAGTTCGCCGAATGGACGGATACCGACGACAGCCCCTTCGAGGCGATCTCCAGGGACACCATCCTCGACAACGTCACCCTGTACTGGCTCACGCGCACCGGTGCATCGTCGGCTCGGATCTATTGCGAGAGCCACAACTCGCTCGATCCGGATTTGCGGGTCGATGTTCCTGTGGCTATCACGACGTACCCCCACGACATCGAGAAGAATCCTCGGCCGTGGGCTCAGCACCGCTTCCGGCAGATCGTTCGATGGAAGGCTCCCGAGAGTGGGGGCCACTTTCCTTCGCTGGAAGATCCCACCTACTTCGTCAGGGATCTGCAAGAGGGCTTCGCGGCCGTACTTTCGGCCGCGGGTATTCGATGAAACAAGCTACCGAGCAATGATATTCGGCAGTAGCCGATCGCGTCAGGGCAGTCGGCGCGCTTGTGCTCGGGCGTAGTCCTCGGGGTGGTTCTTCTTCTGATTCGCTCGGACGGGGTAGAGCAGCAGCCAGAAGGCGAAGAAGCAGACTGCGCGGATTATCACCCACACGAACCACACCGGCCACACGATGAGCAGCCCCAGCTGAAGTATCTGTTTCAGCACCACGGGTGTGCCGTTCGCCAGCGCCAGCCAGCGCAGTGGATTCAGCTTGCGGAGAAAGCGTTTGGGCTCCGAATACGGCTCGTCGGGTCCGATGCTCAATGGCGAGACAGTGCTCGGCGGTGCTGTGGACATTGTCAAACCTGTCTCACGGTGATCGGAGCATCCCAGCTCCGATCACCGTGCTCGGCAACGAATTACGGGGTGATGACAGTCTGGTCGTCCACCTGGGTGGTGGCGTCGACCAGTAGGTCGAACTGATCGACGCTGCCGTCGACGTTGATCTGCAGGATGTAGTAGCCGTCCTGCCCGGTGATGATCGCGGTCTTCTGCGCCGACACCAGCTCGGCCCCTGTCTCGTCGACGTAGGTTCCGGCGATCTGGTACGCCGGGAAGCCCGACAGAGTCGACACGGCACCCTCGCCGGACGGGGTGAATTGGGGAAGGTTCATCAATTCGCCTGGGGCATAGTCGATGATGGCCTGAGGATCGACGTCGCCTTCGAGCTTGGAGACGATGGCGATCATGCTCGGGGTGCGTTCGTCGGCGGCGACCTCCGGGTAGATGATCGCACCGTAGGCCCACTCGGGGGTCTGTTCGGCCGCGTCCACCCAGCCTTCCGGGATGGCGAGGTTGATGGTGGGCGCGGTGGGATCGTCACGGGTGACGGGGATTTCGGTCAGGCCCGCGTCGACGATGTAGTCGGCGATGGTGGGGTTGGGGCCGGCGGGGGCTTCGGTGGTGGTGGCGGGTGCCAGCTTCTTGACCGTCGTGGTCGCGGCTGCCTCTGTTGTCGTGGTTGCGGCTGCCGAGGTCGTGGCCGTTGCCGTGTCGGAGCTACTGCTGCATCCGGCGGCGGTGAGCCCGAGTATCACCACGGCAGCACATGCGGCCCCACGAACGCCAATAGTAGAGAGTGTCATCGGTCCTCTTTCGTTCGTTCGGATACAGCATTCAGGTCGCTACAGCAGGGATCGAACCGACCGGATCGTAGAACCGTGACATTGGAAATGGATTGGAAGATCGGGTGCACCTTCCAATCGATTTCCAATCCTCGCTGGTTAGCGTCTGCAGCTATGAGGTCAGTAGTGAAGACGTTCGCGGTGGTCGGGGTGGTGGCGTTGGCCTTGTCCGCGTGCGGTGGCTCGGCGCAATCCGATTCCAGCACAACAGAATCGACACCCCAGGCGGTGGCAGGCGATGCGCCCGCAACCGTCGGGATGGTGGGCGATGCGTCCGATCCGGTGAACGAAATCGTCGCGGCCGCGATCGATGATCTGCAGTCGTATTGGGCCGAGCAATTCCCCGCTGTCTACGGCAGCGACTACACACCCGTCAGCGGTGGCTTCTATGCCGTCGTCCCGTCTTCCGGCGATGTGCCGCCGTGCGCGTCGTCGGCCGACGACATCGCGGGCAACGCCTTCTACTGCCCCAGCGCCGACGTAGTGGCGTGGGACAGCGAAGGTTTGCTCCCCGATCTGCAGCAACGGTTCGGCGACTTCGTGATTCCCATCGTGATGGCTCACGAGTGGGGGCACGCGATTCAGGCCAGGGCCAATTTCGAGGGCATGACCGTCACCAGTGAAATTCAGGCCGACTGCTTCGCGGGAGCGTGGGCGGCTCATGCGGTGTCCGACGCCACCGCCTTCGATCCGTCGCAGGCCGAACTCGACAGTGCTCTGGCCGGTTTCCTGTATCTGCGTGACGAGCCGGGTAGTTCGGCCGAGAGCGATTCGGCGCACGGCAGCGGCTTCGACCGCGTCAGTTCGTTTCAGACCGGGTTCGACGGCGGCCCGATGGACTGCAAACCGTACGTCGACGGCTCCCCTCCCGTCCTGCAGCTGCCGTTCACCAGCCAGTCCGACGCCGATCGGGGCGGCGACGCCCCGCTCGAGCAGATCATCGACGGCGTTCCGAAAGATCTCGAGGACTACTGGAGCGTGCTCTTTCCGGAGTTGACGGGCCGGCCGTGGGAGCCACTGAAGCCGGTCGTTGCGTTCGACCCGTCCGATGCTCCCGACTGTGGTGGCCAGTCTGCTTCCGGCTATGTGCTGTTCTACTGCGTGCCCGACGACTACGTGGGGTTCGATGCCGTCGATGCGATGCCGCGGTTCTACGAGCAGGGTGGGGACTTTGCCGTCGCGGCGCTCATCGCAACCCAGTACGGATTGGCGGGGATGGCACACGCCGGGATCGACGCCGACACCCAGGACACGTCCTTGCAGGGCGATTGCTTTGCCGGGAGTTGGGCGGCCAGCGTGTTGCTGCAGAACCGTCCCACCAGCGGATACACCCTCTCGCCCGGGGACCTGGACGAGGCGATCGCGTCGCTGCTGCTCTTTCGCGGCGACGGTGACGAATCACGGCAGGGGAGCGGGTTCCTGCGCGTCGAGGCGTTCCGGCACGGAGTGATGGACGGGGCCCAGGCCTGCATCTGACGGTCCGAACCAAAACTTAAAGTCAGGCTGGACTGTTTGTTGTTTTAGCGCTACTGTGCAAAGTGTGACTACCGACACAGGATTGAACGACGCCGAGCCGACCGGGCGGCGTACGCAGGCCGAGCGCACCGCGGGCACCCGCGCGAAGTTGCTCGACGCCGCGATCGACTGCCTCGTCGAACTGGGCTTCGCCAAGACCAGCACGCAGGAAATAGCGCGGCGCGCCGGTGTGTCTCGGGGAGCGCAACTGCACCACTTTCCGTCCAAGGAGTCGTTGGTGATCGCGGCCGTCGAGCACCTGGTCGACCGCAGGCTCTCGGAGATCCTCGAGGCCGAGCCCGATCCGGCGCGCGGACCCGAGATTCTCGCCGACGCGTTTTCCGGGCCCCTCTTCTATGCCGCCCTCGAACTCTGGGTAGCGGCCCGTACCGATCCGGCGCTGCACGAGGCGATGATCCCCCTCGAACGACGCGTCGCCGAGGCAATTCAGGGTGGTGCCCAGATCGTCATGGGTAGCAAGATGTCGCCCGAATCCATCGAGCTCAGTGTCGAACTCGCCCGCGGCCTGGCCGTCTCGGCGCTGTTCCGTACTCCCGAGGCCGACGCGCAACTGCGTGAGCGGCTCCTTCCGATCTGGTCCGAAAAGGTGATGACGTCATGAGTCTCGAGCAGCGCGTGGACATCCTCGTCGTGGGAGCCGGGTTCGCCGGTCTGGCAGCCGTGGCGAAGATCCTCGCCGCCGATCCGGCCGCCGACGTCACCGTCATCGAGCGTGCGTCCGATGTGGGCGGCACGTGGCGAGACAACACGTATCCGGGGTGCGCCTGCGATGTGCCTACCTCGCTCTACTCGTTCTCGTTCGCTCCCAGCCCCGAGTGGAGTCATACCTTCGCGCGTCAGCCGGAGCTGTTCTCCTACCTGAAATCGGTGGTGGAGCGGCTGGGACTGCAGCGCAGGATCGTCACCGACTGCGAATTGCAGAGCGCCACCTGGGATTCGAGCACCTCGCGGTGGTCGGTGCAGACGTCGAAGGGCGCAACGAGCGCGCGGGTTCTGGTTGCCGCCACCGGAGCGCTGTCGACCCCGAAGATTCCGGACGTGCCCGGTATCGACACGTTCTCCGGCACCGTGTTCCACTCCGCCACGTGGAATCACGAGCACGACCTCACCGGTGAACGCATCGCCGTCATCGGCACCGGAGCGTCTGCGGTGCAGTTCGTCCCCGAGATCGTCGACCGCGCGCAGCGGCTCACCGTCTTCCAGCGCACCCCCGCCTGGGTCATCCCGCGACTCGATCGCACCATCGGCCGGCTCGAAAGAACGCTGTACGAGAAGATTCCTGCGGCCCATCGTGCGGTGCGCGGCATCATCTACGGCTATCGCGAGGCCTACGTGACGGTTCTGGCCGACAATCCGTGGATGCTGCCCGCGGTGAAGGTTTTCGCGAAGGCGAACCTGAAGCGGCAGGTCAAGAACCCCGCGACGCGGGCCGCTCTGACCCCCGACTACGCACCCGGCTGCAAAAGGCTTCTGCTGTCCAACGATTGGCTCCGGACGCTCGACCGTCCGGACGTCGATCTCGTGACGTCGGGCCTGACGTCTGTGACCGAGAACGGCGTGGTCGACGCCTCGGGTCGCAACCACGAGGTGGATACGATCATCTTCGCGACGGGGTTCACTCCCACCGAACCGCCGGTGTCGCATCTGTTGCGCGGCAACGACGGTCGTACTCTCGCGGAGCGTTGGGGCGGTAGCCCGCAGGCGCACCTCGGTACCACTGTCGCCGGGTTCCCGAACCTGTTCCTGATGTACGGCCCCAACACCAACCTCGGGCACAGCTCCATCGTGTACATGCTCGAGTCGCAGGCCAACTACGTGGTCTCCGCGCTGAAGGAAATGATGGATCGCAGGATTGCGGCCGTCGAGGTCAACGAATCGGCTCAGCGGCAGCACAATTCGTGGGTCGACTCCGCGCTCGACGGCACCGTGTGGAATGCCGGCGGCTGCTCGAGCTGGTACCTCGATGCCAACGGTCGCAACTCCACGATGTGGCCTACCTACACATTCCGGTTCCGCAACAAGACGCGAGAGTTCGATGTCTCGAACTATCGAATCGTCCCCGGTACTCCCGAACAAGACACTCTCGAATCAGACAACGAGGTGGTATCCGCATGAGCGACTACGACGTATTGATCATCGGCTCCGGTTTCGGCGGCAGCGTTGCCGCGCTGCGGGCCGTCGAGAAGGGCTACCGGGTGGCAGTTCTGGAATCCGGTCGCCGATTCGAGGACGACGAGCTGCCCAAGACCAGCTGGCGGCTACGCAAGTACCTATGGGCTCCGGCGTTGGGTTGCTATGGCGTGCAACGTATCCACCTGCTGCCCGATGTGCTGGTGATGGCAGGAGCCGGCGTGGGCGGTGGCTCGCTGAACTACGCGAACACGCTGTACCAGCCACCGGCGAAGTTCTTCGAGGACCCGCAGTGGGGTTCGATCACCGACTGGCAGCGCGAGTTGAATCCGTACTACGACCAGGCGCGTCGGATGCTCGGCGTCGAGACCAACCCCACCATCACCGCCTCGGACAAGGTGATGAAGGAAGTGGCCGAGGACATGGGAGTGGGGGACACGTTCACCTCGACGCCGGTGGGCGTGTACTTCGGTGACCGCGGCAAGACGGCACCCGACCCGTTCTTCGGTGGTGCCGGTCCCGAACGCACCGGCTGCACCGAATGCGGATCGTGCATGACGGGCTGCCGCGTCGGTGCGAAGAACACACTCGTCAAGAACTACCTCTATCTGGCCGAACATGCAGGCGCGCATGTTCTTCCGTTGACCACGGTCGTCGACGTGCGGCCCAACGGCGCAGGCTACGACGTGGTGACGCGTCGGACCGGTGGGAAGCTGCGCCGCAAGGAGAAGACCATCACCGCCGATCAGGTCATTTTCTCGGCCGGCACCTACGGCACGCAGAAGCTGATGCTCGCAGCCAAGGAGAAGGGTTCGTTGCCGCGATTGTCGGACAGGATCGGCTCGTTGGTGCGCACCAATTCCGAGGCGGTCCTCGCCGCGACCGCCCGCGGCCGTGAGGTCGACTACCACGAGGGTGTGGCGATCACGTCGTCGTTCCATCCCGACGACCACACTCACATCGAGCCGGTGCGATACGGCAAGGGCAGCAACGCGATCGGACTGTTGCAGACGGTGCTGAGCGACGGCGGCGGCAAGATGCCCCGGGTGCTCAAGACCCTCGGCGTCGCCCTGCGCCATCCCGGCGCTGCGGTGCGGAGCCTGTCGGTGCACCGGTGGTCGGAGCGAACCGTCATCGCGTTGGTCATGCAGACCGACGACAACTCGCTCGAACTCGGCTCGAAGAAGGGCCCGTTCGGTCGCCGGCTCACCAGTAGGCCCGGTGCGGGCGATCCACCGCCGCAGTGGATTCCGCAGGGACACACAGCGATCAGGTTGCTCGCCGACAAGATCGGCGGCGACCCGGGCGGGTCGATCGCGGAGATCGTCAACATTCCGATGACGGCGCACTTCCTCGGTGGCTGCGCCATCGGTGACTCGCCGAAGACCGGTGTGATCGACGGCTACCAGCGTGTGTACGGCTACGACGGATTGCATGTGCTCGACGGCTCGGCCGTCAGCGCCAACCTCGGGGTCAATCCGTCGCTGACCATCACCGCGCAGGCCGAGCGTGCAATGGCGTTGTGGCCCAACAAGGGTGAGACCGACAAGCGCCCCGCGGCGGGTAGCGAGTACCGGGAAGTTACACCCACACAGCCGGTCCGCCCGGTGGTGCCGGTGTCCGCGCCGGGTGCGCTGCGGCTTCCGTTGACCGTGGTGGGGAGGGACTCCTGATGTGGAGCGTGCCCGAGTCCGAGACCGAGCGCACCGATTGGCCGGTCAGCCCTGCAGCGCCATGGCCTGCCAACGTCCGGGCCACGATCTGGTGGCATCGAGCACGGTCGTCGGAGTTCGGTCCGTCCGGAGCTACAACCCTGCCGATCACGATGGCCATGGTGGTCGATTACGTGACATCACCCGTCGGTCCGTACCGCGAGATTCTGGCGAGCCCAGTTCTGCGCCGAGACGTCGGTCGCACTCCTCGGATGGCGGTTCCGTTCATCGCCGTCGATTCCGCCACGTCCGTACACGGCGGTAGGACCAACTGGCACCTGCCCAAGGTGCTGGCCGAGTTCGACGGCGAAGTCTTGGGAAAGGCCGGGGTGAGCAGCGGCGAGTGGTCGGTGCACACCGATTCTCGCGGCTACGGACCGCAGTTTCCGATGCTCGGGTCCATCGGATTCGCGCAACCGGTCGACGGCGGCTCGGCCGTCGGTATCGCTCGTCTGAAGGGTAAGGCCAGGTTGGCCCGGGTCCGGGTGGAAGCGACGGGACCGACGTTGAGCCGCTGGATGCCGTCGGGCACCTATTTCGGACTGCAGATCGTGTCGGGGTCGATGCGAACCGGTGAAGCGCAGTTGGTGCCCTGAAAGCCGTTCTTTTCTTGACTTAGTCCAGATTGATTGCATGCTGAAAGCCGGAGACGTCGCCGCGTCAGGGGTTTATGTCGCAGCCCCGCGAGGCATTCTCTCCACGAAGCGGTCCAGCGTCCGGCCGTTCAGTGCGTCCCCGGGACAGCCCTCCCGGTTTTACTCCAGCCATCAGGAGGCTTCGTATGACCAAGCCGATCAATAAGCCCACCACCAGCAACTCGGGAATTCCAGTACCCAGCGACGACCAGTCGCTCACCGCCGGGACGCAGGGTCCGATCCTCCTGCACGATCACTACCTGATCGAGAAGATGGCCCAGTTCAACCGTGAGCGGGTCCCGGAGCGCGTCGTGCACGCCAAGGGCGCAGGCGCGTTCGGTGAACTCGAGATCACCGGAGACATCAGCAAGTACACCAAGGCGAAGGCTCTGCAGCCTGGTGCCAAGACCGAGATGCTGGCACGCTTTTCCACGGTCGCGGGCGAGCAGGGCAGCCCCGACACCTGGCGCGATCCGCGTGGCTTCTCGCTGAAGTTCTACACCGAGGAAGGCAACTGGGATCTGGTCGGCAACAACACCCCGATCTTCTTCGTCAAGGACCCGATCAAGTTCCAGGACTTCATCCGCAGCCAGAAGCGCATGCCCGATTCCGGCCTGCGCGACAACAACATGCAGTGGGACTTCTGGACCCTCTCGCCCGAGTCGGCACACCAGGTGACCTGGCTCATGGGTGACCGCGGCATTCCGAAGTCGTTCCGCCACATGGACGGATTCGGCTCGCACACATACCAGCTGATTGCCGAGGACGGCACGAAGACCTGGGTGAAGTTCCACTTCAAGACCGATCAGGGTATCGATTTCCTGACGCAGGACAAGGCGGACGAGGTTGCGGGTACGTCGCCCGACCACCACCGTCAGGACCTGTTCGGATCCATCAAGAACGGCGACTTCCCCAGCTGGACCCTCAAGGTGCAGCTCATGCCGTACGACGATGCCGAGAACTACAAGTACAACCCGTTCGACCTCACCAAGGTCTGGTCGCAGAAGGACTACCCGCTGATCGAGGTCGGCAAGATGACCTTGAACCGCAACCCGGAGAACTTCTTCGCTCAGATCGAGCAGAGCTCGTTCGAGCCCTCCAACACCGTGCCCGGCATCGGCTTCAGCCCCGACAAGATGCTGCTCGGCCGTGTGTTCTCCTACGCCGACGCGCACCGGTACCGCATCGGAGCGAACTACGCGCAGCTGCCGGTCAACGCCCCGAAGTCCGAGGTCAACTCGTACTCCAAGGACGGCAACATGCGGTACTCGTTCAACTCCCCGGAGACGCCCGTCTACGCCCCGAACTCGTTCGGCGGCCCATCGGCGGACACGAACAAGTACGGCGACGACGGAGCGTGGGACTTCGAGCCTCGTTTCGTGCGCACCGGGTACATCGAGCACCCCGAGGACGGCGACTTCGTGCAAGCGGGAGCCTTGGTCCGCGAGGTCATGGACGACGCCCAGCGTGAGCGTCTCGTCGGAAACATCGTCGGCCACGTCCTCAACGGCGTCAGCGAGCCCGTCCTGAGCCGAGTGTTCGAGTACTGGACCAACGTCGACCCCGAGCTGGGCAAGAAGGTCGAGGAAGGTGTTCGATCGCAGCAGAACGAGACTGCGCCGACCACCGGTGCCGGCGCAATCGACGATCCGTCCGACGAGGCCGCCAAGGTCTGATCCGACCGACCCTGGGATCGGCGTCACAGCGATGATGGCGTCGATCCGGAACAACGTGGGCCGACGTGCCGTTGTGTAGTACAGACGAAAGAACAATAATGGTGTGCGATGCATACCGTCGTCCAACGGCAGGGAGGCCACATCATGACGAACCCCATCACCAGCACTCTCGACGCAGGCCAGCAGAAGATTGCGGGCGACGCGCTTCAGGGCACCGTGGTCGATCTCATCGACCTCTCGCTCATCGCGAAGCAGGCGCACTGGAACGTGATCGGCAAGAACTTCCGTTCCGTTCACCTCGAGCTCGACGAATTGGTCACTGCTGCACGTGAGTTCACCGATCAGGCGGCCGAGCGCGCCACTGCCATCGGCGTCAGCCCCGACGGCCGCGCAGCTACCGTCTCGTCGACCGCAGGCACCAAGGGCTTCGGTGCCGGGTGGACTCAGGACAGTGAGGTCGTGCCCGCCGTTGTCGACAACATCGCTGCCGTGGTGGAGCGTCTCCGCGGACGCATCGCCGACACCGGCGAAGCCGATCCGGTGACGCAGGACCTGCTCATCGGCATCACCGCGCGCCTCGAGCAGTTGCACTGGATGTGGCAGGCGCAGGCCAGCTGACGTTTCTTTCCACCCGACAGGCCCCCCGCGCACAGCGGGGGGCCTGTTGTTTGCGTGCACCACCCCCGGGTATCCGAGAACCATGCGTGTTTCGAACCCCGCCGTCGGGGCTGTTCTGTTCGACATCGACGGAACCCTCGTCGATTCCAATTACGTGCACGTCGACGCCTGGTCGCGAGCGTTTCGTGAAGCCGGGCACGAAGTGCCGTCGTGGCGTATTCATCGCAGCATCGGGATGGACGGGTCGAAGTTGCTGGAGGCACTGGTCGGCTCGTCCGACAGTGCGGTGGCGCAGGAAGCGAAGAAGCTGCACGGCGAGTACTACGCCGATGCCTCGTCCGATCTCGAAGTGCTCCCGGATGCCCGTGAACTGTTGGCGGACTTGAATACCCGTGGACTCACCGTTGTGCTGGCCACATCCGCCCCCGAGAGCGAGCTCTCGACTCTGCGTGATCTGCTCGACGTCGAGGACTCGGTTGCGGTTGTGACGTCCGGTGAGGACGCCGAGGTGGCCAAGCCCGAGCCCGACATCGTCGCGGTTGCGCTGGAGCGTGCCGGTGTTCAGGCGGAGCGTGCGGTGATGGTCGGCGACAGTGTGTGGGACATCGAAGCGGCCGGACGTGCGGGAGTACGCGCCATCGGTGTGCTGAGCGGTGGCATCTCGCGCAGCGAACTGCTCGACGCGGGAGCGGTAGCCGTGTTCGACGACCCCGCCGATCTGCTCGCCAACATCGAGACCAGCCCCATCTACTCCGACGAAAAGGCAAGTGCTTGAGCGAGTTCCGTAAGCCGCACCCCAGGGTCGACGGCTACGTCCCCATCGAGAGCTACGGTGCGATCGGCGACGGCCGGACCGTGGCGATGATCGCCGACGACGGCCGCATCGACTGGTTTCCGGTTCCGAATCTCGATTCACCGCCTCCGTTCGCGGCGCTGCTCGACGCGCCACACGGCGGTTACATCGAACTCGCGCCGCGGGACGAATTCACCGTCGAGCGTGAATTCGTCCCTGGCACCAACGTATTGAGTTCCACATTCCGTACCGACTCCGGCACCGTGCGCATCACCGACTCGCTCAACACCGGCGTGGCCGGACGGTTGCCCTGGGTGGAGTTGGCACGTCGCGTCGAGGGTCTCGCCGGCAGTGTCGAGCTGACGTGGGCGGTCGCGCCGGGGACCATGCTCGGGATCGCCTCGCCGTGGGCGTACGACACCGAGCACGGAACCGTCCTGCGCGTCGACGGATTGACCTTGGCGGTAAGGACATTGGGCATAGAGGACGTGCAGCTCGCGGACCGCGACATCAGCGGTGTCTTCACCACCCACCCGGGCTCACGGCACGTACTCGGTGTGGTGGGAACCGAGAACGAACCGCTGCCGCTGCCGGATCCGCAGCACCTCGACGAGGGAATCGACCGGACCATCGCCAATTGGCGTGTGTGGTCGGACGAGTTCTCGTACCAGGGCCCGTGGTCGGAGCATGTCGCTCGCAGTGCGCTGGCACTGAAGTTGTTGCTGCACAGCCCGTCCGGCGCGATAGCAGCCGCTGCAACGACCTCACTGCCCGAGAACCGCACCGGTGGCAAGAACTGGGACTACCGCTACGCGTGGGTTCGCGATGCCGCGTACACGATTCGCGCCCTGCAGCGGTTCGGTCTTCGTGAGGAAATCCACGCGGCGGTGGCGTGGCTGCTGAAAGTCATCCGATCAAACGATCCCTTGGTCAACGTCTTCTACACCCTCGGCGGTGAATTGCCTGGCGGGACCGAGCAGCCCGACGTGCCCGGCTGGCGAGGCATCGGGCCGGTGGTGAACGGTAACGCCGCGGCAGATCAACTGCAGTTGATGATCTTCGGGGATCTGTTCTCGATCATTCGGCAGTACGTGGACGCGGGGAACATCCTGGACGCGCAGACCGGTCGACTGCTGGCCACCATCGCGGACGAGGCATGCGATTCGTGGCAGCGCAAGGACGCCGGAATCTGGGAGCTCGAGGACGAGCAGCACTACACCAGCTCCAAGCTCGGTTGCTGGCAGGCGCTGGACTGCGCCGTGCACCTGGCGGAAGCCGGGGAGATCCCGGGCATACCGGATAGATGGAAAGCCGAGAAAGAATGCATTCGGCGCTACATCGAAACCGAGTGCTGGTCCGACGAGCGGCAGGCCTACCTCGCGTACCCGGGCGCCGACGGACTCGACGCATCCGTGCTGTTGGCCGCCGAGATGGATTTCGATCGTGGAGAACGACTCTCGTCGACCATCGATGCTCTCGTCGACGAGCTCGGTGCCGGGCCGCTGATGTATCGCTACAGCGGAGTCGCACAGGAAGAAGCGACCTTCGTGGCCTGCGCCTTCTGGCGGGTGTCGGCATTGTCGTGCGTCGGCCGAGACGACGAGGCCACAGCTCTGATGGACCAGCTGGTGGCGCTGTCCAACGACGTCGGGTTGTACAGCGAAATGATCGATGCTTCGGATGGGTCGTTTCTGGGTAACTTCCCGCAGGGCTTGAGCCACCTGGCCCTGGTGAACGCGGCGCTGACCATTGCGCGCTCGCACGACGCCACAGCCTGACAACGACCTCGAACGCAAGGTGGGATTTCATGGATTTGGGAATCGACGGTAGGACAGCACTGGTGACCGGAGCAGACTCCGGTATCGGCTGGCACACCGCGAAAATGCTGCTGGCCGAGGGTGTTCGGGTTGTGATCAGCGACAAGGATCAGACCTCGCTCGACGACGCAGCAGCGCAGCTCGAAGCGCCCGATGGGCAGTTGTTCGCGTTCGCTGCGGACGTGACCGACACTGAGGCGGTCGAGAACTTGGCGGCGCAGACACAGCGGGCCGTGGGCGACATCGACATCTTCGTCCAGTCGTCGGGAGTGACGGGCGCGCAAGGACTGTTTCACGAGATCGACGAGGAGGGGTGGAGTTCCACCCTCGACATCGACCTGATGGGTCCCGTCCGGCTACTGCGGGCATTTCTGCCGGCGCTACGCCGTGGTGGTTGGGGACGCGTCGTGTTGCTGACCTCCGAGGATGCCGTGCAGCCGTACGACGACGAATTGCCTTACTGCGCAGCCAAAGCCGGCGTATTGGCCCTCGCCAAGGGGCTCTCGCGCAGTTATGCGTCGGAGGGATTGCTGGTCAATGCAGTCTCTCCCGCGTTCATCCACACCCCGATGACCGACGCGATGATGGACAAGCGCGCCGAGGAGAAGGGCACCGACCGCGACGGTGCCATCGAGAGCTTCCTCGACGAGGAGCGTCCGTACATGGAGCTGGGACGTCGAGGTGAGCCCGAGGAAGTCGCTGCGGTGATCACGTTCCTGTGCTCGGATCGCGCGTCCTTCGTCAACGGATCGAACTACCGAGTCGACGCCGGTTCCGTCGCAACAATCTAGGAGAGCATCATGACCAATTTCGGATACACGTTGATGACCGAGCAGAGCGGCCCGAAGGAGCTGGTGAAGTACGCCGTCGGAGCCGAGAAGGTCGGCTTCGACTTCGAGGTCAGCAGCGATCACTACTCACCGTGGCTCTCGTCCATGGGTCACTCGCCCTACGCCTGGACGACGCTGGGTGCGGTGGCTCAGGCCACCGAGCGCGTCGAGCTCATGACGTACGTGACGTGCCCGATCATCAGGTACCACCCGGCCGTCGTCGCGCAGAAGGCCGCCACGCTGCAGATCTTGGCCGACGGACGCTTCACTCTCGGCCTGGGCAGCGGTGAGAACCTCAACGAGCACGTCGTGGGAGAGGGATGGCCGTCCATCGACAAGCGTCAGGACATGTTCGTCGAGGCACTCGAGATCATCCGTGCTCTGCACGCCGGCGGCTTGGTCACCTACGAGGGCAAGCACTTTCGCGTCGACTCCGCGCGGATCTGGGACCTGCCCGAGGGTGGCGTGCCGATCGGCATCGCCGCCGGTGGCGAGAAGGCAGTGGCGCGGTTCGCCGAGTACGGCGATCACCTCATCGCCACCGAGCCGGACGCCGACCTCGTCAAGGCGTGGTCGGACAACCACGACGGACCGGCGCGCTCCATCGGACAGATCCCCATCTCCTGGGATCCGGACAAGGACGCCGCCATCGATCGCGCACACGACCGATTCCGCTGGTTCGCCGGCGGCTGGGCCGTCAACGCCGATCTGCCGACGACGGCGGGATTCGCTGGAGCCACCAAGTTCGTGCGGAAAGAAGATGTGGCCGACACGATTCCGTGTGGACCCGACCTGGACGCCATCGTCGAGGCCGTGAAGCCGTACTGGGAGGCCGGGTACACCGACATCGCCCTCGTGCAGGTGGGCGACGAAACCCAAGAACGGTTCCTCGCCGAGGCTGCAGGCCCGTTGTTGGAGAAACTGCGCGCTGCGTCCAGCTGAGCTGCTCCGGTAGCTGAACAACCCCGACCGATTCATTCGGCCGGGGTTGTTCGCGTCGGGCGGTCCTCCCACGGTATGACTCCGCGTCCGTCCGTCGCAGGACTGAAATCGTCGGCAGGCAGGACGCCACGAAAGTTCCCACGCGGCAGAGTGGTTCACATCGAACGAGCCGAACACTCACCGCAGGGAGGCGGACGATGAACACGCGAGATGCTGTCGAGGCGGGTGGCCGCTCATTTTTCGTGGCGCTACCCGATACGGCCCGCGCAGGCGCGTTGGCGGCCCGGTTGGCGCAGGTGTCGACCACTCGGATCACTCACGACTCGGGGCGTCCATGGCTTCTCGGGCATCTCACAACCGACCGACTCGTCACCGCACAGGTTGGACGTACGACGGTCGCAATCGTCGGCAGGTCAGATGCGACGGAGTCCCGGCTGCGGAGACTTGCCGAGGACATTTCGGTACCGGCACAGGCGGCAACGGCAGCGTCGAACTTCAACGGGAGTTACACGACGATCGTGTCGGTAGATGGACAGATCTATGCCAGCGCCGCGGCAATGGAGACCCGCAGAATCTGGTCTGCGCGCATCGACGGTGTGCTGGTACTGAGCGACCGCGCCGATGTTCTGGCCGATCTGGGCGAGTTCGACGTCGACCCAGCGGCCGTCACCATACGACTACTCGGCACCATGCCGCACCCACTCGATCGCGTCCCGTTGTGGACGGAGGTCGAACCACTTGCCGGAGATCGATACATCACCGTCGACAGAAACGGCGAGCGAAGCCGGACCGGAACGTGGTGGTACGCGCCACAGGCCGACACCTCGAGGTCCGATGGTGCCGTTCTGTTCAGATCGGCGGTGGAGGGTTCGGTTCGAGCTCGCACCGCGCCCGGAGATCCGGTGGCCTGCGACCTTTCCGGGGGGCTGGATTCCACTCCGCTGTGCTATTTCGCAGCACAAGCGCAGCAGGGTGTGCTCGCTCGCACTCTCTTCAACGACGACCCGGGTGGACGCGAGGATCTCCACTGGGCTCGCCGGGCGATCAAGAGCATGCCCGGAGTGCACACCCATGAGGTCACCTCCACGGACGACATGCAGGATTTCTACGAGGGTGTCGACAGCCTGGATGTTCGACTCGACGAGCCGACGCAGGCCGCGACCGCCGGGCCGCGGATCGTACGAATGTTGGCCGACGATCGCCGCAAGGGAATCAGGACGCACATCACCGGTCTCGGAGGGGACCACATTTTGCGCGGCGTCAATGCGTGGGAGCACACGATCGTACGGGCACGTCCGTGGGTCGGGTGGAACAGAGCCAGGGCGCAGCACATTCCAGCGGGAATCGGAGTGCTGACGACCTTGCGAGAGTTGGCCGATCGGCGCACGTACCGACAATGGTTCGCCGACACGATGCGTGCAGCACTGGCCGGAGTTCCTCACCCCGAGGTACCACGGATGAACGATTGGTCTAGTCCGCCCGCTGTGCCACCCTGGCTTACGCCGCATGCTCGCGAATTGCTTCGGAGCAAGATCGATTCCGTGCTCGAGGCAGCAGAGCCACTGGACCGAACCGTTGCCGGGCACATCGATCTGTATTTCGCTCGCGATGCTGCCCGACTGATCCGCGGCACAGCACAACTGGGACAGCCGTTCGGAGTGTCCTACGACTCGCCTCTGCTCGACGATCGAGTGGTGGAAGCTGCCCTTGCAGTTCGACGCGACGAACGCGATACCCCACTCGAATGGAAGCCCCTCATGAAGGACGCGATGCGCGGATTGCTGCCGAACGACTATCTGATGCGAACGAACAAGATCGGCGGCGGACCGCAGTCCGTACGCGGGTACGCCCGCCACTACGGACGACTGCTGGAGCTGATGGACGACGCACGACTGTTCGATACCGGACTGGTCGACCGAACAGAATTTGTTGCATCGACGTCGCCTCGAGCTCGTGAGGTACCGGTCGGACATGTTCACCAGGCCATCAATGCCTCGGTATTCCTTGCGGCTCAGCGAAATCGGACCGACGTAACAGTGTGATCGATCCATCCCGGCTCTATCGACAAAGGAGAAACCTATGTTCTGGAGGACCAAGGACACTGCTGCGCAGCGAAACTCGGGTCGTTCCAGCAGGACGAGGCACCTCGACACGGTGGCAACCGAGTACGGTCACGTCGTTCTCGACGGTGCAGCCGGCCGGTACTGGCACCTCAACGACAGTGCGCTGATCGTGTCACGTTGCCTGCGTGAGGGTGGCAGTCGCGAGGACGCGGCCGCGGCGTTGGTCGACACGTTCGCCATCGACCCGGCACTGGCGAGACGCGACGTCGACGCTGCCTACCGTCAACTCGAAGGGGTCGGTCTGCTGTGAGTGACGTACTGCCACACATTCCTTCGACCCTCGGTCCGCTCCCCACTCTCGGCATCAAGGCGAGCGTCGGAATCGCCAAGGGCCTGAGTCGAATGCCTCCGAATGTCCTGCGTTCGTTCCTCGAACGGATCGCAACCGGCGCTCGGCCGGCGACGTACGAGGAGGCTCGTCTGGCTCGCGATGCAGTCCTGACCTCCAGCCCCTACAGCAGAGGTGGATCGGCTTGTCTGCCTCGCTCCCTTGCGACGGTGTTGGTGTGCCGTGCACGAGGCACGTGGCCGCAATGGTGCGTGGGCGTGCTCTCGTCGCCGCCGTTCACCGCCCATGCGTGGATCGAGGTCGACGGAGTGATAGTCGATGAGCCGATGGCCAAGTCCGACTTCTCGACATTCTTCTCCGTCTCCTCGAAATCGATGCTGCCGCAGTCTGTGTGAGCTGGACTCCAGGCTGCGCCCCATGAACTCGGGACGTCGGACGTCGACCGCGCCGTCGACCGCCGTCGATCCCGTACCGGAGGACTCGATACGGGCCCCGGAGTGAATCGACCGATCCCCTGAGTATGCGAAAGGAGGTGTGACACATGACCGAGGATTACCAAGCCCCGACCATCGTCGACCTGGGTAGCTTCCAGGACAAGACAGGTTTCGGCATCGGTGGCCAGGCAGAGGGCTGGAACCCGATCGCCGATCGCAAGAACTGACACCGGATCACAGAAGCTCGACCGGACAGAATCGAAAGGAAATACCGCCATGATCAAGGATTACGAATCTCCCGCTGTCGTCGACCTGGGTAGCTTCCAGGACGAGACCGGTTTCGGCATCGGTGGCCAGGCCGAGGGCTGGAACCCGATCGCGGATCGCAAGAACTGATCGTCGACGCCGCGAACATCGCGGACTGATCAACCTCGGAAAGGAGGTGTAACGCGCATGTCGAAGCCATACGAAACACCTGCTGTTGCAGATCTGGGCCGCTTCCAGGACGAGACCGGAGAGTTCATCGGTCCGCACACCGAAGCGATCCTGCCGTTCGAGGATCACTCCAAGGAGTGAATCCGTCAGTCACATAGAACAATTCGAAACATCTCTACAATTCAGCGAGGAGTTCCATCGTGAACAAGGCATACGAAACACCTGCCGTTGCGGATCTGGGCCGTTTCCAGGACGAGACCGGAGAGTTCATCGGTCCGCACACCGAAGCGATCCTGCCGTTCGAGGATCACTCCAAGGAGTGACACTGCACCCGGTGCGGCGACCCGGCACGATCATGTGCCGGGTCGCCGGTCCGGGATCCGATTCCGAGTCGTACCCAACTGTTGTGGCAACAACGTAGAAGGAGCGTCGATGACGATGGCACTGCACGGGCAGTCGAGCGACTCCGTTGGCACATCCGTCTACCCGAACCGATCCGACGTACCGGCCCTCGAGGCCAGGGACGTTCGGATGCGCTACGGGTCGATCGATGTGTTGACCGGGGTCGATCTTCGTGTCGAGGCGGGCGAAGTGGTTGCATTGCTCGGGCCGAACGGCGCGGGTAAGACGACCACCATCGAGATTCTCGAGGGAATTCGCCGCCGGTCGAGTGGGTACGTGCGTGTGTTGGGAGTCGATCCCGCCCACGGCGACGAAGAATGGCAGTCGCGCATCGGTGTCGTGTTGCAGTCATGGCGTGATCATCGTCGATGGAAAGTTCGAGAGTTGTTGCTGCACTTCGCACAGCATTATCGGGTACTCGGGCCGTCGGGTGGCCGACTGCCATACGATACGGACGAGTTACTGGATGCTGTCGGTCTGACCGACCGAGCACAGACCAAGGTCGGTCGACTCTCCGGAGGCCAACGGCGTCGTCTCGACGTCGCGATCGGACTCGTCGGAAATCCCGAACTGTTGTTCTTGGACGAACCGACAGTCGGGTTCGATCCCGAAGCGCGCCAGGACTTTCACGAACTCATCGGGTCGATCACCCGCACGCGGCGAACGGCCGTCGTACTGACCACCCACGATCTGGTCGAGGCCGAGCTCCTCGCAGATTCGGTGGCGATTCTGGTAGATGGACGTGTCGTCGCGCGTGGAACCACCGAGCAGCTCGCCCGCCGGTACGCCTGGGGTACCGCGGTGTCGTACCGGCTCCGTGGACGTTCGCAGACGGCGACGGTCGACAACGCCACCGAGTTCGTGCGTGAACTGTTGGCCTCGGGGGGCTCCCAGGTGACCGATCTCGTCGTCCGGCCACTGAATTTGCAGGACGCCTACCTGCACATGATTCGAAGTGCCGATCCCGTTGCCGCGGAGCTCGATCCGAGTCCAGACGAAGGAAAGGTGCTCTTCCATGCTCATTGATACCGTCCGTCTCGGTCTCGGCCGCGGGCTGATCGAATTCAGACAGAGCCTTACCCTCGTCCTCAACTACATCTTCTTTCCGTGCATCGCTCTGATCGTCATGTATTTCCTTCGAGGAGTGGAGGTGTCGGGCTCCGGAACCTCGCTCGGTAGTTTCGCCATCCCCGGAGTGCTCGCGATCAACGTGCTGTTCAGCGGACTGATGGGGTTGGCCACCAACCTCATCGCCGAGCGGGAGGACGGAAGTCTGCTGCGCGTGAAATCTTTGCCCTACGGTATTCACACCTATCTCGTCGGCAAGATCAGCAGCCAGGTGGCCCTCACGTTCATCACCTTCTGCGTCGTACTGATCGGAGCGAGTGTGCTGTTCGGGCAGTTCGTCTCGGCCGATCCGATCGAACTCGCAAACCTTGTGTGGATTCTGCCCCTCGGCATGACGGCTACTCTGCCGTTCGGAGCGATCCTGGGTTCGCTCGTCAAGAACCCGCGGAACCTGAGTTTCGTATCGCTTCTGCTCATGGCGCTGGTGAGCGTGTCCGGCGTGTTGTACCCGCTGGCGAACCAGGCGTCCTGGATGCAGGCGATCGGACAGGCGACTCCGCTCTACTGGCTGGGCCAGGCCCTGCGCGCTGCTCTCCTCGGTGATGCCGCAGCCGCTTCGGAGATCGGTGGACGGTGGCACCTGGCCGAGACCGCATTGGTTCTCGGTGCTTGGAGCGTCGTCGGATGCATCGCGGCGGTGTTCGTGCTCCGGCGCGCGGCACGGCGCGATGCGGGTGCCAAGATATCCGGAGCCGTCTCCTCGCGTGCCGAGTGATCACACTCCGTCAGTCCGAGACCAAACCCGCAGTGTGGGCGAACACCACGCATTGAATTCGGTCGCGAACATCGAGTTTGCGCAGTACCCGCCCCACGTGTGTCTTGACGGTAACCTCCGCGATGAACAGCTTGTCCGCGATTTCAGAATTGTTCAGTCCCTGTGCGATTGCCTCGAGTACGTCACGTTCGCGGTCCGTCAGCGACTCCCAGCGACGCCGAACGGAATCGTCGGCGGGAATACCGGCACGTTGCGGGGATACCGAGCACAGCAGTTGCCGAGTCATTTGCGGCGAGACGACCGCAGTGCCGCGGTGAGTGGCCTCGATGGCGGACAGAAGTGCGTCGGGCGGAGTGTCCTTGAGCAAGAATCCGCTCGCCCCCGCCATGATGGCGTTGTACGCCAGGTTGTCCACCGCGTATGTCGTGACAATGAGGATCTTGGGAGGCGCGTCGAGGTCGAGGATCCGCGCAGTGGCGTCCACTCCGTTCAGTCCGGGCATGTCGATGTCCATCAAGACCACGTCGATCTCACCCGGCAAGCTCTCGACCAGGGAAACTGCGTCGATCCCGTTGGTTGCTTCGCCGACGACGGTGGTTCCGCTGCCGGACTCGACGATCATTCGCAGCCCAGCTCGGAACAGTTCACTGTCGTCGACGATGACAGTGCGAATCATTGTCCCCCCGAAAGATCGAGTCAGCTGATGGCGATCAGTTGTTTCTGGTGCGAACATACCGGTTGTTCGAGCTGCGATCGTCGGAGCTGAGAGGAATCGTGGCCCGAACGACGAATCCGCCGTCGGGCGGCGACCCGGCGAACAGTGTTCCGCGCAGGGAATCGACGCGCTCGCGCATACCGAGTAGCCCGAAGCCGTCCGTAGTGCACTCTGCGGCACCCACTTCGGCAGCTGACCCGTCACCGTCGTCACTGACTTCGACTTTCACGTTCTCCGCGGTGACGTCGACCGATGCAGTCACCTTGGTCACCGAGGTACCGGCATGTTTGCGAACGTTGGTCAACGACTCCTGCACGATTCTGTAAACGGCTTCCTGCACCGTCGGTGGCAGCTCGCAATGACGGCCCTCCACAGTCAAATCCGTGGCGACGGTATCGGACGCGGCCGATTCGACCAGGAACTCGAGATTCGACACGACGGGCGAGGTGCGCGTCATGTCCGCTGGTTCGTCTCGGAGCAGCTTGAGCAACTTTCGGAACTCGGAAAGCGAATCACGACAATGGGTGTTGATCATGCGGAGCGAATTCTTGTGTTCTTCCGCCAGTTCGGGGGATGACCGCAACGTTCCCTCGGACATGGTGAGGATGCCGGCCAGACTGTGTGAGATCACGTCATGAAGGTCGCGCGCGATGCGGGCACGTTCTTCTGCTGCGGCTATCTGCGCCAAATGGTCCTGCTCGCGTTCGAGTTGGTCGGCACGGGTACGCAGAGTTTCGTCGTGCACACGACGTAGGGCGGTATGGGTGCCCCACAGCCATACCGCGACGGTCGTCGTCCCGATGGCCGAGAGTGGCACTGCAGATGCCGCGAACGTCTCACCCCACCGGATCGCGGCAATTACCGCGCCCGCCACGACGGCTGCCGCGCACAGCAGTGCCGCACGGCGTGGGGCGTGTGCTGCCACCGCGTACACCCCGGCCAGCAACATGAGATTCGCCGGGATCGGGCCGAAACCTTCGATCAACTGGACGGTGCCGGCAGCCGACATCACGGCGAAGGACCGCAGCGGATAGCGATGCGCGAACAACCATGGCAGACACAGGCCCAGTGCAATGGCCATCAAGAGAACTGTCGTCGTACCGCGCCAGTACACGCCTACCGAGACCGCTCCCGTATAGGAAAGGATGCCGAAGCAGAGAACACCGCGTCCGATGGCTCGGACGCGGTGTTGCTCGGATCCAGTGTTGAGCATCATGCGGCGATGATAACGGGACCAGGTGGTCCGTAGTGTTTTCGAGCAGGCCCCGCGAATCGCCGAGACGTTGTCGGATCAACTGGAGAAGATGTTGCTCACCGCGTCGTGCAGCTCACCGTACTGAGCGATCGACGGATTCACCACGAAGAAGATCCACAGGGCGGCCGCCGCCACGGATACGCACAACACGATCATCGACAGGACGAATCCCGTGCGTGCCACCCCGGTTGCAGTGCGCCGCGTCGCCCGCCACCCCAGAACGACGCCGGTTGCGGCGAGCGCGACCGGGACGAAGCCGGCGAACGGAAAGATCACCAGCACGGGTGTGAGAACGAAGGCGAGCAGTGCTGCGGTGAGCGAAGCGGCACCGCGCCCGTCGGGGCGCTGATGCGTACGCCCCGGTTCGGTGTACTCCGTGCGAGTGATAGTTCGATTGTCGGTCATGGTCGATTCTCCTTTCGCTGCGATATCACTGAACGTGAATGTCCTTGCGGTCGAGTGCCCTGCCGGTCAGTGCGACGACTACGACAGTGAGCAGTGCCGTGGCCGTCAGGACCGACAGTGCGGCTCCGGTGGTCAGCGAACCCGAGTCACCGAAAGTTCCGGAGGCCAGTTGGGTTGCGCGAGTTGCCAGGGCATAGGGCAACACGAAGATTGCCTCGGTCACCTCGGCGGTGAGGAGGAACACCGATATACCGGCCCCGGCGAGAGCGATGGCAATCGGCACCGCAAACGACCTGATCGTCATCGACAGACCGGATTGCAGAGCCGCCACCGGTAGCGACCCCACCACGACGAGTGCACTGGTCGCGAAGAGCTCGGAAGGAAGCATGCCGTCGAGCGAGAAGACCACCTTGCCGAGAACGACGACGGCTGCCAGCATGACGATGTTCATGACCGCGGTCAGCGTTGCCACCACGGCCGTCTTGGCGATCACGATGCGCGTCGACGGAACCGGCCCACTCATCAGGGCATTCCAGTTCCCTCCTCGGTGTTCGGATTTCCACGCCAGCGAGGCCAGTACGGCAACGCCGAGTGCGAGTGGGAACAGGCCGTAGAACACGACTGTGCGCAACCACAATGTGCGCCATCCCTCTGCCAACTCTGCGCCCGACGCGATCGTGTTGAACGTTCCGACCCCCGCGATGATCAGAGGGAGGAGAACGACGACCGCCCATGCCTGCGAGCGCCTGAGCTTGATCATTTCCGCTGAAAACGCATTCATGCTCGTACCTCCTGTCGATCGAGTCGCACGGTCATGAGCCAGAACAACACTGCCCCGACAACTCCGAGGGCGACGATGCTGGCGTAGGACGGGTTCAGTGTCACCACCTGCTCGCCTCGGTAGTCGGCGGCCGACGCCAAGGAGTAATACCCCCACGGCGTCAGGTGTGCTGCCCAGGAGGGGAATCCGGAGGCGCAGATCGCGATGACGGTACCCACGATGCCGATTCCCAGCGCGACCAGTTGGTTGTCCACTCGCGCTGAGATCACCAGGTGCAGACCGAGTATCACCAGGTTGGCCGTCACCGCTGCCGCCGTGTAGCCCAACCACAGACCGGCAGGCAACGGTTGGGTCACCCCGATGGCGGTCCCCAGAAATACACCTGCAGCGCTGGCCGCCACCGTCGCGCCACCGACGACGAGGCCCGTCGAGACGAGCTTCGCCCGCACGAGGGCTCCGCGGTCGGCTCCATTGGTCTGGTTCAGTAACCAGCCGTTGGACTGGTGCTCGACTTCCACTGTGCGGCTTGCCATCACTGCAATCAGCAGTGGTGACGCGATGGGGACGGCAAGGGACAGACCGGCCAGTGGCAGTGCCCAGGAGACCGCGGTCGAATCGTTCGACGTCGCCGCGGTGAGAGCGCCGACGAAGGTCAACCCTACGATCGCGGCGACCAACAATGCGGCGATCGCGCCGATGTGCAGGTGCCTGAGTTTGGCGAATTCGTTGCGTACGGTCGTCACAATCGGCCACCCTTCGTCAGATTCATGAATACGTCTTCGAGCGACTGATCGTCGCGCCGAACGCCGTAGACGCCTGCGTTTGCGCCGACGAGTTCCGCCACCACCTGTGCGGTACTTCGATCGTCGATGCCGGACAGCCTCAACGTGTGGTCGTCGACCTGCACCGGGATCTTCTGTTGCAGAACCGAACTCGCGCGTCCGGGATCGATCGCGTCGATGAGCACGTCCGGAGTGGAGGCGGCGAACAGCTCGTCGCGGGTGCCTTGGAAAATCAGGCGGCCCTGGCTCAGGATTCCGAGCATGTTCGCCGTCTTGTCGATCTCGCCGAGCAAATGGCTCGAGACCATCACTGTCACACCGTGTTCGGCGAGATGACGGAGCAAGCCGCGGATCTCTTCGATTCCGGCCGGGTCCAAGCCGTTGGTGGGCTCGTCCAGGATCAGAAGTTGTGGCTCGCGCGCGAGTGCCATCGCAATGCCGAGGCGCTGTTTCATTCCCAGCGAGTAGTTCTTCACCTTCTTGTCGAGGTGTTCCTGCAGACGGACGGTGGCTACTGCCCGCTCGATCTGTTCGGCGTGCAGCCCGAGCGAGCGCTGCACGATACGAAGGTTCTCCGCACCCGTGAGATGTCCGTATCCGGGTGGAGATTCGATGAGTGATCCGATGTGTGAGAGCAATTCGCGGCGAGTGCCGTGATTCATCGGTCTACCCAGGATCTCCACCTCACCCGAGGTCGGTCGAATCAGGGACAGCAGCATTTTCATGGTCGTCGATTTGCCCGATCCGTTCGGACCGAGAAAGCCGTAGACGCAGCCCTCAGGAATGCGAAGGTTCACGTCGTCGACGACGGTATGCGTGTCGTAGCGCTTGCCGAGGCTGTGAGTTCTGACGATGTCCATACCCCGACTGTTCCGCATTCGGCCTGGAGAATCGTCCGCCTGCAGGAGTATTTCGGAGGGTATACCCAGGTATACCCTCCCTTCAGCCGCCGGTACCCGGACCGACCAGTCCCGACTCGTAAGCGGCGATCACTGCCTGGGTGCGATCACGTACCCCCAGCTTGGACAATATGCGTCCCACGTGGGCTTTCACGGTTACTTCCGACACCGCGATCGCAATGGCAATCTCCGCATTGGACAGCCCGCTCGAGAGGTGGACCAGGACTTCACGTTCACGTGGAGTCAAATCGGCGAGTTGTTCGGCGGAGGTGCGCACCTGCCGCGCTCGGGGTGCGGGAGCGGAAGTGAAATGCTCGATCAAGCGCCGCGTGGTGCTCGGGGCGACCACCGAATCTCCCTCGTGCACATGCTGAATCGCCGATATCAGCTCGTCGATCGGAGCGTCCTTGACGAGAAAGCCACCGGCACCGGCTCGAAGGGCGTCGAACACGTACTCGTCGAGGTCGAAGGTGGTCAGTATCAGTACTTTCGAGTTCGTGGCTTGCACGATTGCACGGGTTGCTTCGATGCCGTCCATCACCGGCATTCTGACGTCCATGAGAACGACGTCGGGGTTGGTCGCCCGAACCACGTCGACGCCTTCGCGTCCGTCGGCAGCTTCGCCGACTATCCGCACCTCGGCGCGCGAGCCGAGCACCAATTTCAGTCCGGCTCGCACGAGGTTCTGATCATCCACCAGCACAACCGATATCGTCACCGTACCGCCTCGGCGGGTAGTGAGACCGCGACGTGGAATCCGTCCGCGGTCGGGCCTGCGTCGAAGGTGCCGCCCTGCGCGAGAACTCGCTCCCGCATACCCATCAGCCCCCACCCGGACGCGGACGACGAATCGGTTCCGCGTCCGTCGTCCGCGACGGTCAACTCGATCGTCGCCGGTCCGTAGTTCAGATGCACTCGCACGGCTCGAACCTCCGGTCCCGCGTGTTTGCCTACGTTGGTCAACGATTCCTGAATCACACGGTAGATCACCAGCTGCAGACCGGGCGGCAACTCGACGGGCTCGCCCGTCACGCGATAGTCGACCGGAATGCCCACCGCCCGCGATCGCTCGACGAGCCCGTCGAGCTGGGCGACACCCGGTGCAGGTACCCGGTCGACCGGATCGTCGGAATGCAGAACGGTGAGCATCGACCGCATCTCGGTCATTGCTTCTCGCCCGGTGTCTCGAACGGTCTCCATTGCCGCGGCGGCCGCATCGGGATCCTGCCGGACGGTGCCTGCGGCACCCTCCGACAACAACACGATCGCGCTCAGGCTGTGGGACACGATGTCGTGTATCTCGCGGGCGATCCGGGTTCGTTCGGCCGCGGCAGCGTCCCGCTCCACCTGCTCGGCGCGGAGCTGCAGGCTGTGGACGTACTCGTTGCGGACGCGCGCCAGCATTCCGGTCAGCCACGCGATCGCCACGATCAGCACCAGCAGCCCCACGTCACCGAAGGACATGCTGTACCGCTCCATCGACGGCATCGTCATCGTGATCGTCCACACCGCCACCGCGACGGCCGCAGGAACCGAGTTCGACGGCGGCCGACTCCGAGCGACGGCGTGCAGAGCGGGAACGAGCATCACATCTGCGACCAGCAGCTCCACCCCGAGCGCGAGTTGCAGATAGGCGGTCGCCACAATCACCGAGAACATCGACAAGGGGCGACGGCGATGGAAGACATACGGCAGACACAGTCCGACCGGCAGGGCATATGCAATCCAAGAGACCGCACTGTCAGGGACCGCGAATCCCTGCACGGGCAGGTTGTAGGCAAAGACCGCAGCTGCGACAGCGCAGTCCAGAAACCTGTGATTGCGCCGGCTCGACCGGGCATCATCGATCACCGTCATCGCCCGATACCGTACTGGACAAGCGCATTCGGGTCACGTCGCTAACGTCGGAAACTACGACACCTCCCGTCGACGCGGCTCTTCACGAGCCCCGTCGCTGCCTTTCCCGCCACTGACGGGCCGTGCGGTTCGGGCAGGGCGCGGAACTGGCTAGGGAGCCAGGCGCGACAGGTTCTTCGAGATGCTCGACGTCAATGCCTTACCGACGATCGCGGCGAGCCCGGGGACGGGCGCGTCGAATCCGATCGTGTAGTCGAGTTCGGTGCCGCCGTCGGTGGTGGGGGTGAACCTCTGCACGCCCCAGTGGCCGCGTAGTGGACCACCCTTGGTGATGCGGTACTCGATCAGAGAGTTCGGCTCGGAGACGATGGTGGTTTCCTCGAACGCGGGCATCGGCCCGAGTTTGAGGCTGCGGGTGGAGCCGACTCCGTTGCGCGATGTATCGCCGTCGCGCACGCGGTCGATCTTCGCCATGAACAGCGGCCCGAGGTTCTCGTGTTCGGACAGCGCCGCGAACACGACCTCGGGTGGGGAAACGAACCGGTGGGTGACGTGGACGCGGGTCGGGGTCGGCATGGTCGTGAAGTCCGTTCGCTCGGGGTCGGCAGAGTCGACTCACAGTAGCGTCGACAGAGCAAAGAAAAGGGACCCACTCGATCGAATCGAGTGGGTCCCTTTCGGTGGTCCAACTGTCGGGGTGGCGGGATTCGAACCCACGACCTCTTCGTCCCGAACGAAGCGCGCTACCAAGCTGCGCCACACCCCGTGTACCGCTGGAGAAGTCTAACTCACGACTGCCTCGGAACGCGAAACGCCCTCGTCGGAGACGTTTTTCGGACCCATTCTTGGGGCCGGAGTCAGCGTGATCAGGGTGGCCTCGGGCCGGCAGCAGAAGCGTGCGGGCGCGTACGGCGAGGTTCCGATTCCCGCGGAGACGTGCAGCTGGGTGTGCGCGCCCCACTTGGACGGGCCCTTGACCCGCGAACGGTCGATCTCGCAGTTGGTCACCAGTGCGCCGTAGAACGGCAGACACAGCTGCCCACCGTGCGTGTGACCGGCGAGGACGAGGTCGTAACCGTCCTGAGCGAACTTGTCCAACACCCGCGGCTCCGGCGAATGCGTGATGCCCAGGCGCAGGTCGGCCAACGGATTGGGCTGACCGGCGATGGTGTCGTATCGATCGCGCTTCAGGTGGGGATCGTCGACGCCCGCCGCCGCGATGCGTACCCCAGCGACCTCGAGCTCACGACGCACGTGAGTGACGTCGAGCCAGCCGCGCTCGGAGAACGCCGCCCGCAGATCGCGCCACGGCAGCGATTCACCGGTCGTGCGCTTGTGGTTCTTGTCGAAATACTTGAACGGGTTCTTCGGCTTGGGTGCGAAGTAGTCGTTGCTGCCGAACACGAACAGGCCCGGCCGGGCGAGCATCGGCCCCAACGCCTGCACGACGCTGGGGACGGCGCGCTGGTGGGAGAGGTTGTCGCCGGTATTGACGACCAGATCGGGCTCGAGCCGGTCCAGTTCACGCAGCCAGTTCTGCTTCATCCGCTGGCCCGGCATCATGTGCAGGTCGCTGATGTGCAGCACCCGCAGGGTCGCCGAACCCGGCTCCAACACGGCCATGGATGTCTCGCGCAGAGTGAAGGCATTGCGCTCGATGAGGGTGGCGTATCCGAGCCCCAACGCCGCCGCGCCTGCAGTCCCGATCACGGAACTCTTCAGCGGAGCTGCTCGGACTGCATCGCGAGCCTGTTCTGCAGCAGTGCGCAGTTGCGTGGAGGCGCTGCGCAGTTGCGCCGAGGTACGGAGAAACGAGGGACTGAATTGTGCGGACACCTCATCCACGATACGGCAGCAACCGGATATGGACGTGCGAGCCGACGACTGCGCCGCGTAGCGTTTCCGCCATGTCCGAACTCAAGGCCCGCCTCCGTACCGACCTCACCGCAGCGATGAAGGCGAAGGACAAACTCCGCCTGGCTACGCTGCGCATGATTCTCGCCGCCATCCAGACCGAGGAGGTCTCCGGTAAGGAGGCCCACGAGTTGACCGACGACGACGTGCTGAAAGTGCTTGCCAAGGAAGCGAAGAAGCGCGGCGAATCGGCCGAGATCTACACCCAGAACGGCCGCGGCGAACTTGCGGCGAACGAGCATGCCGAGGCGCAGATCATCAACGAATACCTGCCCACCCCGCTCACCGACGAGGAACTGGCCACCATCGTCGACACCGCCATCGCGCAGGTGGCCGAGGACCTCGGTGAGCGACCGGCGATGAAGCAGATGGGTCAGGTCATGAAGATCGCGTCGGGACTCGCAGCGGGTAAGGCCGACGGATCGCGACTTTCGAAGGCAGTCAAAGACCGCCTGTAGTGCGCACCACTGCCGCAGGCACTAGCGAGGAGCCGTCAGACCGGGGATCGCCGGAATCTGGATGCCCGGCGGTAGTTCCGGTATCTGGATGTTCGGCAGGGCAGGGGCCGGAGCCGGGGCCGGTCGAACCGAGCCGTCGCTGACGTAGATCGTGATGTTCGATCCCGGCACCGCCGAACCCGACGGTGAGGTCGACACCACGGTGCCGCGTGCAGCCTGGTCGGCCGTCGTCACCGCCGTCACCTGGAAGCCCGCACCCTGCAGCGTGGACGTCGCAGACGACTGGCTCTGACCGGTCACATCGGGAACCTGACCGTTGGCGGAGCCACGGACGTACTTCTGGTCGACGGGTGGCAACGCGACGGGACCGTAGTTGTTGGCGATCGGGGTCATGGCGTCGAACCACGTCCGCGCCGGCTCGTTACCGCCGTACAGATTGCCCGAGCCGCATGGCCGCAGCGGGAACGAGCAGATCTCGCTGGGCGTCGGCGAATCACCGTAGGTGTACACGGCGGCGGCGTAGTTGTTGGTGAACCCGAGGAAGCCCGAGGATCGGTTCGACTCGGTGGTACCGGTCTTACCGGACATCGGCAGGTTCCAGCCGGCGGATGCGGCGGCGGACGCTGATGTGCCGCCTGCCTGGTCGTCCTTGCTCATCGCGTTGGCGAGGGTGTTCGCCAGGCCGGGCTCGACGACCTGCTCGCAGGCCTGGTGCGCGACCGGAACGGGCTTCCCGTCGCGGTCGAAGATCGAATCGATCGGGGTGGGCGGGCACCATTTGCCGCCGGAGGCGAGCGTGGCAGCCACGTTGGACAGTTCCAGCGGGTTGACCCAGGTCGGTCCGAGGGTGAACGAGCCCAGGTTCTGACTCTTCTGGAAATCGGCCATCGACTGGTCGGTGCCCGACGAACCCGGGTCGGTGTACGAGCGCAGGCCGAGGCGAACGGCCATATCGACCGTCGGCGTGACGCCTACCGACTCGATCAGCTTGACGAACGCGGTGTTGGGGGACTGAGCCAGCGCGTCGGTGATGGACAGCGCGGGTGGGTAGTTGCCCGCGTTCTCCACGCAGTACGTGGAAGCGGGGCAGTTTCTGGCACCGCCGTCGCCGACTCCCTTGACCTCCACGCGCTTGGGAACCTGCAGCGTTGCGCTGGTGCCCAGTCCACGCTCCATGGCTGCGGCCGTGGTGAAGATCTTGAAGATCGAGCCCGCTCCGTTGCCGACGAGGGAGTGCGGTTGCGGCTGCACGGTCTCGTCGTCGTCGGCGTTGAGGCCGTAGGTACGGCTGCTGCCCATCGCCAGAACTCGGTGCTGGTCCTGTCCGGGGGCGACGACGTTCATGACAGTGGCGACACCGTCGAGGTTCGGGCTGGTGTTCTCGACCAGCGCGGCCTTGGTGGAGTTCTGCACTGCGGGGTCGAGCGTCGTGCGGATGAGGTACCCGCCCTTGTCGATCTGTTCCTGGCTGATTCCGGCCTGGGCGAGGTACTGCAATGCGTAGTCGCAGAAGAATCCGCGGTCGCCTGCCGCGATGCATCCGCGGGGCAGGGTCTGGGGGACCGGCAGCACACCGAGCGGCTCGGACTTGAGGGCCGTCAGTTCTGCAGCACGCTCGGGCAGGTTCTGAATCATCGTGTCGAGCACGGTGTTCCGGCGCTCGAGCACGCCCTCCTCGTTGGTGTACGGGTTGAGGGCCGAACTGGACTGCACCATTCCGGCGAGCATCGCGGCCTGGACGGCGCTGAGCTGGCTGGCGTCGATGCCGAAGTAGGTCTGGGCCGCGTCCTGGATGCCGAAGGACGCGTTACCGAACGGCACCAGGTTGAGATACCGGGTGAGGATCTCGTCCTTGGTGAGCTCTTTGTCGAGCGTCAGCGCCATCCGAATCTCGCGGATCTTGCGGGCGGGTGTGGTCTCGATCGCGGCACGACGCTCGGCGTCGGTCTTGGCCACCACCAGCAGTTGGTAGTTCTTCACGTACTGCTGATCGATGGTGGACGCGCCCTGCTCCACCTGGCCACTGGTGGTATTGGTCAGGAACGCGCGCAGCGTGCCCTGCCAGTCCACACCTCGGTGTTCGGCGAAGCGGCGGTCCTCGATCGAGACGATGGCGAGCTTCATCTCGTTGGAGATCTTGTCGCTCGGTACCTCGAAACGGCGCTGCTCGTACAGCCAGGCGATGGGTGTGCCGTTGACGTCCGTCATCGTCGAGACGGCAGGTACTGCTCCCTCGACCAGCTCGGCCGACACGTTGTCGACGGTATCGGCGGCTCGGTTCGAGGCGTACCCGAATCCTCCGGCCATGGGGAACATCACGCCGGCGAGCAACGCACCGGCGAGTGCTGAACATCCGGCGAGCTTCGCCACGGTTTTTCCGACTGACACAGAGCACAGCGTACGTGGGTACTGCTCGGACCGGCATCAGGCCCGCATGCGCTGTGTGCTGCGCCCCTGCTCGGGACGGCCGTACCAGAAATGTGACCTCGCCGTCTTGCATTCGCGGCTCGCTTTACCTAAATTATGAGCACGGTGTGATTCACGTAACACTTGATAATGATTGTGGGGCAGCTCTTAGAATTTGTGCTTCGCCAGCGAGGTACAAACTTTCTTGGAGCCTCCGGGACGTCCAGCGAGGACGACCGACACGCAAAGGGGTATCCGCATGCATACGACAACCGCGCCGACGCGACTCGATGTAGAAGAAGCAGAAGCACGCATCGCCTGGGTGTCGCACGCCCGCTGCAAGGGCACGGACCCGGATCAGCTCTTCGTCCGGGGCGCGGCGCAGCGCAAGGCCGCGACGATCTGCCGGCACTGCCCGGTGCTGATGCAGTGCGGTGCGGATGCACTCGACAACCGAGTGGAGTTCGGCGTGTGGGGCGGCATGACGGAACGCCAGCGTCGGGCGCTGCTCAAGCAGCACCCCGAGGTCGACTCCTGGTCCGAATTCTTCGAGACCCAGCGCCAGCAGCAAGCGGCTATCTAGCCCCCCGCCGGGCCCGGCAGGTCCACAGCCTGCCGAGCGCGGCCGATCTAACCCTTGCGGGTCAGCTGATCGGCCACCGCACGTAGCGCGGCAAGGTCGGAGACCTCGAAGGGCAGGGAGGGAACACCGACGATCGGCACGCGGGGGTGCGCACCGGTGAAGCGTCGAAGCAGCCGCACCTCCCGCGCCGCCGTCACAGCACGTTGCGCGTGAATGCGGAGAACCGCAGCGGTCAGCGTCGAGCCCGGGTCGTCGATCCGATCGAGCAGGTCTGCGGCAGTGGCAGCATGATCGGCCTGCACCGAAGACAGAGTCGGGTGCGT
Source organism: Rhodococcus sp. WWJCD1 (assembly GCF_002258735.1). NCBI lineage: Bacteria > Bacillati > Actinomycetota > Actinomycetes > Mycobacteriales > Nocardiaceae > Rhodococcus > Rhodococcus sp. WWJCD1. The sequence goes on from NZ_NOXY01000016.1 coordinate 105,425, forward strand.
CCGGTTCACCACGAGCCCGGCCAACGGCATCTTCTCCGCCGAGAGGCGTTCGACGAAGAACGCCGCCTCCCGCAATGCGTCGGGCTCCGCGGCAGCAACGACGAGGAAGCTGGTGCCGTCCTCGCGTAGCAACTGGTAGGTGCGCGTCGCACGCTCGCGGAATCCGCCGAACATCGAATCCAGCGATTGCACGAAAGACGATGCGTCCGAAAGCATTTGGCTTCCGATGACGGTGGAGACACCGCGCATCGCCAAACTCATCGCGCTGGTGACCACCCGGGTGATGCCACGGCCGGGAGCGGTGAGAAGCCGGATGAACCGGCCGTCGAGGAACGAGCCGAGCCGCTGCGGTGCATCGAGGAAATCCAGTGCATTGCGCGACGGGGGAGTGTCCACCACGATCAGATCCCACGACGAATCCAGGGACAACTGCCCCAGCTTCTCCATCGCCATGTACTCCTGCGTGCCCGAGAAAGACGACGCCACAGTCTGATAGAACGGGTTGGCCAGGACCTGCTCCGCCTTCTCCGGCGTCGAATGTTCGATGACCATCTCGTCGAACGTGCGCCGCATGTTCAGCATCATGGCGTGCAGCTCGCCCTTGGCGCCGGCACCCAATTTCACCGGCTGCGGGCTGTTGTCCAAATCGCCGAGACCGAGAGCCTGAGCCAGGCGGCGGGCCGGATCGATCGTCAACACCACCACGCGCCTGCCCTGCTCGGCGGCACGTAACGCCATCGCGGCGGCCGTCGTCGTCTTACCGACCCCGCCTGCCCCGCAGACCACGACGATCCTCGACGTGGGATCGGTCAGAATGCGATCGACATCGAGTTCGGTTGCTACTGGTCGAGTCATCGGACACCCTGTTCTGCCAGCTTGGCGGCGAGCTCGTACAAGCCGCCGAGATCGACACCGTCGGCCAACATCGGCAACGACATGCGTGCGACGTCGAGTTCGTCGAGTTGAGTTGCGCTCTCCACCTGAGCCGAGAGCGTCGACGCGTGCTCGATCGATTCGGTGAGCAGACCCGCGAAGTCGGCCTCGGAGAGCGTGATTCCGGTTTTGGCGAGGCCGTCCTGGATAGCAGCGGCGTCGATGTCACCCTCGGCGATGGCTTCGAGCGAGTCGTCGGGCAGGAACGTCGGTTCGGTGCGGTTGACGATGACCGTGCCCAGCTGCAGATCTGCCGCCTCGAGTTCACGTACCGCGTCGGCGGTCTCCTGAACCGGCAGGGCTTCGAGCAGTGTGACGAGATGCACGACGGTGTCCGCCGAGTGCAGCAACCGAACCACGCCCTCGCTCTGCGAACGCACCGGGCCGCCCTTGGCCAGATCGGCCATGGCCTTGGTGACGTCGAGGAAGTTCCCGATCCGACCGGTCGGCGGCGAATCGACGACGACCTCGTCGTACGCGCGGTTTCCCTTCTTGTCGGTCCGCACCACACATTCCTTGACCTTGCCGGTCAGAAGCACGTCGCGCAGGCCTGGTGCGATGGTCGTCGCGAACTCGATGGCACCGATCTTGCGCATCGCGCGGCCGGCGAAACCGAGGTTGTAGAACATGTCGAGGTATTCGAGGAACGCGGTCTCGATGTCGATGGCCAGCGCGTAGACCTCACCGCCGCCGTCCGCCGAGGCCACGCGTGTCTCCACGGGTGGCAGCTGCGGCACGTCGAACAGCTGCGCGATGCCCTGCCGTCCCTCGACCTCCACCAGCAGTACCCGTCGGCCGCCGGCGGCGAGCGCCAGCGCCAACGCGGCGGCGACCGTCGACTTGCCGGTGCCGCCCTTACCGGACACGAAATGCAGCCGCGCGGCATCTGCCTTCGCCGGCCATCCCTCTTCGTTCGATGTACCCACGTCTCGACCATATAGAGACTCGATGCCGGTCGTCCGACGGAACCGGCATTCCCGTCTTCGCAGTGACGCGCCCCTCGTGTTCGGCCGAACGATAGGGTCAACAGTCATGAGCGAAAAGATCATCTGGGAGTACTTCACCGCACCGGTGCTGATTCACGCCACCAAGCAGATTCTCGACAACTACGGTTCCGAGGGCTGGGAACTCGTCACGATCATGGCGGGACCGAACGGCGGCGACACGCTGGTCGCGTACTTCAAGCGTCCGAAGGCCTGAGCGCAGATGACCGACTGGAGCGAACGGCTCTCCGAGCTGGGCATCGAGCTACCGGACGTGGTTCCGCCGTTGGCTGCGTACGTCCCGGCAGTACAGGTGGGTTCCCTCGTCTACACCTCGGGTCAGCTGCCCATCGTGGACGGGAATCTGACGTCCGCGGGCAAGGTCGGCTCCGACGTCTCGGCGGAGGACGCCACCGCAGCGGCGCGCATCTGTGCGTTGAACGCGCTCGCCGCGGTCCATGCGCTCGTCGGAATCGACTCGATCGCACGCGTGGTCAAGGCCGTCGGATTCGTGGCGTCCGCCCAGGGGTTCACCGGTCAGCCCGGGGTGATCAACGGGGCGTCGAACGTCATCGGTGAGATCTTCGGTGACGCAGGCAAGCATGCCCGCTCGGCCGTGGGTGTGGCCGAATTGCCCCTCGGTGCTTCGGTGGAAGTGGAGCTCATCGTCGAACTGCGGTAGTCGCCGTTCCGTGGAGGGCGGCGCAGGTCTCGTCGATCGCCGAACGCAGCATGTTCGCGTAGTCGGCGTGGTCGGGAACGGTCGTCGGGCATGCCGCCACGCAGACGGTGACCAGATCGCCGTACCCGTAGACGGCGTGGCTGACGCTGCAGCCGGGCCCGAGCGCGGCGACGCCCGAACACGACTGCGCTCGGGCCGAGCCCAGTGTGAGGTCGAGGCTCGTTCGGTTGACGCTGGTCACGACCGTATGAGTGGTGACCCGATCGGGTGTCCCGGTGCGAGGGGCCGTGCGCCGACCGTGGCGGCCGAAGCCGAGGATCAGAGCCGCTGGATAGACCTCGGCCGATCGAGTTGCATCGAGGTGGCGGTGATCGGTCACGTGTTCGCGCTGCTGTGCCAGTGCTTCCGCGATGGCCGACGCTCGTCGGGTCGCATCGGCAAGCTGCGGGTGCAGACTCACGGCCGCGGGCAGGGTGCGATTGACGGCAGGCCACGGCACCGACGCCGAGAGGGCGGTGGGGACGAGCGCTCGGAGGTCGTCTCGGTCCGGTTCTCCGTGGGCCGCGCAGTACTCGGCCAGCGCAGCCCCGACGGCGGTCAGTGCGGTGACCGTCACGGTCGCCGGCCCACCCGTCCACTGCGACTTCGGGAACTGCAGCACGTGCACGGCCCTGGTCTCGTCGGGATGGGCATTGAATTTCGCGGCCTCGACCGGCGCGGGTACCACCAGCTCCCCGTCTCGCACCGCGGCCAAGTACTTCTTCTGGGCGCGCACCATCGGGATCTGCGACCTCGCCCAACGGAGCGGCAGCAGCACGGCACCTTTGGCAGCGTCGTACCGAGGGCGCGCACGCGACGCCACCGGGTCCGGGAGAGCCGTGTTCTCGGTGTTCTCGCCGCGACCGAACAGGGCGCGGGCGATGTGGGTGCCCACCGATCCGTCGGACATCGCATGACTGATCTGGACGACGACGACAGTGGCCGCTCCCCGAACTCCGTCGACTTTCGAAAGTCCTCGGCCGACATGAATTTTCCACGCCCGATCCGTCGCGTCGATCGGAACGCTCGACAGCTCTGCCAGGAACGACTCGACCGTGTGCCGGCCATCGGACAGGTCGTGATCCACCAGATGGTCGCGAACAGGGTGCGGATCACGGATCCATCGCGGAAATTCCCAGTGCCCCGGTGCTTCGCAAATGCGAATCCCCAACCTCGGAACGAGCCGAGCGCGATGTTCGACATGCGCCACCACCTGGTGAAAACTCGGTGGATCGGCGTCTCCGGAGTCGAAAACGATCGCCGTGTACTGATCCATCGAACGGTGAGGAGCCGAGGCGAAATGAAACATCGCGTCCTTGACGTCCATGATGGTCATGGATTCAGGGTGCCCACTCCCGCGCCCGATCAATCACCTTCTGCAGATGCAGGCCTCGGTGTACCGAGCATTCGTGATCGACACCCGACTCGACCGACTCGAGGAATTCGTCCAGCAACACGGCGAAGCAATCGGTCGACGAGGTCGATCGATCGGTGAGGGTCTCGACTCCGTCGGTGCCGCTCAGCTCGATGCGCATGAGCGACGGCATGATCGGCGTCCGTAGTGACAATTGCACCGTGCTGCGGGCACCGCCCTCGTGTTCGAGCAGCACCGTCCAACTGTCCGATGCCACCTCGCGGTGCGAATAGGCAACGCGTGCAATGGTTCCCAGCGCAGCGTCGAGCAGGTCGAACACGTGTGGCCCGATGTCGAGTATTGCCCCGTCGTCGTGTCGCCACTGCGAATTGGCGTATGCCCCGCCGAGAATCGCCCCGGAGAACCAGGTTCCCGATCCTGCTGCCCAGGTACGTCCGGCCGTCGCGTCGAGGAATTGTCTTGTCTCCGGAGCGAATCGGAGAGTCAAGGTCACCATCGACCGCACTCCGGCCGCCGTGACGGCCGCGGCAAGTTCCTCGGCCTCGGCCACGGTTGCCGCAATCGGCTTGTCCAGCAACACATGTTTGCCTGCCTGAACTGCGCGCAATGCGTACCCGGCCTGCACGGCGGGCGGTACTGCGAACGCCACCGCGTCGACTGCGCCCAACAATGCGTCGAACGAGTCGAAGACCGGCGCTCCCAGTTCGGCCGCGGCGTCCGGTCTGCGTGCCCACACGCCGGTGAAGTCCACACCCGGGTGAGCGAGCAGCGAGGGGGCTTGAGTCTTGCGAGCCCAGGGGCCCGCTCCGACGAGTCCGATCTTCATGAGAGTCGACGGTAGTCCTCGTCACCACGGCCTGGGGTGGGCGACCTACAGTGTTTCAATGGCCGACTCGAACCCCCAGCATCCCGCGTACGGACTTCTTCGGCAGGTGACGCCGACCGCGTCGGTTCTGCTCGCCGACAACCCGGGCAAGATGACTCTCGACGGAACGAACACCTGGATCCTGCGTGCACCGGGTGCCGAGGAATGCATCGTCGTCGATCCGGGTCCGAAGGACCGAGCCCATCTCGACGCCGTCGCCGCGTCGGGCACGGTGGTGCTGACGCTGGTGACCCATCGCCACGCTGATCACACAGGCGGAGTGAAGCGCTTCCACCGCAAGACATCCGCTCCGGTGCGCGCTCTGGGGGAGAAGTTTCTGCACGGGGACGGCGCGACGTTGGCCCACGGCGAGGTCATCGAGGCGGCCGGATTGCGGATCGAGGTCCTGCACACGCCCGGACACACAGCGGATTCGGTGAGCTTCGTGCTCGATGACGCGATCCTGACCGGAGACACGATCCTCGGCCGCGGCACCACGGTGCTCGACCCGAAGGACGGCTCCCTCGCGGATTACCTCGAGTCGTTGGACCGACTGGAATCAGCAGGTGCCGGAAAGACGGTGCTGCCCGGGCACGGACCCGAACTACCGGACGCCGCCGAGGTGGCGCGAGCGTATCGCGCCCACCGTCAGCAGCGGTTGGATCAGGTTCGCGCGGCGCTGGTGGAGATCGGCGAGAACGCGAAACCGATGCAGGTGGTACGCCACGTCTATTCGGACGTGGACAAGAAGCTATGGCCGGCTGCGCGGATGTCGGTCAAGACGCAGCTGGCCTACCTTCGTGAAAGCAGCTAGCTAGCGAGCTGCTGTCCCGACGGGGCTCGGCCTAGCGAGCTCTTCGGGCCAAACGCTCGGAGTCCGAGATCAGCACGGACTTGCCCTCGAGGCGCAACCATCCGCGGTGTGCGAAGTCGGCGAGTGCCTTGTTGACGGTCTCGCGAGAGGCACCGACGAGCTGAGCGATCTCTTCCTGCGTCAGGTCGTGGGTCACGCGAAGTGATCCCGCTTCCTGTGTGCCGAAGCGCTGCGCGAGCTGCAGCAGTGCCTTCGCGACACGTCCGGGGACGTCGGTGAAGATGAGGTCGGCCAGGTTGTTGTTGGTGCGGCGCAACCGGCGAGCCAGCACGCGCAGCAACTGCTCGGCGATCTCGGGGCGCTGGTCGATCCAGTCCTTGAGCGCAGCGCGGTCCATGCTGACCGCGCGCACCTCGGTGACCGTGGTGGCCGAGGACGTACGGGGGCCGGGATCGAAGATGGAGAGCTCGCCGAACATGTCCGACGGTCCCATGATCGTCAGCAGGTTCTCGCGGCCGTCGGGAGAGCGTCGTCCGAGCTTGATCTTGCCGGAAACGATGATGTAGAGCCGGTCTCCGGGCTCACCCTCGTTGAACACGACGTGTCCGCGGGGGAAATCGACAGGCTGCAGCTGCTTCGTCAGGGCCGCAACCGCAGAGGGTTCGACTCCTTGGAAGATGCCGGCCCGTGCCAGGACGTCGTCCACTTGCGCTCCTTTAGGGATGTCGACGATGCGGCAAACCCGCACCACCGAAGGCGTTTGTACACAGTCGTGCCACCCACCGAACTGCGTGGGCAGTTCAGGCGTCGAAGCCGGTGCAATGTTCAAACACAACAATTACCTCAGGGGAGTCTACTTCGACTCGGTCGAAACCGAGTGATCGACGCCACCACAGGTTGCCAGAGCTATTGAGTGTGTGTTCCCGTTCACCGAAAATTCATCGAAATCGCGGCCTATCGGACAAAATGGTTGCTCAGCTGGCGCGTTGGTCGACCATGCCGTCGCGCGTGTCGATGGTCCGCGGTGGGGCCTGCCGACGCTTGCGGGTGTTGAAGCGAGCCAGCGCGTGCGGGAAGCCTTCGTTGGCCAGTGTGGCGACCTCGGACTTGCTCGCCTGATCGAGAAATTCCTCTACTTCGTGCTCTCGGACGCCGAGCTTGCTGAGCCGGAACTCGACGCGCTCCATCGCGAGTGCGAAGAGCATGAGTAGTACCGGAAAGAGCACCACGGCGAGTCCTTGCATACCGGCCAGTTAACACCGAAAAGGTCTCGATACAAACACAGCTCGGTGCGGTCGCGTAGTTCGTTACGCATTCTTGTCCGTACAGTTGTGGAGTGGATTCGACAGCTCCGAAACGCCCCGACGTGCGCAAACGCGAGGAGACGCACCTCGGGCTCGTGCGTCGAGCTCGGCGAATGAATCGGACGCTCGGGGTCGCCTTTCCGCACGTGTACTGCGAACTCGACTTCACGACGCCCCTCGAACTGGCCGTGGCGACCATCCTGTCCGCACAGTGCACCGACAAGCGCGTCAACATGGTCACCCCGGCACTGTTCGTGAGATACCGCACAGCCCGCGACTACGCCGAAGCGGACCGAACCGAACTCGAGGAGTTCATCCGCACCACGGGGTTCTATCGGAACAAGGCCAACTCGTTGATCGGTCTCGGCCAGAAGCTGCTGGAGAACTTCGACGGCGAAGTGCCGGCGACGCTGAAAGACCTCGTCACCCTTCCGGGTATCGGCCGCAAGACGGCCAACGTCGTTCTCGGCAACGCGTTCGACGTACCCGGCATCACGGTCGACACCCACTTCGGTCGGCTGGTGCGGCGCTGGCAGTGGACGGAGGAAGAGGACCCGGTCAAGGTCGAGCACGCGGTCGGTGCACTGATAGAGCGCAAAGAGTGGACCGTGCTCTCGCATCGCGTCATCTTCCACGGTCGACGCGTCTGCCACTCCCGTACTCCGGCGTGCGGAGTGTGCGTCCTCGCCAAGGACTGCCCGTCGTTCGGCCTGGGTCCGACCGATCCGGCCGCCGCTGCAGCCCTGGTGAAGGGTCCCGAAACCGAACACCTTCTCGCCCTTGCCGGAATCGTGTCGTGAACAAGGCCGCTCTTCGCTGGTCTCTGGTTGCGCTCATTCTCGTCGTCGGGATGGTCTACGCGCTGTGGCCCCGCAGTGAATCTCCCGGCGCGCAGCGCTCGGACGGCCCCGGCCTCGGTCAGGCAGGACCGTCGACGGCCGAACGCCGCGCCGCCGACACACCCGAAGCTCTCGCACCGTTGCGACAGAACGCCGGTCTCGCCGCATGTCCGACGCCGTCCGGCACGTCAACGGGCCCGTTGACGGGCATCACACTCGAATGCATCGGCGACGGCTCGTACGTCGACCTGGGCCAAGCCCTGGCCGGCCGCCCCGCGTTGCTGAACATCTGGGCCTACTGGTGCGGACCCTGCGCGGAGGAACTGCCGTACCTGCAGCAATACGCGGAGCGGGCGGGTGATGCCATCACTGTCCTCACGGTGCACAACGACGCCAACGAGGCGAACGGCCTCACTCGGCTCACCGATTACGGGGTCACTCTGCCCGGAGTTCAGGACGGCGGCGGCCGCGTCGCGGCCGCGGTGGGAGCACCGAACGTCCTGCCCGTATCCGTTTTGATATCTGCGGATGGCACTGTCGCCAAGGTGCTACCTCAACCCTTCACAGGCGTCGACGACATCGCCGACGCGGTGCGCGAGAACCTCGGAGTCGCGTCGTGAGCGCACCCGAGTGGCTCGGGCGCATGCTCGACGTCGCCGGCAGCGCGAACGGACTGACCGACACCACCGGCATCAACCCGGTGCTGCAGCGGCACGCGCAGCCTGCCGACCGAACCCGTTCCGCGGCGGTGTTGGTGCTGTTCGGCGGGCCGGCAGCCGCTGACCCGGCCGCACCCGGCGGGCTACCAGCCGACGCCGACGTACTGCTGACCCAGCGCGCGTCGACACTGCGTGATCACAGCGGACAGATCGCCTTCCCCGGTGGTGCCACCGATCCCGGCGACGACGGTCCCATCGGTACGGCGCTGCGGGAGGCGCAGGAGGAAACCGGGCTCGACCCCGCAGGCGTCGTCCCGCTGGCAACGATGCCCGGGATCTACGTGCCGCCGTCGCGCTTCGATGTGGTTCCGGTGCTTTCGTACTGGCAGGCCCCGAGTCCGGTTCGGGTGGTCGACGCGGGCGAAACCGAGCGGGTGGTGCGAGTTCCGTTGCGAGAGTTGCTCGATCCGGACAACAGATTCCAGGTGCGCCATCCCGCCGGCTACCAGGGCCCGGCCTTTTCGGTACAGGGAATGCTGGTGTGGGGATTCACGGGCGGTATTCTGGCGGGCCTGCTCGCTGTGTCGGGCTGGGAGTCCGAGTGGGACACGGGGGACATACGCGATCTGGAGGCCAGCTTGACTGCGGTAGGAGCGAGGCTCGATCGGTGACGGGTTCAGGGTGGGTCGATATCGCGGTGGTCGCCATCGCACTGTTGGCAGCAACATCGGGATGGCGGCAGGGTGCGGTGGCGTCGGCGCTGGCGTTTCTCGGCGTCGTGCTCGGGGCCGTTGCCGGCATTCTGGTGGCACCGCACGTGCTCGAGCACGTCGACGGTTCGCGAATGCGGGTCTTCGTCGGCATCGCGTTGATCGTGGTGTTGGTGATCGTCGGTGAGGTGGCCGGCATGGTTCTGGGGCGCGCGTTGCGCAGCGGAATACATTCGCGCGCAGCCAGATCCGTCGACAGCACTATCGGGGCCGGTCTGCAGGCCGCGGCCGTTCTGGCTGCCGCGTGGTTGCTCGCCATTCCGCTGACGTCGTCGTCGCAGCCCGAGGTCGCCAGTGCGGTTCGCGGCTCGACGGTCCTGGGCAAGGTCGACGAGGTGGCACCCGACTGGTTGCGTCAGGTGCCCAAGGAATTCTCGGCGCTGCTCGATACCTCCGGATTGCCGGACGTCATCGGACCGTTCGGTCGCACGCCGGTTGCCGACGTCGCAGCTCCGGATTCCGGCATCGCCGCGGGTCCGATTCCGGTGGCGCTGCAGTCGAGCGTCATCAAGATCAACGGCATCGCGCCGAGCTGCCAGAAAGCACTGGAGGGCTCCGGCTTCGTCGTCGGCTCCGACCTGGTGATGACCAACGCGCACGTCGTGGCCGGCACGTCCGAGGTGACCGTCGATTCTCCCAACGGCCCACTCGACGCCGACGTCGTACTGTTCGACCCCGAAGAAGACGTTGCCGTGCTTCGTGTTTCGGAGCTGCAGGCACCGGTGCTGAACTTCGCGCCGACGCCGGCCGAATCCGGATCCGACGCCATCGTGCTCGGTTACCCCGGCGGCGGTCCCTACACGGCGAGCCCGGCCCGGATCCGCGAGATCATCAACCTCAGCGGCCCCGACATCTACCGCACCGGAACCGTCCAACGCGAGGTCTACACGGTGCGCGGATCGGTGCGGCAGGGCAATTCCGGTGGACCGCTGGTCAACTCGTCCGGTGAGGTTCTCGGTGTCGTGTTCGGTGCCGCTGTCGACGACCCCGACACCGGATTCGTGCTGACCGCGTCGGAGATCGCGGACGAGCTGGCGAGGAGCTTCGATGCGCCGGTCAGCGTGGGTACCGGCGACTGCATCGTCTGACCCTGTCGTCTAGCCGTCGCGCACGATGCGCAGGATCTCCTCGGACACCACGTCCGGTGCTTCCTGGTGCACGTAGTGCCCCACGTCCCGCACTGTTCGACGCGTCAGGCCCGGGGCCCAGTGCCGATCCCGATCGAGGGTGGTGGGCAGCACGTACGGGTCGAGGTCGCCGATGATCTGCGCGACGGGAATCGAGGTGCGCACGTCGACGGCATCCATGAAGCGGCGGCCGTCGGAACGGAACTGGCTGCGGAACGCCCAGCGCTGATATTCGAGCGCACAATGTGCGGCACCGGGAATGCGGATGGCAGAGCTCATCTTGGCTGCGGTGTCCGCAAAATCCTCGGTGCTCTTCCAGGCGGACCCGGCTCGACTACGCATCAGCTCTTCCACCGCGCCGCCGCCTCGACGCGTGAGCAGCCTCTCGGGCCGCAGCGGAACCTGGTAGCGAACGAAGTGCGGCAGCAGAGCCGCGCGTTGTGCAGAATCCTTCAACACGGCGCGGCGCAGGGAGATGGGGTGTGGGGCGTTGATCAGCACCATCGAGCGCACCAGACGTGGATGCAGAGCCGAGCTGGCCCAGCAGACCAGTCCGCCGTCGGCGTGGCCGACGAACGTGGCGTTCGGGTAGCCGAGGGCTCGAATCAGGCCGACGATGTCGCCGGCGAGGGTCCACCCGTCGTATCCGCGTGGGGGTTTGTCGGAGTCGCCGTACCCACGCAGGTCGACGGCGACGGCGCGCACACCGGACCGAGCGAGTGCGTCGAGTTGGTGTCGCCACGAGTACCAGAAATCGGCGAAGCCGTGCAGTAGGACCACCAGCGGCGCGTTCGGTTCGTGTTCGCCGACTTCGACGATGTGGAACCGGATTCCGTTGGCATGGATATCGCGATGGATCCACTGTCCCGGGTAGCGGACCGTGGACGGATCGGGTTGATTCATACTGCTCGACTCGCCGGGCGTCGACTACTTCTTGTAGCCGGGAATTCCGGGGATGGACTCGTGCTGGTTCGGCAGTACCGTCGACGCCTGCTTGAGAGAGTCGATGGTCTTCTCGGGCTTGCGCAGCTTCTTGACTCTGCGATAGCCCAGGAAACCGAACAGCGCCGCGGCCAACACCATGACGGCGAACACGATGAGGAAGGCCGCCCAGCGGTAGAGCCACACGTCGAGCAGCTCCGCGGCGAAGAAGAAGAAGAAGAACGAGCTGAACAGCAACACCGTCAACGCGATGATGAAGAAGACGCTGCCCTGCAGACCCTTCTTGACCTCGCCGGTGACCTCGGCTTTGGCGAGAGCGACTTCGGCGCGCACGAGCGTCGAGACCTGGGTGGTGGCGTCCTTGACGAGATTTCCGATGCTGGCGCTACCAGGGGTGCGGGCATCGACATCGGTCAGAGGTATCGACGAAATCGTATTCGGGACGCCGTTTCCGTATCCCTTGTCATTGCTGACGCTCAACTCTCGACCCCTTGTAATCGCTCTGCTCGGTGTTGCGGAAGATCGTATCGACAGTAGTGCCTAGGTAGCAGGTTAACCGCTACGCGGCAGCCGAGCGATGCTCGGCCCGCCGATGGTTACCTCCCCGCCCGTCGAGACAAACACGGAAATGTTGCACCAATCGGCAACGAACAGACCGGGGGCGTGAAATTCTCAGGTGTTCATCAGGTAATTTCCAGGGAACTTCCCTCTTCAGGAGCAATTCGTGAGTTCACCACACGCCGTCACGGACGACGGCGCAATTCCCGCACCTCAGGTGCCTCGGTCGCGCATCGTGATCGCCTCGATGGTCGGCACGTCGATCGAGTTCTTCGACTTCTACATCTATGCCACCGCCGCCGTGCTCGTCTTCCCCCGCCTGTTCTTCCCCGCGGGCAACGACACGACCGCGCTGCTCGCGTCGTTCGCGACGTTCGGTTTGGCGTTCGTGGCGCGACCCATCGGCTCGATTCTGTTCGGCCACTTCGGCGATCGCATAGGACGAAAGGCGACCCTCGTCGGGTCCCTGCTGACGATGGGTGTCGCGACATTCGCGATCGGACTCCTGCCGACGTACGCCGCGGTGGGTCTGTGGGCACCGGCTCTGCTGGCGATCATGCGCTTCACCCAGGGCGTCGGCCTCGGCGGTGAGTGGAGCGGTGCGGCGTTGCTGGCCACCGAAACCGCCAAGCCGGGCAAGCGAGCCTGGGCGGCGATGTACCCGCAGCTGGGCGCACCGATCGGCTTCTTCTTCGCCAACGGCATCTTCTTGCTCATCGTCATCGCGACCGGCTACGACTCCGCGAACTCCGGCACCGACCACGCGTTCCTCACGTGGGGCTGGCGTATCCCGTTCCTGCTCAGCGCGATCATGGTGATCATCGGCCTGTACGTCCGACTCAAGCTCGAGGAGACGCCGGTGTTCAAGCTGGCCGTCGAGCGCGGCCAGAAGGTCAAGACCCCGTTGGCTCAGGTGTTCAAGACCAGCTGGCGTCAGCTGATCATCGGTACCTTCGTCATGCTCGCCACCTACACGCTGTTCTACATCATGACCACGTGGGTGGTCAGCTACGGAACGGGCAAGGTGGCCGACGTCAACGGTCCCAAGCTGGCCATCCCGTACACGGACTTCCTGGAGCTCCAGCTCATCGCGGTGCTGTTCTTCGCGGCCCTGATCCCGGTCGCCGGGCTGCTCGCCGACAAGTACGGCCGACGTCCGACGCTCATCGTCATCACCGCGGCGATCGTGCTGTTCGGTCTGTCGTTCCATTGGTTCGCCGACCCGTCGTCCGCGTCGGCAGGCAAGATGCTGGTGTTCATGTGCGTCGGCCTCGGACTGATGGGCCTGACGTTCGGACCCATGAGTGCCGTTCTGCCCGAGCTGTTTCCGACCAACGTGCGCTACACGGGTTCGGGAATCTCGTACAACACCGCGTCGATCCTCGGTGCCGCAGTGGCCCCGTTCATCGCCACCTGGCTGGTGAGCAGCTACGGCGTCGGCTGGGTCGGCGTCTACCTGGCCATCGCTGCGGCACTGACACTGATCTCGCTGATCATCATGAAGGAAACACGAGACCAGTCGCTCGACAGCGTGTAGAGCGGCTGTGCCGCACGTGAGCGGAACTTCGTAGTGGGCTACGAAGTTCCGCTCACATGGGCGGCCTCGAAGTCGTTGCAGTGCAGACAATTCGGGCATTCTTCGGGTGACGGTGATGATTGACGGTCGATTTTCAGGAAGTTGACCGCACATCCTCAGGATCGAGGTCGACAGTGATCGACTGTGACCATCCAATCTGTGAGCGCCGACTCTGGACTCGACGTGAATCGACCACGTTGGGCGATGCCCACTCTCGCTGCCCTTCTCGTCGGAACAGCAGGGGCCTACGCCCTCGATCTGAACCGCGAGCAGTGGGGTAATTCCTTCTACGCGGCGGCCGTTCAGGCCGGCTCGATCAGTTGGAAGGCGTTCCTGTTCGGTTCGTCCGACGCCGCGAACTCCATCACGGTGGACAAGCCACCGGCGTCGCTGTGGATCATGGAACTCTCGGTACGGACTTTCGGTCTCAACTCGTGGTCGCTGTTGTTGCCGCAGGTGCTGATGGCCGTGCTGAGTGTGGGAATCATGTACGCGATCGTCGCCCGCCGATTCGGATACGGGGCAGCGTTGATTGCGGGCGCGATCTTGGCCACTACGCCGACCTTCGCGCTGATGTTCCGCTACGACAATCCCGACGCCTTGCTCACCCTCACCCTGTTGGGGGCAGCGTGGGCGATGCTGCGCGCTCTCGAAGACGGACGCACTCGCTGGCTGGTGCTGACCGGCGCTGTCATGGGTCTGGGATTCCTGACCAAACAGCTGCAGGCGTTCCTCGTCGTTCCGGCTCTTGCCGTGGCCTACGCCGCGTTCGGTCCGCCCAAGCTCGGAACTCGACTTCTGCAGTTGCTGGCCGCCGGTGCCGCCGTGCTCGTCTCCGCGGGATGGTGGGTTGCGATCGTGCAACTGGTGCCGGCGGCGGACCGGCCCTGGGTCGGCGGATCGAAGACCGACAGCATCCTGGATCTGACCTTCGGCTACAACGGCTTGGGTAGGTTGACCGGTAACGAACATGCGGGCACCGCCGGATCTCCTGCCGGGGATGCAGCGCAGGCAGGCGGTTTCGGGCCGGGTGGGCACGGACCGCAGACGGGCATCACCCGAATGTTCGCGGCCGCCCAGGGAGGTCAGATCTCGTGGTTGATTCCGGCCGCACTGGTGCTCGTGGTTGCGGGAATCCTGTTGCGCGGCAGAGCTCCTCGGCAGGACTTTCAGCGCGCGTGGTTCGTGATGTGGGGGCTGTGGCTCGTCGGGTGCTCGGTGGTGTTCAGCTTCATGTCGGGGACCTTCCACCCCTACTACACGATCGTCGTCGCTCCGGCGATCGCCGCCATCGTCGGAGCGGCTGTCCGTGAGCTGTGGGTGAGGCGCGAAAAGGCCGTGTGGCGTGCGGTTCTCGTGCTGGCATCTGCGATCACGACGGCCACATCGTTCGTCTTTCTGGCGCGAAGTCCCGAATTTCTGCCGTGGCTGCGGTGGGTAGTGCTGGGAGTCGGGGTTTTCGTCGCAGCGGCCCTGGTGTTCCGTCGGTCCCGATCGATCTCGATTGCACTGGGAGCGATGGCAATTGCGGTCGCTCTTGCCGGCCCCGTCGCGTACGTCGCCGATACCGTGGTCACTCCGCACACAGGAGGTGGCCCGTCGGCCGGGCCTGCGGTTGCATCCGACCAGGCCGCGTATCGAAGTGGTCGAGGGGGTGAAGATGCCGAGCGGTCAACGCAATTCGGCTCTCCATCGGCTCCCGACGCGGAGCTGACCGCACTCCTCGAGGCCGATCCGCAGAAGTACACCTGGGCGGCGGCGACGATCGGATCCAATGCCGCCGCGGTCCTACAGCTCGCGACCGACGACCCGGTGATGCCGGTGGGCGGATTCTCCGGAACCGACCCGTCGCCCACACTCGACCAATTCGAGGCCGACGTGGCCGCGGGAAAGATCCACTACTTCATTGCAGGAACGGGCAAGACCAGGCCGTCGGCAATCGGTGACTGGGTGGCCGCGACCTTCACACCGAGGACCGTCGGCGATTACACGGTGTTCGATCTGAGTGCCTGAGGCAGTGGTGCGGTTGAGTGCCTCAGGGGGCACTCAACCGCACCACTGGCCGTCAGCGGCCTTTTTTGATTGCCTCGAACACCTTCGGGTCGACGAGGGTGGAGACGTCGCCGAGTTCGCGGCCTTCGGCGACGTCGCGGAGGAGGCGTCGCATGATCTTGCCGGAGCGGGTCTTGGGCAGCTCCGGCACGATGGAGATCTCGCGCGGCCGGGCGATCGGTGAGATCTCCTTGGAGACCTGCGCTTTGAGTTCGGCGATCAACGCATCGCCGGTGTTCTCCTCGCCGGCCCGCAGGATGACGAAC
>NZ_NOXY01000024.1:0-110530 GCF_002258735.1 Rhodococcus sp. WWJCD1
GGAAACGCCCGGTCCCATTCCGAACCCGGAAGCTAAGCCCTCCAGCGCCGATGGTACTGCACTCGACAGGGTGTGGGAGAGTAGGACACCGCCGAACACAACATTCCGTAATGCCCCCGACCTCACGGTCGGGGGCATTACGCATTTCGAAACCACAACCGCCACAGCCGAACCCGCGCACACCGATCGCGACACCGACGACTCTCCAGCCCCGCCGCCCCGGGTGTGCCGTGCTCGGTTATGTACCGGGACTCGGTTCTGTGGCACAGTCGAAGTCGATGAAACTCGCCGTCGATCAGCACCGTGTCAGCAGAATTCTGCTCGATTTCGATCTGACCATCGAATTCGACGATGGAGCCACCGTTTCCTTCAGCGAAGTGGTGATCGATGACCTCACGGTCGACGAAGACAATCAGTTCGAGGGTTTACGGGCCTTCGCGGCTTTGCACGGTCTCGTGTGCGAGGACGTCGACTACGACCGATCGGGCGTGCTGCGGATGGCGTTCGCCGGCGGGCACACAGTGGTGGCTCGTCCCCGCGACGAAGTCGAATCCTGGGAGTACTGCGCCGCAGACGGGTCCACCGTCCTGTGCGGACCGGATGGAGCCGTCGAATCGTGGCCGGCCCCCGAGCACCCCAGTACGGAGGGGCCGACCGTCGAAGGTCTCCCGTCCATCGGAGCCACTGTAGTTCGGTTGTCGACGGGTGACGAGCCGGCTGTCGAATTCTCGGACGGCACAAAGCTTCTGTTCGACCTTCCGCTCGATTCCGGCTATCTCGTCTTGCGGGAGAGCGTCACGTCGAGCTCGAGCTCCGAAGAAGGCGACGAGGCCCGCGGCGATTGGGTAGTCGAGCTGTCCTCGGGACACGTGATCTTCTATCGGCCGCGAACCGTGTAGGGCTTTCCGAACTGGGTTTCGACTCCCGGTGAATACAGCACCGAGTCCGGCGGTCGTGTGCTGACGCCGGGCAGGCCTGCCGCAGCAACGAGTTCATCGGAGCAGTGGGTCAGTTCGGCATCGACCAGGTTCCAGTGCCGGTGCACGTTCGGTACGTACAGCAGCCGGCCGGCCAGCGAGGTGTGCAACCCCCATCGCGCGGTGAGAAACACGGCCAGTGAGTTCTCGGACATGTCGCGTGTTCCTCGGACAATTCCGAAATTGGTCGTGGCACCGCGATGCGGGGGAGCGAGCCGCTTGCTGCGGTATCCGATCGTGGTGGTGTCATCGTCGATGTCGATCGATGCCCATCGATACGGAATGCGGGCGACGTTGGTGCCCAACACGACTGCCAGTCGGGAAGCCTCCAGCGATCTGAACACGACGCCGCGTCGACCCTCTGCGTCGACGGAGTAGAGCCGGACATTGATCTCCCCGAACGTACCGAAGTAAGGAACCGGGTGCCGATATCCGAGTCCGGCACCGACCATGTGAAAGCCGATCAGGCCGACCCAGGTCGAACCGTCGAACTCGTCCGGTTCACATCCTTCGGGAAGCAGCGGGGCGACGGCCGAACTCGGGACTTGCCAATGCAAGAAGACCAGCCGTTCCCAGCGCTGATCCATCAGGATCGGACGAGGCAAGAGCGGTGGCCGCGGCCAGAGGCGTCGGGCATCGTCTCGATTCATGGTTCGAGCGTATGCGCGCGGAGTCAGGTAGCGGTGAATCGGGCGTGCACGCTCGCAACGATCGTGATGTTCTCGGGTTTGAGCGCGAACCCGGCCGGGGCCGACTTCGCGGCGAACATGCGAGGCGAGGCGTCGGGGCCACCGTGCTCGGCGGTCCCCGGCAGCAGACCTGGATCGGCTATCGCGACGGCGTGCACGCTCGTTCTCCCCAGGCTCGACGCGTAAGCCTCGGCCTTGGCCACCGCGTCCTGAACGGCGAGTTCGCGTACTGCCAGCGTGTGCGAGATCCGGCTCGATTCGGTCAGGTCCCAATCGAAGTGATCGATCGACACACCCTCGAGCGCAGAGGAGGCGTAGACGAAGGCATCGACGAGGTCGAGCTGGCTGAACTGTACTTCCACCGACGCCTCCGCCTGGTAGACGTACGGCAGTTGTTCGCCGTCGTGGTTGAACGGCCGGTTCCGCGAGTGCCGCACCTGATCGACGGACCATCGATCGATGGGGCCGCCGTCGCTGCTGTAGAGCGGCTCGACAAGACGCGTCAGCTCGCGGACTAGTTGTTGGGCCGGCTCGGACGCCGACTCCGCCGTTCGTCCGTCGGTACGGACGGTCAGCGACAGCGTGCACTGCTCGGGCGGATAGGTGGCTGCGCCGTGACCGACGACTGTGATGTCGAGTGCTCCATGGCTCATGGCGTCCAGTGTGGCATTGGCGCATGGATATTCACGGAACCTCAACAGTGCTGGCCGCCGCGTCAGGTGGGGAGGACAATCGCGAGCATGCTTCCTGTTCTCGATCTTGCTTCGGCCGAAAAGGACCCCTCCGCGTTCGAGCGGGCACTACGCGAGGCCGCCCATCGGTCGGGCTTCTTCTACCTTGTCGGGCACGGGATCGAGACCGAGCGAATGCACGACGTGCTGCGTCTGGCACGGGAGTTCTTTGCTGTGTCGGACGATGTCAAAGACGAGATCAGTCAGCTGAAGAGCCCTCATTTCCGCGGCTATTCGCGGGTGGGCGGAGAGCTGACCAACGGCCGAGTGGATTGGCGGGAGCAGATCGACATCGGACCCGAACGGCCGGCACTCGATGGGGCCGAGGGGTACTGGAACCTTCAGGGTCCTAATCTGTGGCCGTCACAGCCCCCAGGGTTCAGAGAGACGTTCGAGGACTGGGAACGCACGGTGTCCGGTCTCGGACTTCGTCTCCTACGGCATTGGGCGCAATCCCTCGGAGCCCCCGAGAATGTGTTCGACGAGGCCTTCGCCACCGCGCCCGCAACGCTCATGAAGGTCGTCCGCTATCCGGGTACCCCCGATCATTCGCAGGGCGTCGGCGCACACAAGGATTCCGGGGTGCTGACGCTGCTCCTCGTCGAACCGGATTCGTCCGGACTGCAGGTGGAGACGACTCCCGATACGTGGATCGATGTGCCGCCCTTGGCCGGGGCATTCATCGTCAACATCGGCGAGTTGTTGGAAGTGGCGACCGGCGGCTATCTCCGGGCCACGCGGCACCGGGTGGTCGCGCCAGGCCCCGGCAGCGACCGGATATCGGTGCCACACTTCTTGAGCCCGGCGCTCGATGCCGTCGTACCGGTCATCGAACTGCCTGCCGAATTTGCGCAGCATTCACGGGGAGTCGAGAACGACCCCGACAACCCCATCTACAGCACCTACGGCGAGAACGCATGGAAGTCCCGCACGCGAGCACACCCCGACGTGGCGCAGTTGCACCACGGCATCGTTCCGGCCGGGCAGCGGTCCGCCTACTGACTCCGGCTGCGCCCGTGTCGTGACAGTCGATACTGCGCCCATGCCCCGGTGCACCACAGCGCCCACAGGATCAACAGTGGCTGGAACAGCAATCGGATTCCTCGTGCCGTGTCGGAGTCGAGGCCGAACGCGTCGGTGTGCGTGACGAACTGTGAAATGTTGCCGGGGAACACCGCGACGAAGAAGGCCGCGACCACCCAGCCGACGAGCGGTGCGCGAGCAGTCCAGAACAGCAGTGCCAGCCCGAGCACGATCTCGACGACCCCCGAAGCCAGCACAACGAAGTCGGTGCTCAGTGGCACCCACCCGGGCACCTGGGCTGCGAACGTACTGCGTGCCCAGAACAGGTGGCTCAGGCCGGCGAAGACGAGGAACGCCCCGAGTACGACCCGGCCGATGGTGCGAGATATCGATTTGGTCATTGCGCCATGAGACACCACGGGCACACTGGGCACCATGACCGGGAGCACCCCAACCGACCCAGGGCGTCGCCGATGGGTACTGCACGTCGACCTCGACCAGTTCATCGCTGCCGTCGAAGTGCTGCGCAACCCCGATCTGGTAGGCAAAGCCGTGGTGGTCGGCGGTAGGGGAGATCCCACCGAGCGCGGTGTGGTCTCGACGGCGTCGTACGAGGCGAGGGCCAAGGGTGTCGGTTCCGGGATGCCGCTGCGCATTGCCGCGAAGAAGATCCCCGACGCGGTCTTTCTCCCGGTCGACAAACCGGCATACGACGAGGCGTCGGCGATGGTGATGGACACGCTGCGGACGTTGGGTGTCGTAGTCGAGGTGATCGGCTGGGACGAAGCATTTCTCGGTGTCGAGACCGATGACCCGGAGCGCTTCGCCAAGACAGTGCACGACGCGGTGTTCGACGCGACAGGGTTGCATTGCTCGGTCGGCATCGGAGACAACAAGTTACGAGCCAAGATCGCCACCGACTTCGACAAACCGCAGGGCATCTACCGCCTGACACAGAGCAATTGGTTCGAGGTGATGGGTGAGCGTGGTACCGACGCGCTGTGGGGGATCGGCAAGAAGATCTCGAAGAGGCTCACCGCACTGGGCATCTCGACCGTTCGTGAATTGGCCGATGCCGACGATGCGGACCTGGCTGCGGCGTTCGGACCGAAGATCGGCCCCTGGCTCGGTACGAAGGGGCGGGGTATCGATCTCGCGCCGGTCACGTCCGAGCCGTGGGTAGCGCGATCACACAGTCGCGAAGTCACGTTCCAGACCAACGTCGCCGATTGGGCCGTGATTCGGCAAGAGGTCGCGGCTCTGACATCGAAAGTGTTGGCAGACATCGAAGCCGAGAACCGGCCGGCCGTGCGAGCGGCACTGAAGATACGCTACGCACCGTTCGAGACGCATACCGTCAGCGCGCCGATCGCCGGAGCGCCGACCTTCGATCCGGAGATTCTGACCTCGGCTGCAGTGGCCCTCGTCGATCGCCTCGACCACAATCGAGAGGTTCGACTGATCGGCGTCCGGCTGGAAATGACTCCGCCGCAACCTCTCTGACTACTTGCGCCCCGCCGCCCAGCGCAGTCCCCAACCGTACTTCTTGTCCAGGTCGGCCTGGCTACCCTGGATGTACTCCACCTCACGGGTGACCGTGATTCCGGCAGAAGTGTTCTCCAACAATGCGATCGAGCAGATCCGCGCAGAGTTCTCGGCCGAGTCGAGTCGTACCTCCACCTGAGGTCCGCTGGTGGGGTACAGCGTCACCACTCCGTCGACGGCCGCCCAGTTCGGTGCGCCGTCGTAGATCATCGCGAAGATCAGGATGCGGGCAAACTTCTCGGGGTGGGCGAGATTGATGTGCATGTTCTCGCCGCCGCTGACCGAGCCGGAACGGTCGTCGCCGTCGAGCGCGATGAACGGCGCATCCTGCAGCGAACCGAAGCTGTTGCCGAGCGCCTGTACGACGCCTTTGGAGCCGTCGCGCAATTCGTAGAGGCACCCGAGGTCGAGATCGACTCCGCCCGAACCGTACGACGCGGCAGCCAGCTTGGCCAGGAAGCCCTTCTTCTTCGGCTGTGCAGCGGGTGCGCCGGTGGACCAGTTCAGGTTGACCCGCATCGAACCCTGCTTCTCGCCGGACTTGGTGAGGCTGATCGTCGGCGACGCCTTGGACAGCGTCACTTTGCTCAGACTGACCGGAGCACCGGCCTGCGGCGCCGAGGATTGCCCGGTCGAGGGCTTGCGGGTGTAGTCGATGGCCATGGTGGTGCCTTCCGAACGGTCGATTCCCGGATCGTGATGTCCGGTTTGGGCGGTCCGTCGAGAATAGCTGCAAACTTGGCGATCGACGCTCGGTGTCGGCCGGACGTCGACCGGTGGATCGAGGCACCTGCGACAGAACTCGGCGCGACGAGCGAGACCTCGCGGGTAACCCGTCGCGCCGATGTCGAGAGGTGCGACTACGGCCGGGGCACGTTGCGCAGATTCGACTTCGCCATCCGAACCGCCTCGCCGACGCCGCCGTTCAGTACGACTTTGCTCATCGCGAGCGCGAATCCCTTGATCTGCTCCCCGGTGATGGTCGGCGGAACGGACAGCGCGAGCGGATCGGTGATCAACTGGACCAGTGCCGGGCCGTCGACCGCGAAAGCAGCCTCGAGTGCGCTGCGGATGTCCTCCGACTTCTCGACGCGTTGCGCGTGAAGGCCCGCTGCGGCTGCGATGCCCGTGTAGTCGACCTGGGGCACGTCCACGCCGAAGTCGGGTAGGCCGTCGACGAGCATCTCGGCCTTGACCATGCCGAGCGTCGAATTGTCGAACAGCACGATTTTGACGGGCAGCTTGTACATCGCGACGGTCAAGAGTTCGGAAAGCAGCATCGAGAACCCGCCGTCGCCGGAGATCGACACGACCTGGCGGCCCGGATTGGCGAACTGCGCTCCGATGGCGTGTGGCAACGCGTTGGCCATGGATCCGTGCAGCATCGACGCGACGAAAGCTCTTCTGCCGGTTGGGTTGATGTAGCGCGCGGTCCACACGTTGCACATGCCGGTGTCGGTGGTGAACACTGCGTCGTCGGCAGCAAGGTCGTCGAGAACCGATGCGGCGTACTCGGGGTGGATCGGAACGAGCTTCTCGGCGTTGCGGGTGTACGCGCCGACGGTCTTCCCCATCAGGTCGTTGTGCTTGTCGACCCACTTCTCCACGTAGCGGCGGTCGGTCTTGCGAGTGACCAATGGCTGCAACGCATTCAAGGTTGCCCGAACATCACCGTGGATCGGGTACTGCACCGAGGTTCGACGTCCCAGCTTGGTGGGATCGATGTCGATCTGCGCGGTCGTGACGTCCTCGGGAAGGAACTGCTGATACGGAAAGTCGGTGCCGAGCAGGATGAGCAGATCGGCGTCGTGGATCCCGGCATGCGCAGCTCCGTACCCGAGCAGCCCCGTCATGCCGACGTCGTACGGGTTGTCGTACTGGATGAACTCCTTGCCGCGCAACGAATGTCCGACGGGAGCGCCGATGGTGTCGGCGAATGCGACCACCTCGTCATGGGCACCCTTGACGCCGTAACCGGCGAAGATGGCAACTTTCTCGGCGTTGTTGATGGCGTCGGCCAGTGTCTGGATGTCCGCCGCGGGCGGTGTGACGATCGGTGCCGAGGGAATGGCGATGGGGTCCATCGTTCCGGCGGCCGACAGCTCAGCGATATCGCCCGGGAGCGTCAGAACAGACACCCCGCCCCCGGTGATGGCGGCATTGATCGCCGCACGGAACACCCGAGGTGCCTGCTCCGCGGTGGAGATGAACTCGTTGTAGAGCGAGCATTCGCCGAAGAGTCGATCGGGGTGTGTCTCCTGGAAGTAGCCCGAGCCGATCTCACTGCTGGGAATGTGCGACGCGATCGCCAGAACCGGTGCGCCGGAACGGTGTGCGTCGAACAGTCCGTTGATCAGATGCAGGTTGCCCGGGCCACACGAACCCGCACACACGGCCAGCGCGCCGGTGGTTTGCGCGTCGGCGGAAGCAGCGAACGCAGCGGCCTCCTCGTGGCGTACATGAATCCAGTCGATGCCGCCCTTGGCCGATCCGCCGGTGCGACGCACTGCATCGACCACAGGATTGAGACTGTCGCCGACGATGCCGTAGATGCGTTGTACGCCGGCGTCGACGAGTCCTCGAACGAGCTGATCGGCCACTGTGGTGGGCATGTGCAATTCTCCTCGGATGTAGTGGCGCGTTCGGATCGATGTGCCTCACGTGCGCCAGTTCGACGCCTTCCCTGTGCCGAGGGCGTATCAAACATAGAAGTGCAGCACGATCGGTACCGCAAGAGGAAAGACCAGGTAGAGGCCCGACGCGATCTCCGTCACGTGGCGATATTCCTGCCAGCACCCAACCGGTTTTGCGGGTGGCCCTACGCAGACAACCGCATCACCCGGAGGGACGCTACGGTTCCCAGCACCAGCACCCCGGTCGCGATGGCGAAGGCGATCGAGTACGAGTCGCCGATCGCCGGCGCGACGACCAACGGCCCCACCACCTGACCGACGCCGTAGACCGCCGTCAGCGTCGCCGCGGTACGTCCGATGGGCAATGTCTGGGCGGTACTCATCGTCAGCATCGTGATGCCCATGAACGTTCCGCCGAACAACAGAGCCGAGATCACGGCGGCGACGGTATTTCCGGTCAGAGCGGGAAGGACCGCGGCGATGGTCTGCAATGCGAATGCTGCCACCAGAGCGCTGCGCATGCTGGTTCGCCGAGCAATTCCCTGCCACAACACGGTCGCCGGTACCGCGGCGAATCCGACGACGATCCACACCGCCGGACCTACCGACGTGCTGCCGTGGCCACCGACCGCTGCCACGAGAAACGTGCCGACGACGATGTACCCGAGGCCCTCGAGGAAGTACGCGACGAGCAGTGTCCGCCACACCGCCCTGGTTCCAGCGTTCACCTGCCCGGACTCGGACCGCCCTCCAGGCTCGGGGTGTACTCGAAGCGTCCACGCCGGGGCGACGAGCACTGCAGTCAGTATCGCCGAGCACACCCACAGCGCCTCCCAGGACATGTGCGGTCCGACGAGCAGGGTCAGAATTCCCGACGCCGCGATGCCTGCGCCGACGCCGCCGAAAGCGATACCAGGGGAGGCACCTTCGGCGCGATGTTTCGTCACGGTGCTCGCGCACGCGATGAAAACCGCGGCGCTCGCCAGGCCGGCCAGGAACCTCAGCGCCGAGAACGCTGCGGTGGAATGCACTGCAGCCATGGCCAATTCGCTGGCCACAAGCACGACCGTCCACAGCCTGAACGACGTCGTCGTATTGATCGACGGGCGCACGGACAACACGATTGCCCCGACGAGATAGCCGGCATAGTTCGCGGTTGCGATGACGGCACCGCTGCTCGGCGTCAGCTCCGCCGCGTCGACCATGATCGGTAGTAGCGGCGTGAACACGAAGCGCCCGACGCCCATCGCGGCCGCGAGTCCGGCCGCGGCAGCGAACGATAGTCGACGGCCGTTCATGCGGTTGCCCCCCCTTGGGTCGTTAGCCGGGTCAACGGTACGCGTCCCATTCGCGTCTGCGGAACCGGACCGGAGGGAACCGATCCGATCCGGCAGGCGTCAAACCCGATGACGCCGATTCACCGGGCGTCGATACGGTGCGACTCGGGGGAGTGTCATGACAGTGAATGTGGATCCAGTGATCCTGCGGCAGTTCTCGAATGTGTTGTCGGGAACCGGGGAGGCGATTGCCGAGTTGGATACCCTCGCCCCGTTCCGGGAATCCGAGAATGCGCTGCAGGGTACCGACTTCGGCGCAGCATGTGCGGCGGCGGCCGCAGCAGCGGCGGGAGCTGTTGCGGCACTGGCCGGCCGGGCCGAATGCGTCGCGGACATCGCACGCGGTGTTGCGCAGAACTACGAGATCGCCGACGACGAACTCGCCCGCCGCCTCGCCGCAATGGACGAGCCGAAATGACACCGACCGTGCCGCACGTCGCCGGCTGGGAGCCGGAGTCGATGCGTAAGACGATGATCGAACTGGCCGAGATCGTCGAGCGAGTCAACGGTCAACGCACCAGCGTGTTGGACGAGCAGGATGTGCTGGCCGAGACATGGACCGGCGACGCAGCAGGCGCAGCGGCCGAGCGCGTGGTGACCGAATGCTCCAGGATGAGCTCGGTGTGCGGTGAGATCGATTCGCTCGGTAAGGCATTCGAGACCGCAGCAGGAATGGTCGACGCCGCGAAGGCGCACCTGCAGGCGCAGGTGTCGGCAGCAACGACCAGCGGGTTCGCCGTACGGGCAGACGGTGTGGTCGATCCCGACGGGATGATTGCGCTGATCCCGGACAGTCTGGGCGAAGAGAAAGTACGCCAGGCCGATGAACTGCGCTCTGCTGCAGCGCAGTTGACTCGGGATATTCAGAGTGCTCTGAACCAGGCCGACAAGGCCGCGCTCGACGCTGCCGAGCAGCTGGTCGGCCCCACGAAGCTGTTGACAGAGTTGGCGCTCACCAGCCCGACCGGACAGTTCGTGGAGAACCCGGACGGATCGTTCTCGTGGATGCCGGATTGGCCGACGACCGTGGCGGCGTCGGTCATCGGTGCAATGACCGACGCAACGAAGAGGGCGCTGGAACTTCCAGGTGTCGGTTCCGTGGACGACGTCGCCAGAAACATCGGTCGCGGACTCGGGGCATTCGGTGCGGTCGCCGGAACGATTCCCTCGATTGCACACGATATCGACGAAGGAGTGGACCCGACCGAGGCAATCCTGGTGAATTCGGCGAGCACGGCCGTCGGTCTGGCGGCCGCAAGCTACGTGACGTACGCGCTCGCAGGACTCGGGGGCGCAGCGGGCTCATGGTTTCCGGGTCCTGGAACGGTTGCCGGCGCCGCCGCAGGGGTCGCGTTGGGAACCCTCGTCGGGGGCACCGTGAGCCACGGCGTGTCCAAAGCTTTCGAGTGGACATTGCGATGACCGACCGCAGAGACGATCGTGCCGTGCCGCGGCAGGAGGGTCCTCCGGCATATTCGGTTCGTAAAAGCGTTGTGGGACCGCCGAAGCCACTGTGGGTGCGAACGTGGCGCAGTGTGCATGTCGGGTGGCTCATAGCGTTCGTCGGTCTCGCTGGGGCATCCGTAGCGATTCTTGTGACCCTCGTCCTTCTGTTCGAGCCCCTTCCCCCGGATGTGCTCATGGGCTTGTTGTGGCCCGCGTTTCTGGTGATCGTGGCACTCGGACAGTCTGTGGTGATGTCCGGTGTAGGATCTGTGCGGCTGTCGCGTTTCGTGCGACCGATCGAGGTGGCTGCGGAGGGACGTGGTTTGTCCGTGCCCGGGCGGGGAGACTTCCTGATCCGGAGCTTCATCTTCGCCCTCGCGGTTCTGTTCGGCTTTTCCTATTTCTACTGGAGGGACGACGAACCTGGACGTCGCCAGTTCAGGGCGGAGATCTCGACGCTCGTCGGAGCCCCGGTGGTGCTGCTGTGCTTCGTCCTGGGATTCGTCATCGTCAACCGGACGAGAATTTCGCTGCATCCCGACGGCATAGTGCAGGAGATCTATCGACGTCGGGCATGGAAGGTGACCAGCGACGTCACGGTTGTTCCGTGGGACGGGATTGTCGGCCTGCAGCCACAAACACATCCGAATCCGGCGGTGCCCCATCCGCACTTGTACCCCACTGTCCGGGTTGTGTATCGCGAAGCCGACAGCGAATCGGATCAGGAGCTGATACTGATGGTGTGCGAGAAGAAGGTCGAACCGAACTCGTTGCTCGCGCTGTTGCAATGGTGTCGCGACAATCCCTGGGCTCGTGAGCAACTGGGCCACGACGATGCGCGCGAGTTGCTGCGTCCACCCAGTCTGCTCGAGCGCATCCGCGCCGACCGAGCCGCCTCGATCTCCGTTGGAAGGAATGGTGTTCAATGACGGTTCGAGAGGGATCGATCGACAGTTTCCTGCAGCAGCAGGGTGTCGAGCTCGTGCCCGTACATCGCAGCGAATGCGACAGGTTCGGTCTCGAACTGCCGACAATGCCGGGCTGGGACCTGGTTCCCGAGCACCTGTTCCCGCATGCCACCGCGGTGCTGTGTTCGCCGGCGAATGCCGTCGACGGGTTCGTGCCGAATGCAATGGCTCTGGTGGGCAAGTTCACGCGATCAGTGGACCCGATAGCGTTGCTGGAATGCGGGTTCGGAGACTCGCGGGCGTTGCCAGGTTGGGTCGAGGTCAGTCGCGACCGAGCACCGCTGCGCGGACTCCCGTCCGTCTCGATCGCCGGTCGATACGACTGGGACGGTCGGACGCTGTTCGCCCGGACCCGCTATGTGGTCGTCCAGCACATCGTCGATCAGTACCTCGTGCAGATGACGGTCACCCTGCCCGACCTGACCAGGGATCGATTGGGTTGGGCAGCAGACGAGTTCGTAGACGAGGTGCGGATCGGGTACGAGTGACTCACGCAGGAATTTGCTGCACCACGGCGGCAACGGCCTCCACCTGGTCCGCGATGCGAGGACCCCATCGACTCGACAAATCCTCGTCCATCGCGAAAATCCTGCCGTCCCGGACGGCGGGCATTGCTCCCCACCCCGGCCGAGCTGCGACGGATTGGGCTGTCACTCCGCAGCATTGGGCGTCAGCGAGAAAGACCACGTCGGGGTCCGCGGTGATCACGGTCTCGGCGGACAGCTGCGGGTAGTCACCGGCATCGGAGCCGTCGGCGATGCTTTGCAGACCGAAGAGGCCGTAGATCTGCCCGACGAAGCTCTGGCTGGTCACGGTGTACAGCGTGTCGTCGAGTTCGTGGAAGTACGTCAGTGGCTCTTCGCGCGTCGGCACGCTGGCGACGGCCGCATCGATCCGGTCACGCATCTGCGCGACCACTGCGTCGCCTTCGGCGTCGTGCCCGGTCGCGTCGGCCACTTGTTCGATCTGCGAGTACGCGTCGTCAAGGCTTGTCGCGGCCGGCAGCAACAGCGTCGGGACCCCCGCCTCGGCCAGGGTGGATGTCACGATGCCCAAGTCGGTGGAGGTGATCACCAGATCGGGGTCGTACGCAACGATCGCCTCGAGGCTCGGCGTGAATGCCGACAGGCCGGTCTTGGGCGCGTCGGCCGGATAGTCCGACTGATCGTCGACGGCCGCAACCTGCTCACCCGCGCCGACGGCGAACAGGGTCTCCGTCGCCGTCGGGCTGAGCGAGACGATCGTGCGGGGCATCGCGGCGATGGTGACGGTCCCACCGTCAGAGCCCGACGCGATCGACTTGGGGAATTCCCCGGTCGGCGCGGCGGCTGAGGTGGTGGCCGGGGTATCGGTCGTCGCGCCACCGCACCCGGCTGCAAGAAGCGCGACGACCGCGAACCCTGCTGAGATCATTCGTGCCGATCGACGCTGCACTGCCACTCCTGTGTCCGATGTCCCTGGAGGGCCAACACTATCGGGTCTTCGGTCACCGTCCCAGGCTGCGCGCCAGGTACCGCCCGGTGTGGGTGTCCGAGGTGAGCAGCGCGTCCACCGGTCCGGTGAACGTGATCAGGCCGCCGTTGTGCCCGCCGTCGGGGCCGAGGTCGATGACCCAATCGGCGGCGGCAACGACGTCCAGGTTGTGTTCGATGACGATCACCGATCTGCCCTCGTCGACCATCCCGGACAGCAACGCGATCAGATTCGACACGTCCGACGGGTGAAGACCGGTCGTCGGTTCGTCGAGTACCAACACCGGTGACGATCCGACCAGCTCGGTGGCGAGCTTGAGGCGTTGGCGCTCGCCACCGGACAACGAGGAGAGGTTCTGGCCGAGGGAGAGGTAGCCGAGGCCGACGTCTCGGCACCGCCGCAGAATGTCGCGGATCTTCTTGACGTCGAAGAAGTCCTGCGCGTCCTCGACGGACATCTCGAAGATGTCGGCGATGCTGATGCCGTCGACGGTGTGCCGGATCGCGCCCGACCGAAATCGCCTGCCCTGGCACGTCTCACACGTGCTGGTCACCGGGTCGGTGAATCCGAGATCGGTGAAGATCACGCCACTGCCCTGGCAGTCGGGGCAGGCACCGTCGGAGTTGGGTGAGAACAGCGATGGCGGCTGGCCGGTCTTCTTGGCGAAGTACGCGCGGATCGGGTCGAGGAGTCCGGTGTACGTCGCGGGGGAGGAGCGGCGCGAGCCGCGGATGGGTGCCTGGTCGATGATCACGGCGTCCGGCGCGGCCTCGCGGAGGTGTCCGTGGATGAGCGAAGACTTTCCGGAACCGGCGACCCCGGTGACGGCGGTCAGCACCCCCAGCGGAACGTCGACGCTGACGTCGCGCAGATTGTGGGTGCTTGCTCCGGTGATGCTCAGCCAGCCGGAAGGGGCACGCGGAGTGCGCAATTCGATGTTCTCGCGTCGTAGTGCGGCACCGGTCCGGGTGTCGGCGTCGCGTAGCTCGTCGTAGGTTCCCTCGAACACGACTGTGCCGCCGGCCTTTCCAGCACCGGGTCCGATCTCGACGATGCGGTCGGCGATGGCCATCACCTCGGGGTCGTGCTCGACGACGAGGACGGTGTTGCCCTTGTCGCGGAGCGCGAGCAGCATGTCGTCGAGGCGGTGCACGTCGCGAGGATGCAACCCGGTGGTCGGCTCGTCGAAAACGTAGAGCATGTCGTTGAGTGTGGCTCCCAGGTGCCGGACCATCTTGATGCGCTGAGATTCACCACCGGAGAGCGACGACGTAGCGCGGTCCAGGCTGAGGTAGCCCAGTCCGAGATCGACGAGTCTGCGGAGCTGCGTGACGATTTCGCTCGTGAAGGTGCCCAAGCCCTTGATCTTCCAACCGTCGATGCGATCGGCGAGTTCGGATACCTGCATGGCGAACGCCTCGGGGAGGGAAAGCCCCTCGAGGGTGGCACCTCGGACGGTCTCGTTGTAGCGGGAGCCGCCGCAGGCCTCGCAGGTGCCCCGGGTGACGATGCGCTCGAACGCCAGCTTGGACTTTCCCTTGAGCGCATCGGCGTCCTTCGCCAGATAGCTGCGTCGGAAGCGGGAGACGATGCCCTCGTAGCTCTTCATGACTGCGTCGGGGTTCGTCACCTCGACCTCGCCGGGCTTGGCGTCGAAGAAGATGTGGCGCTCGCGGGCCGAGTACTGCTCGATCGGGACTTCCAGGTCGAACAGACCCGAGTCGGAGAACACCCGGTACGGCCATTTGCCGACCTCGAAGTCCGGATGCTTGAACGGCCCTTCTCGCAAGGACTTCGACTCGTCCACCAGTTCGCCGAGGTCGACGACCTTTGCTTCGCCGAGCCCCTCGCACTCGGGGCACATGCCGGCGGGGTCGTTGAACGAGAATGCGTTGGCGTAGCCGATCGACGGAGTGACGCCTCGGGACCAGAGCATGCGCAGCCAGTCCCCGATGTCGGTGATCGTGCCGACTGTCGAACGCGGGCCGCCGAAGAGACGCTTCTGATCGACGATCACGACGGCCGACAGGTTGGCGATCAGATCCGCGTCGGGCCGACCGTAGGACGGGAGGAACGTCTGCGCGAACGCGGTGAACGTGGAGTTGATCTGTCGTTGGGCCTCGGCTGCGATGGTGTCGAAGACGAGGGATGACTTGCCTGACCCGGAGACGCCGGCGAACACGACGAGCGAACGTTTGGGCAGGTCGAGGCTCACATCACGAAGATTGTTCTCGCGGGCACCGCGAACGATGATGGTGGACAGGTCTTGGGCAGGTGTGGCTGGCGGAGTGGAGATCATCGGCTGGGCTGGAGTCATTGCGCGGGAGTCGCCTTTCGCCGCCCCCGGCGCTGGTTCGCCCGGGGCCGACGCAGTCTACCGTACGGCGTACGGAAATGCTGCTCCTAATAGTTGTGTGCAGGCCACGGCCGGACCGCTGATGCGCACTCCGCGGCGTCAGGCGCGGTGTTGAACCACTGATGGCGTGTCACTGCTGGTCGAGCTGTAGGCGAGGTGACCTCCGATGAGTCCACCCACGCTGGCGGAAGCGAGACCAGCCGCGGCGAGCGCTTTGGCAACACCGTCGGTGTGCTTGCGGCGTCGTAGGTAGGAGCCGAGGAACAGGAATACGCCGGTCGCGTTCGAGGCCGCGTGGATCATCCCGACCCGCCGCTGGCGAACGTTCATCGTCGAGCAGTCGGCCCAACCGGTGGCGATAGCGGCGGGCGCGGACGCCAGCCCGACGGAGATGACCAGTTTGCTCGCCCGGGACTGGTGATTCATCAGGTCGAGGACCACTGCGCTCGTCCAACTGCCGATGGTGACGTTGACCAACGCAGGGTGGATGGGGTGCCCGACCCACCGCCCGCGGAGCGCGGAACCGACGGCGGTGTCGTCGAGTGCGGGCGCGAGAACTCCGTTGATTGCGTTGCCGGCTCCGTCGAGGAAGGAGGCCGATTCGAGGCTGTCGAGTGCTTGTTTGGCTGTCATACCTTCCCGCATGCCCCACCTGTCCTGTGCGAACCGTAAGGGCAGCCAAACACAGGACGAAATGCTTGGACGTCCTATAACGTCGGGTGATGAGCAGCGGAACACGAGTGAACACCGTCGACGGCGTCCTGCGACGGTCGGCAGCGAAATTCCCCGACCGTCTCGCCGTGACGTTCGAGGGACGTAGCCACACCTACAGAGAACTCGATACCGCGGTCACCCGCGCCGCTCGTCGACTGATCGCGTTGGGTTTGAACAAGGGTGACCGCGTCGCGGCGTACGGCGTGAACTCGGATGCGTACGTCGTTGCGTTCCTTGCTTGTGCGCGAGCCGGATTGGTGCACGTTCCGATCAACTACGCGCTCGTGGGCGAGGAATTGCAGTACTTGCTGGAACAGTCGGGCTCCCGCGTGGTTCTCGTGGACCCGGCGTTGACGGCCACCCTCGACTCGGTTCGCACCAACCTGAGCATCGAGCACGTGGTGTCTCTTCCCGATGTGCTGGGCACGGACGGCGACAGTTCTGACCTCGACTCCGCCGCAGAGTCGACCGACCTCGCTCAGTTGCTCTACACCTCCGGAACGACGTCGAAGCCCAAGGGCGCGATGATGTCTCACGGCGCACTCGTCGCGGAGTACGTCTCGTGTGTCATCGCTCTCGGGTTCACCCAGGACGACGATCCGCTGCTCGTGATGCCGATGTACCACTCGGCGGGGATGCACGTGTTCATGCTGCCCTACCTGTCTGTGGGTGCCACTGTGCGTTTGATGCGTAGGCCCGACGTTCCGGAAATCCTGCGCCGCATCGAAGAAGAGAGGATCAAGTCGCTGTTCCTGGCCCCGACGGTCTGGGTTCCGCTGGCCAATCACCCCGATCTGGAGACGCGCGACCTCTCGTCGTTGAAGAAGGCGCAGTACGGGTCGTCGATCATGCCGGTCACAGTGCTCACCCGACTGCGAGAGCGGTATCCGGACATCGAGTTCTACAACTGTTTTGGGCAGTCCGAAATAGGGCCGCTGGCAACGGTATTGCAGCCTGCCGAGCACGAAGCGAGGCCGGCGTCGTGCGGCCGCGCGGTGTTCTTCGTCGAGACCCGCGTCGTCGACGCCGACGGCAACGGTGTGCCGGACGGTGAGCCCGGCGAGATCCTCTACCGATCCCCTCAGTTGTGCCACGGCTACTGGGACAAGCCGGAGGCGACGGCAGATGCGTTCTCGGACGGGTGGTTTCATTCCGGCGATTTGGTGACCCGCGATGCCGAGGGGTTCATCACCGTCGTCGACCGGATCAAGGACGTGATCAATACCGGCGGCATTCTCGTCGCGTCACGCGAAGTGGAGGATGCGATCTACACCCATTCGGCGGTGGCCGAGGTCGCGGTGATCGGGACCCCCGACGACCGGTGGATCGAGGCGGTCACTGCTGTCGTTGTGCTGAAAGACGGGCAGGAGTTGTCGGCGGAGGCGTTGATCGACCACGTCAAGGGTCGCATCGCGCCGTTCAAGGTGCCCAAGACCGTCACGTTCGTCGACGAGTTACCGCGCAACCAGAGCGGGAAGCTGCTCAAGCGAGAGTTGCGCGGTTGACCTGTCCTCAGGCTGCTCGTCGTTTTCGTCGGTGGTAGCTGGGGAGTGGTTGTCTTTTGGGGTCGACGGATTCGGGTGGGATGGCGTAGGGGTGTCCGTCGTCGCCCATGATCATTTGCCAGTCGCCGTGGTGGACGAGTCGGTGGCATTCTCCGCAGACCAGCGCGAGGTTGTTCAGATCGGTTACGCCGCCGTCTTCCCAGAACTTCACGTGGTGGGCTTGGCACCACTGCGCCGGTCGGCCGCACATCACGCAGCAGGTGTCGCGGATGGTCAGGGCGATGCGTTGATCGTCGCTGGCGAGTCTGGTGGTGCGCCCGAGGGCGAGCGGAACGCCGTGGTCGTCGACGATGACCGGGGTCAGGTCTGCGTCGCAGGTGAGAAGTTCGGCAAGGAAGCGAGTGATCGGGCCGGTCCAGTCGAGGTGGAACGGCCAGTCGGCGTCGCCCGGCTCGGGCGCAGATTTCTGCCCGGCACGATCACCGCCGGCTGTTGCTTCGCCGCGAGCGTCGGTATGGCCTCGGGCAGCGCGATCGGGACGCGGGTCGGTGGGACCGGTGCTGTCGCCCTCTTCGTGGCGCACTGCATCAACGCTGGAACCGACCCTGTCGTGGCCGGCACCGGTTCCCGTCGAGTCCGTTGTTGCGCTTCCGGGTTGCTCCTTGCCGCTGTGGGCGAGCAAGTCTCGTAGCGGAACGATCAGGTGCACCGACGCCCGCGACTCACCTGCCGGCCCGCGGGTGCTGCCGTGTAGGTGTCGGTCGAGGATCTGATCGAG
Organism: Rhodococcus sp. WWJCD1; assembly: GCF_002258735.1. Classification (NCBI taxonomy): domain Bacteria; kingdom Bacillati; phylum Actinomycetota; class Actinomycetes; order Mycobacteriales; family Nocardiaceae; genus Rhodococcus; species Rhodococcus sp. WWJCD1. The sequence goes on from NZ_NOXY01000024.1 coordinate 18,176, forward strand.
GGCGTCGGCTCGCCGCTTCGATGGGCTACGTGGGTCGCGTTCGCCACCGGGACCTGGCCGCGGCGCCGTCAACGCCGACAGGGCGGTGAGCAGTTTCTCGGCCAGCAATCGGTCGGCGTTGCCACCGAATTGATAGCGGCCGTTCGCGAGAGGATGAAGATCGAATCGGTTCAGGTCCGGGTTCTCCGACACCGGTGCCGGCGCGGGAGTCGGCGGAACAGGCTCGGGTGCAGGCGGTTCCGGGTCGGGTAGCCTGCCGTGTGGAGTCGCTGAGTGATCGCTCCGTCCCGCCTGATCTTGATGCTCCGGCTCCCTCTTTTCCTGCTCTCGTTGTTGTTGCTCGCGCCGGTCCTTCTCGTGTCGAGCTCGGGCGTCGTCCGCCGCAGAGTGCGCCAGTGCTTGCGCACGTGAGGTGACCTGACCGGCGGTATTGCGTATCGCGGTGTCGAGGAGTTCGGCGACGATTGCGTCGCGTCGTTGCTCGTCGAGGGTGGGGTCGGCCAGCAGGACGACGTCGTAGCCCTCGGCGATTGCTGCGGCGTGAGCGGCGTGAATCTCACCGCAGGCGAGGGCGTCGAGCACAGTGTGGTGATCGTGCAGCCAGTACCCCAGTGCGTTCTGGCGGGCCGCTGATCCGTCGGTGATCCGGACCGATCGGGCGTACCAGCGGGTGACGGACGAGTGACCGAGTTTCATCGCCAAGCCGCGTCGGTCGATTTCGGCGAGCAGTGTCAATCTGGTTGCAGCGAGTGCGTTTTCGAGGGATGTCACGTCAGTGAGCTCGGAGACCAATTCCTGGTCCGCGAGCCCGAACACATCCCCCCATGTCTTCACACCACGAAAGCTATACCCACCCACCGACACGTTTTTGCGACGCCGGTCAACGCTTCCAACGAATACGGATCGGGCCCTTCGCAGTCGAGGGATCGACCACGGACCCCTTCTGGGTGATCTCGACTTCTCCCGCGTCGACCATGCGGCGAGCAGCGCGGCGGACCGGCTCCATCAGCTCGCGCCATCCGTCGTCGGACAGTGCTCGTGCCACGTCGGAGGGGCAGATCGTGGCGTCGCGGGATCTGGCCTCGAGCAGGGTGCGGATCTTGTCTTCGAGTTCTTTGTCGGTGGTGCTCACCTTGTGTCGCCGGCATGTGTCGCTGCAGTACTTGATGTCATCCCAGTTCTTCTCCCACTTCTTGCGCCACTCGATTCTCCGCCCGCACGATGCGCAGACCTTGTCCGCGGGGTGAGCCGTGGGGGAGCGACGGGAGTGAGCCATACTTCGACAGTAACCTCGTCGCATGGCGATTCGATCCATACTCATTGCCGGCGACCCGCGTCTGACGACCCGAGCCACTCCCGTCACCGTGTTCGATGCGGAACTGGCGGCGTTCGTGGACGACCTGTTCGAAACGAACATCGCCGCACACGGGGCGGGCCTCGCTGCCAATCAGGTCGGTGATCCGCGTGCAGCTTTCGTCTACGACCTGCGCGACGGCGGAGTGCGTCACCGCGGGCACGTGATCAATCCCGTGCTCGAGACGTCGCCGATCCCGGAGACGATGCCCGCCCCGGAGGACTCCGAAGGGTGTCTGTCGGTCCCGGGGGAGCGGTACCCCACGGGACGCGCCGAGTGGGCCCGCGTCACCGGCGTCGATGTGGAGGGGAACGCGGTGACGGTCGAGGGCGAGGGCTACCTGGCTCGGTGTCTGCAGCACGAGTGCGACCATCTCGCCGGACATCTGTATCTCGACCGTCTGATCGGCCGCAATCAGCGTGCAGCGAAGAAGATGATCAAAGCCAATGGGTGGTCGGTACCAGGCAACAGCTGGCTGCCCGGATCCGACTCGAATCCGTTCGGTCGGTGATCAGCACGCCCCGGTTACAGCGCACGCTGTCGAACGCTCCTTTTTCAAACGGCGCTGCCGCCGAACACGGCACACTGGAAACCATGACCCCAATCGAAGCTCCCGTCGTCGCCGAGCGGCTCGGCCGTCGTCTCACGGTGTGGGGTGGTGGAAGTGTGCTCGCCGGAACGGTGTTGGCGTTGCGCGGCTCGTCGCCCGCACGACGAGCGTTCGGTCTGCAGACGGCCGGGTGGGGTGCGATCGATCTCGCGATCGCGGGTGCCGGCGCACTGAGTTCGACGCCGCCGACGGCTGCGAGCCTGAGCCGGCTGCTGTGGATCAATGCCGGTCTCGACGTCCTCTACATCGCGACCGGTGCGCACATCGCCGTCAGGAAGCCTCGCTTCGGCCGCCGGATCACTGCCGACCAGGCGTTGGGCCACGGAACGGCAGTTGTGGTCCAAGGCGTAGCCCTGCTGGTTCTGGACACGGCGCACGCACGCATGATCAGCGGATAATCACACCAGTGTCATTCCCGCAGTGGGTGATTTGTCAAGCACCGACACGCCCCATTTGTTGCGCGATGAGTAGATTTGCGTAACACTCGTCCCATCAGTCACATGAGTATCGTGGGTCACACGGGAAACGGTGGGTTCGTCCATGCGTGTACGTAGTCGGCAGATCGCTGTCGGGGCTGTCCTGGCACTGGCAGTGAGCGGGCTCAGCGCTCTGACCGCGCCTACCGTCTCGGCCGAGCCGTGTGGTGGCCTCGGCGGACCGGGCTCGTCGCCGCTCTTCGGGTCCTCGGGCAGCGCGGGGATGTCGGGCAAGAACCCCCAGGGTCCGCAGGGGCCTCTTCCGCGCATCACCGGCAACACGCAGAGCATCGCCTGGGTCACCGGCCCGCAGAGCGTGAACGACACCTACAACACTTTGGCGATGTCGGGAACCGACCTGGGCATCAGTTGGGACAACGGCTCCGGCCAGATCCTGATGGCGTTCGGTGACACGTTCGGTGATTGCTCCTCGGGAAATGCGCAGTGGCGCAGCAATGCTCTGTTCCGGTCGGACAAGGCGTCGACCGATCTCTCCCAAGGAATCAAGATCGGCCCGGCCGACCCGAACAGCAGCACCTCGGGTGCTGTTGTCCGAGCCAACAATCCACGCTACGCCGCCGAGATCATCTCGAGCGCAAAGCTACCGAGCGTCGAGGACACCACCATCCCCACGGCGGCTATCGCGATCGGCAGCACCCAGTACATCAACTACATGTCTGTGCAGAGCTGGGGCGCACCCGGTCGCTGGATCACGAACTACTCCGCGACGGCCAAATCGACCGACAACGGCCAGAATTGGACGACGGATCCCAAGACGATCCGCGTCAACAAGGGCGTCACGATCCCCGGCTTCACCAATGTCCACGAGAGCCAAGGGAAATTCCAGCAGAGTGCCTACGTACTGAGCCGCGATGGCAAGACCCTGTACCAGTTCGGCACCCCCAACGGACGATTCGGTGATGCCTTCGTCTCACGAGTCGCGTCGGCCGACATCGAGAATCTCGACGCGTACGAGTACTCGACGCAGGATCCCGACCCAACCAAGCAGTGGTCCAAGAACATCGGCGATACCGTCGCCATCGTCAAGGGACCGGTCAGCGAGATGTCCGTTGCGTGGAGCGACTACCTCGGCCGCTACGTGATGATGTACGGGGACGAGAACTCTCGTACGTTGGTCGCGCGTACTGCCGAGAATCCAGAGGGGCCGTGGAGCGCGCCGAAGACGATCCTCGATGCAAACCAGACGGCCGGCGGTATCTACGCACCGTTCATTCATCCGATGTCGAGTGGAAAAGACTTGTACTTCACTGCATCTCGGTGGTCGGACTACAACGTGCTGCTGCTGAAGACGAACCTCGATGCGCTGAAGTGAGCTTCGCCGATCGTTCGATGGCGGCTTCCAGGTAGGCGTCGACGTCCAGATCGAGCGCTGCAGAGAGCAGCCCGCGGCGAATCGTCGAGCGATATCTGCTCGACGGTGCGCCGGGCTCCCGCACGATCGAGCTGGTCAGTGTGAAGGCCGGAATTCCGTCGATGTCCGGAAGCCGCAGCAGTGCATCGTATTTCCCGCGGAAGCTCTCGCCCTCGCGATCCACTTCCAGCTGCGACCACTGTCCGACGGCGAGCGTCTCCGTCGCCCCGGCATCGATGGCTGCGACGACGTTCTCGACCGCGGCCAGGTGAGCGAACTGGACTCGTTCGATCAGATAGCCGTGCGCTACAGAACGATTGGCGGCATCGACCGTCGTCGACACGAAGGCGGATGCTCCGGTCCAGCGCCGGGATACTCCCGCGAAGTACAGCGCATGATCGATCCACAGCCACCGTTGTTCGGCAGGTAGTGACGCGGTGGGTGCCGGCGGGTGCGCGCCGAACTCCGAGTGCTCGTCGGATCCGGTCAGGTAGGTATGGAACCTCTCGCGCAGCAGATTGGACCCGTACGAGACGTACCACAGCCGTTCGCTCATTCGGCCTCGAACAGCTGCCGGTACGCCTCGGCGAGTAGGTCGGCCGCGAGATCGTGGTTGTGTGCCGCTGCGCCCGTTGAGTTTCCGGACCGCATCAGTCGAGCGTTGAGGCCGTAGGCGAGGTCGTCGAACGTGTCGTCGTCGATACCCAGGTCGACGTCCACGTCCTCTTCCAGCAGCGCCCCGAGGTCGATCGACCACGACCACACGCGTTCGTCTCGATGCGGTCCGCGTCCGGCGCTGACGGTCTCGTTGAAGATCTCGAGCTGCTCGTCGGTCCGGTCGCGCGGAACGTTGGTATTGATGCGCAGGTCCAGCTCGATCGTGTCGTCGTCGTGCATGATCTCGTCGACGCGGAGGGTCTCGAATCCGCCGCACGTCAGCGTCAGTAGACGTCGCGGACCGGTGTCGTCCTGTGCGTCGGACAGGGCGCTGATCTGCCACAGGTACTTCTCGGTGTTCGCCGGATCGGGGATCGAGGAGTTGATGTAGTCGGCCACGATGCTGCGGATGGCGGGGTAAGCGATGTGGTCGGAGAGCTCCCAGAACCGTCGACGGCTCTGCCCGACGGCCGCGTCCAGCAGCGTTGCGCGCTTGGCGCGTTCCTTCGGCAATGCGGCTTTCGCGCTCGGTGCTTCGCCGATCGCGGTCGGCTCCGCCGGACGCTGACGCAGGTCGGTCAGTTGCGAGACCAGCGCTGTCAACTGCTCGAGCTTGTCCTCGGTCCCGGGGGTGAAGTCGAGCGAGTCGATGTCGGCCCAGATGACGCGGTCGGCGGCGAATTGGGCTGCCACGGAGTGGGAGTATCCGACGAAGGCCTCGTCGTTCGTGAAGTGCAGGATGTACAGCCCGGATCGGTGATCCTTGGCCGCGAAGGTCGTGGCGATGGATCCGGCATCGATGACATCGAACCGCTCGAAGGCGAACCCGTCGGGTGTGGAATCAGTCGGCATGGTCGAGAATCTACCGATGTGAGCTGAAAGCACCTATTTCCGGCCTTGTCCGCAATGTCGGGAATTCGTTCCAGAAACCCATGATTTAGGTGAACCTTCGTAAACTCGACGTTCAGACTTGTTCTGGCACCGCCTGTTCCGCATTGTCCGATGTACCGGAGGTACTTCCGCTACCGTGAACGAAAGACGAATTCGTGGTGCTATCTTGTGGAATGTCTGTTTCCACCGCTAACGAAACAAGCAGGTAACACGCGGTGTGAACAATGCCGAGAGCAGTGCCATCGGGCACGGCCGTGGTGCTCGATGGAAGGTGGTTGCGCGTGGGCGGTTATCTTGCGCGGAGGTTGCTGAACTACGTCGTCCTACTGCTCATCGCGACGTTTCTGACCTACCTTCTGGCCTCGCTCACGTTCGATCCGCTGTCCAATCTGCTCAGTCGCAATCCGCCGCCCTCGAGCGCTGTACTCGACGCCAAGCGCGCGGCGCTGCATCTGGACGACAACCCCGTGCTGCGCTATCTGAAGTGGCTGTGGGCTGTGCTTCATGGCGACTTCGGTCAGACCATCGCGGCCGGCTCCGTCAACGACGAACTGTGGCGACGCATCCTCGTCTCGCTGCGGTTGGTAGTGCTCGGCACCGTCCTGGGCGCAGTGCTCGGCACGCTCGTCGGTGCGTACGGTGCCGTCCGGCAGTACAAGATCTTCGATCACGTCGCGACTGTCGTGACGTTCATCCTCATCAGCACTCCGATCCTGGTTCTGGCACCGGTTCTCAAATACCTTGCTGTGCAGGTCAATCAGAGCACCGGAAGCCAGTTCTTCCAATACACCGGTGAGACGTCGACAACGCTCGCCCCCGGTCTGATGAACGAAATCATCGACCGCGCACAGCATTTGCTGTTGCCGACCGTCGTGCTGATGTTGTTCACCATCGGCGGTTACAGCCGCTACATGCGCAGCTCCATGCTCGACGAGCTGAACATGGACTACATCCGCACGGCCCGCGGCAAAGGGCTCACCCGCGGCCGTGCGATCTTCAAGCACGGTTTCCGTACTGCTCTGATCCCGATGGCGACGCTGTTCGCGTTCGGTATGGGCGCGGTGATCACCGGTGCCACGTTCACCGAGCGCGTCTTCGGTTGGTACGGCATGGGGGATTGGCTGATCTACGGCATCACCAGTCAGGACATCAACATCACGCTCGCGGTTTCGCTGTTCACGGCTCTGTCGGTGCTCGTCTCCGGCATGTTGACCGACATCTTCACTGCCGCTCTCGACCCGCGCGTTCGCTACGCGGACTGACCCACCACCTCGGACGAAAGAAAGGACTGGCGATGGCGACACCCGTGGTTCCCGAGATCACCGCGGTGGACGGCCCGAGCGATTCGACGGCTCCGATCACCCGCAGGCGCTTGGTGCTGCGCCGGTTCCTGCGCAACCGGCCGGCGCTGGTGGGCATCGTGGTACTCGTGGCGATGTTCGTCGGCGCATTCGTGCTCCCGCATTTCATCCCGTTCACCTACGAGGAACTCGACGCGTACGCGCTCAACTCGCCGCCGACCACCCGGCATTGGTTCGGCACCAACCAGATCGGGCAGGACGTCCTGGCTCAGACGTTGCGTGGTCTGCAGAAGTCGCTGATCATCGGCATGCTCGTCGCGTTGATCTCCACGGTGCTCGCCGGTGTCGTCGGTGCGGTGGCGGGGTATTTCGGCGGTTGGACCGACCGCGCGCTGATGTGGGTCGCCGATGTTCTGCTCGTCGTCCCGAGCTTCCTGGTCATCGCGATCTGCTCACCGCTGTTTCGCGACAAGAGTTTCTTCATCCTGGTTCTGCTGCTTGCGGCGTTCGCGTGGATGATCACCTCGCGCATCATCCGGGCGATGACGCGATCTCTGCGCGAGCGCGAATTCATCCGTGCCGCAAAGTACATGGGTGCAACGCCGAGCAGCGTGATCGGCAAGCACGTGCTGCCGTCGATGGCGTCGATCCTCATCGTCGACGTCACGCTCAACGTGGGTATCGCCATCATCGGTGAGGCGTCGCTGAGCTACTTCGGCTTCGGTGTCCAGCGGCCCGACGTCTCGCTCGGCACACTGATCGCGGACGGTACGTCGTCCGCGTTGACGTATCCGTGGCTGTTCGCGTTCTGCTGTGGCGCACTGGTATTGATCGTGCTAGCGACGAACTTCGTCGGCGACGGCCTGCGCGACGCATTCGATCCGAACTCGACGAGGGGACAGGCACGTGGCTGAGACTGTGCCGGTGTTGAAGGTCAGCGGACTCGAAGTCAGCTTCCCGAGCGAAGAAGGCCGCGTCACCGCAGTGCGTGGTCTGGACTATCAAGTCGACAAGGGCGAGGTCATGGCCATCGTCGGCGAATCCGGCTCCGGAAAGTCGGTCTCGTCCCTGGCCGTCATGGGGTTGCTCCCGCAGAGCGCACGCGTCACCGGGTCCATCGAGCTGAACGGCCGTCAGCTACTCGGACTGTCCGATCGCGAGATGTCCCGTGAGCGTGGGCGTTCGGTGGCGATGATCTCGCAGGACCCGCTGACGGCGCTGACTCCCATCTACCGCATCGGCGACCAGATCGCCGAAGCGATCTCCGTACACAATCCGTCGCTGAGCAAGGCGAAGGTCGAGGAGCGCACCCTGGAGTTGCTCGATCTGGTCGGCATCTCCGATCCGAAAACGCGGGCGAAGTCGTATCCGCACGAGTTCTCCGGCGGTATGCGCCAACGCGTCGTCATCGCGATGGCCATCGCGAACGATCCCGATCTCATCATCGCCGACGAGCCCACCACTGCTCTCGACGTGACGATCCAGGCGCAGATCCTCGACCTGCTGCGCACGGCCCGTGACGTCACCGGAGCAGGCGTCGTGTTCATCACGCACGACCTGGGAGTCGTTGCCGGAGTTGCCGATCGGGCCATGGTGATGTACGCCGGGCGCGCCGTCGAAACTGCTCCGGTGGACGAGCTGTACGCACACCCGTCGATGCCCTACACGGTGGGCTTGCTCGGCTCCGTCCCTCGCCCGGACCGTCCTGCGCAGGAGCGCCTGGTGCCCATCGAGGGCACGCCGCCCGCGCTGGTGAATCTTCCGACGGGCTGCCCGTTCGGGCCTCGATGCCCGTTGCACACGGAGGCCTGCGACAAGGGTGAACCGCCGCTGATCCAGGTTGCCCCGAATCACAGCGCGGCGTGCATCCGCATCGATGCGGCCACAGCCGAGTCGGTGGAGGCCGAGTTCGAGGGTGCCCCGCGGTCGGAGGCACCGGCGGAGTTGGTGGTGACCGTGCCGAAGGATGCTCCGGTGCTGTCGGTGACCGATCTGCACAAGAGCTACCCGATGTTCAAGGGCTCCGTGCTGCGGCGTCGGGCCGGGGACGTGCCTGCCGTACAAGGCATCAGCTTCGACGTGCACGCCGGATCCACTCTGGCCATCGTCGGTGAATCCGGGTGCGGCAAGTCGACGACCCTGCTCGAGATCATGGAATTCGTGAAGCCGCAGCAAGGCTCGATCGAGATCAACGGCGTCGAGCCCTACAGCCTGAGCCGCGCCGAGCAACGAAAGTTGCGCGCACACATCCAAATCGTGTTCCAGGACCCGATGGGCTCGCTCGATCCCCGCATGCCGGTGGGGGAAATCATCGCCGAGCCGTTGAAGATCAACGGCGTCCCGGTCGACGAGCGCACCCGCAGGGTTCGGGAACTGATGGACACCGTCGGAATGCGTCCCGAGCTCGCGGATCGGTATCCCACCCAGTTCTCCGGCGGGCAGCGTCAACGTGTCGGTATTGCACGGGCTTTGGCGTTGAAGCCGTCGATCCTGGTCCTCGACGAGCCTGTGTCTGCGCTCGACGTGTCGATCCAGGCGGGCGTGCTGAACCTCCTGCAGGATCTGCAGGAGGAGCTCGGTCTGGCGTATCTGTTCGTCTCGCACGATCTGTCGGTGGTGCGTCACCTCGCCGACGAAGTGGCCGTGATGCGCAACGGAGTGTTCGTGGAGAAGGGCCCGACGGCGCAGATCTTCGACGCACCCCAGGACCCGTACACACGGGCACTTCTGAAAGCCATCCCCATCCCCGATCCCGTGCTCCAACGAGCCCGAATCGCCGAGGCCGCAAAACTGGCCGACGCCATCTGACCCGCAAGATACGGCACACTGAGAAAGGTGAACTGATGAGAGCCAAGCTATTTCGGGCACTGGTCCCGATCGCGGTGGCCGTGACCACTGTGGGACTGGTTGCGGGGTGCAGCTCAGGCGATACCGGGCCCAACCCCGATGCGCCTGCGTCCTTCGAGAGCGGAGCGCAGATCAATCCGCATCCGATCAGCGATCTGCAACAGGGCGGGAACATGAACTTCCCCCTCTCGCAGGTGCCGACCAATTACAACTACTACCAAATCGACGGCACCACAGTCGATGCGGCACGGTACTACCTTGCATTGATGCCGAGAGCGTTCACCGCGGCGGCCGATGCGAGCCTGACCACTGCGTCGGACTACTTCACCGACATCACCGAATCGGAGGTCGACGGCAAACAGGTCGTCACCTACAACATCAACCCGAAAGCCAAGTGGAGCACCGGTCGGCCGCTGGACTACACCGACCTCGTGGCTACATGGACGGCCAACAGCGGCAAAGACCCGGCCTACGAGGCGTCGTCCACCGCAGGTTACGACAAGGTCGAATCGGTGGTTCGGGGCGAGAACGACCAGCAGGTCATCTTGACCTTCAACGAAAAATTCGGCGACTGGCGTTCGCTGTTCGTGCCCCTGATGCCTGCAGAGTCGGTGAACACCGTCGAGGCGTTCAACACCGGATCGGTGACCACGATGCCCGCTACCGCGGGGCCGTTCCGCGTTCGGAACATCGAGCCCGGCGGAAAGCGCATCGTCGTCGAGAGGAACCCGGATTGGTGGGGTGAGAACCCAGCGGTCCTCGACACCATCACCTACCTCCCACTCGATTCGACGGCCTCCGTCGGAGCGCTGCAGAGCGGCGAGCTCGACTACTACGAATTGGGCAGCAGTGCTGATGCATTCAAGGTGGCCCGGGGTATCCCGAACGTCGACTTGCGGCAGAGCCTGGGTCCGCAGTACCGCCACTTCGATTTCAACGGCGCGTCCGGACGCATCACCTCGGACAAGGCGGTAAGGCTGGCTCTGATGAAGGCGATCGACCGCGACTACCTGGCTACCTCCCAGCTCGGCCAGATCACCTCCAGTCCGACGGTGCTGAACAGCCACATCTACGTCGACGGCCAGAAGGGTTACCAGGCCAACAACGGAGACATCACGTTCGATCCCGAGAAGGCGAAGTCCGAGCTCGACGCTGCGGGCTGGACGATGAACGGTGACTTCCGGTCCAAGGACGGCCAACAGCTCGATCTGCACGACATCATTCCGGCCGATACTCCCAATGCGACGCAGGAAGCACAGATCATCCAGCAGAACCTCAAGGCCGTCGGTGCCAACCTCATCATCGATGCGGTGCCGTCGGACGACTTCTTCGAGAAGTACATCTTGGTGGGTGCCTTCGATGTCACCCACTTCACTTGGGAGGGAACGCCGTACACCTCCAGCAGTGACGGCATCTTCCGTTTGACGCCCGGCAGTACGTTGCAGAACTACGGCCAGGTCGGATCCGAGGAGATCAACGGTTTGCTCGACAAGGCGGCCGGCGAGCTCGACGACGATGCACGTATCGCCGACTACAACGAGGCGGACAAGGCGATCTGGGCGGAGGGGCACAGTCTGACAATGTTCCAGCGTCCGTCGACGTACGCGACGAAGTCCAATCTCGCCAACTTCGGTGCTCCAGGATTCGGAGACATCGACATGTCGAAGGTCGGGTTCCTGAAATAAAGAACGGGCTCGGCTATCCGGTCGGTGTCGCGGCAATCAGTCTGGTTGTCGCGGCATCGACCGTTGTCGTCATAGCTCCACTGAGTGTGTTCGTTGCGTTCGTCGTCCTCGTCTGGACGGGTTGGTCGATGGCGTGCGCCGTACTCGCCCGCCGGTCAGCCAAGTCCGGGCCTGTACGAACCACCGTGCGGCGAGTTCGGTTTCAACACCGCATGCGGTCGCGCGGTTACCTGGAGGTCCACGAGAACAAAGGGCGGGCCTGGTACCCGATCTACTTTCACACCGGGCTGCTGGCGATCATCCCGGACGCTGGCGCGCACGCGAGCAGGTCGATCCTCGGACGCCGCGCCTTTGTCGTCGAACCGGGGATAGTTGCGCTGCCGTCGGGGCGTCGTCGCACCTCGTTACCTCCCGGAACACCCCTCGATGCCCCTCGTCTCAACGAGTCCGATCTACGCACGCGCAGTGAGAGATTCGGATCGCTGCGCCGCCGAATCATGCTCGACGCCCCCGCCGCGGTGGCCGGCCCGATCATCGGCCTGCTGTGGCTGATCGTCGACGGGGGAGGATTCGCTCAGTTCCTCGCAGTCACTCTGCTGGCTGCAGTCACCGCGCTCTGGTGGTCGGCAATCGGGGGCAGCGACCCCAGCTGAGCAATTGGGGCGACGCGCGTTCGTAACTGCCGAGAAACACCCCTGATCTACGTTCGAGATTCGGACAATTCAGGAGGCACCATGGCGCGGTCGATGGCGGAGCAGGCAGCGGAGACGATCACCAAGGGGATCGGTCGTCGCGGATTCATCCAGGCGGTCGCCGCCTTGGGCGCGGGCGTCGGAATTGCCGGCACGGCAGCGTGTTCGACCTCGTCGACGAGCACCTCCGCCGCGAGTTCGTCGGCACCGGCACCGGTCGGCATTCTTCAGCCCGGAGCCGGCGACATCTCCGGCGATCACTACCTGAGCTCGGAGGTCGACAAGGTCCTGTGGGGCTACGTCCCGACGGTCGAGTCCGAATCGGTGCTGCAGATGAAGTCCGGTGAAACGGTGACCATCGACGCGCTCAGCCATGAGGGGATCCTCGAAGACCAGGGCCGCGACCCCGTCGAATTCTTCGGCGGCAAAGGTGTTTCCGAGTCCGATGTGCTGCAGGACGCGATCGACATTGCCGGCGGGTACGACCGGACGGTACGCAACTTCGACGTCGACGGACCGCACGTGGTGACGGGCCCGGTGTTCGTCGAGGGTGCGCAGCGCGGCGACGTGCTCAAGATCGAGACGCTCGAGGCGATTCCCCGTGTCCCGTATGGCGTGGTGTCGAGCAGGCACGGCAAGGGATCTCTGGCGGTCACCGCGTCCGGTGAGGCACCTGCAGGTATCAGCCTGGACGAGGTCATGCCGCCGATCGGAAGCGATGGCAGAAAGTCGGGTGACCCGACGCAGTACGGCAACGTGTCCACGTTCACCGCGGTCGAGGACGGGCAGGGCGTGATGCGGTACGGCGATGCGGCCGTGCGCTTTCCACTGCGACCGTTCATGGGCATGATGGGCGTTGCGTTCGCCAGTGACCCGGGTCTGACGTCACCGAACGCCAATTCGATTCCCCCGACGCTCGGCGGCGGCAACATCGATGTCGGTCTGCTCGGCGTCGGATCGACGTTCTATCTCCCCGTGTTCGCCGAGGGCGCGTTGTTCTACGTCGGTGATCCACACATGGCGATGGGCGACGGCGAGGTGGCGCTCACCGCGATGGAGGGGTCGCTGCGCGGCACCTTCCGTCTGACCGTCTGCAAGGCGGGCAGTGGAGACGCACCGTCCGTCGCGTACTCGTATCCCTTTGCCGAGAACGAGGATTCGTGGATCCCGATCGGCCTGTCCGATCCGGACGGTGCCGTCGGAGGCCAGAGTTCGGACCTCAACGCCGCCATGCGTCGCGCCGTGGTCAACGCTTTGGATTTCCTCGAGACGGATCTCGGCATGGACCGCGCGACGGCGTACGCGTACCTCTCCGCGGCCGCGAACTTCACCGTCTCGCAGGTGGTCGACAAGACGGTCGGCGTGCACGGCCAGATCTCGAAGGCACACTTCGACCGGTAGGAGTGCGCCTTCGGCGCAGTGGTGCGTTCGAGTGCCTCAGCGGGCACCTGATCACACCACTGCCGAAGGCACCTCAGCGGTGCGCCGTCGCGATGAACTGCCGGGTTGCGGCGTCGACGATGTCGCCTGGGGTGATGTCTATTTCGTCGTTCAGCCAGGCAATCACGAGTTCGGCGAGTCCGCCGATGAACAGCAGGCCGTTGATCTCCGACTGCGGGTGCGGAAAAGCCTGCTCACCGTAGAGTTCGCGTGATTGTTCGGCAACCAGATGGGCGAAGGCGCGCATGGACTTTCGTCGGTACGCCCGGAGTGAGTCGACGGCCAGCGATTCGATCATCGCGACGCGGCCCTTACGTGGGTCCTCGGTGAGCACGCCGACGAACGCGGCGATGGCGTTGTGCACCTGTTCCTCGACGGTAGGCGCGGGGGAGTGCAGCGCGTCGAGCGCCTTGGCTCGGATCTCGTCGGATATCGAATCCACCACTCGTTCGAGTAGATCGTCTCTGCTGCTGAAGTTTTCGTAGAAATAGCGTTCGGTCAGCTTGGCGTGCGCGCAGATGGCGGTCATGGTTGCACCCTTGGCCCCGGCGGCCGCGAATACCTCGAGCCCGGCATCGAGCAAACGGGCCCGACGGTCGGCAAGGCGATCGTCGGCGCTCATGCCGTTGTAGCGGCGCGTGGTGGAGGCCATGGATAGATCTTGACAGACGGAGCGCGTGTGACGCAGACTACATCTCATCTGACAGGCCGCTCTGTCAGATGGATGGAGGTCGACAATGGCACGTGCTTTGGCTGCTCCACCTGTTGATTCAACGCTCGAGCCGGTGTTCGGCGATGGCGGTCTGCCGGTAATCGGTCACACCCTCGAGTACATCCGCGACCCCCTCAAGCTGTTGGGTAGTCGGTGGGAGAAGTACGGCGAGGTGTCGTGGTTGACGATGGCCGGCCAGAAGTGGATCACCGTCCTGGGGCCGAACGCGTGCCAGCAGGTGCTGCAGAACGCGGACAAGGCGTTCGTCAACGGTGACGGATGGTCTCTGCTGATCGGACCGTTCTTTCACGGCGGCCTGATGTTGCTCGACTCCGAGGAGCATCTCCGGCACCGCCGAATCATGCAGCAGGCGTTCACTCGCGATCGGCTCACCAAATCCGTCGACGCGTTGAACCCCGTCACGGCAACAGGATTGGACGCCTGGCAGGGCGGACGCGACTTTCAGGTCTACCCGGCGCTCAAAGCGCTGACGCTCGAGGTCGCAACATCCATCTTCATGGGCGGGGCCGAGGACAGTACCGATGCCGACATCGCAGAACTCAACGCCAGTCTCGTGGCGTGTGTCCAGGCCGCGACCTCGATCGTGCGCTATCGGGTTCCGGGTACCCGCTGGAAGCGGGGGCTGGACGGCCGGGCTGTGCTCGACGACTTCTTCCGCCGCTACCTACCGGCCAGGCGCACACAGGAAACCGACGACCTCTTCTCGGTTCTGTGCCACATCGAAGGGGACAACGGCGAGCGTTTCTCGGACGACGAAGTGATCGACCACATGATCTTCCTGCTCATGGCTGCGCACGACACGTCCACGATCACGCTCTCGACGATGATGCAATACCTCGGCCAGCATCCGGAGTGGCAGAACAAGTGCCGTGCCGAGTCCGAGTCGCTGGGCACCGATGCGCCGACGCTGGCGCAGCTCGACGAACTGCCCAGCGTCGATCTGGTCATGAAGGAATGCTTGCGTTTGGTGTCGCCGACCCCGGTGGTCGCCCGCCGCGCAATCAAGGACACCGAGGTGCAGGGCAAGTTCGTCCCCGCGGGGACGTATGCGTCGGTCGCCCCGCACTTCACGCACCACATGGCGCAGTACTGGCCCAACCCCGAGGAGTTCGACCCCGGCCGATTCGCCGACGACCGTCGTGAGGACAAGGTTCATCGCTATGCGTGGGAGCCGTTCGGCGGCGGTGTGCACAAGTGCATCGGGATGTTCTTCGCCGGCGCGGAGATCAAGACGATCATGCATCACCTGCTGCTGCGGTTCGACTGGTCGGTCGATCCCGATTACGTTGCGCCACTGAACTTCACGTCCCTGCCCTTTCCCGAGGACGGGCAGCCCGTGCAGCTGCGAAAGCGGTAGGTCTATCCGGCGCGGTCGGTGAGCCAGCCGACGATGTTCGCGGTGACCTCGTCGCGGTTGGTTTCGTTGAGAATTTCGTGGCGGGCACCGGGGTACAGAGTGACGGTCACGTCGCTCATGCCGGCCTCGCGGTATCGGGCAGCAAGGGTTTCGATCATCTGACCTCCGCCCGCGAGCGGATCGTCGGTTCCCGACGTGATCAGGAGTGGCAGGTCGGAGCGGATCTGCTCGAGGTTGTGTGGATCGGCGAGCTTCTCGGCCTCACCGAACAAGGCAGGGACCGTCGACTCGGGGAGGTCGAAGCCGCACAGCGGGTCGGAGACATAGGCGTCCACTTCGGCCTCGTCGCGAGAGAGCCACTCGTATCCGGTGCGGTGCTCGAAGGCGGCGTTGAACACGCTCAGGTCCCCGGCGGGGGCGTCGGCCATTCCGGCGGCGAGAACGTCCAGCGTGGTCGATCCCGACAACACCACACCCTCGTACAGATCCGATCGCTCGATCAGAACATGCTGCGCGGCAAACGAACCCATCGAGTGAGCGAACAGGAACAGTGGCAGGTCCGGGTACTCGTTCAGCAACGATTCGCCGAGTTGCTCGATGTCGGCCCACAACCCGGCGAACGCGGCAGCCCCGAAGTTGCCCGGTGTGTCGACGATCGACTCTCCGTGGCCGCGATGATCGGACGCGACGACGTGAAATCCGGCGTCGTTCAGCGCGGCGGCGAAGCGGGCGTAGCGGCTGCCGTGTTCGGCGAGTCCGTGCGCGATCTGTACGACGCCGCGAGCCGGATCGACGGACGTGGTCCAGGTGTAGGTGCTGATCTCGATGTCGTCCTGCTTGGATACGAACGACGAAGCGTTGGCCACGAAAATCTCCTCGGAGCGGCGATGGGGACGAGACTCGAACCTATCTCTTAGGCCTTCGATATCGGTTCGAAATGCTCGACGACGGGAAACGGCTCGTAGAAGTGATGCAACAGGGTCTTCCACTCCTGATACCGGTCGGACTGTCGAAAGCCCTCGGTGTGGTCTTCGAGGCGTTCCCATTCCACCAGCAGTAGATAGACATCGGGCTGCTCGATGCCTTTGGACAGTGTCAGATTCACGAACCCCGGCATCGAGGAGATGATCGATTTCGCGTCGGCGAAGGCGGCCTCGAATTCGACGGTTCGCGCGGGGACGACGTGCAACAGAGCATGTTCGACGATCATCGGAACAGTATGACCGCGGCATGACATGGCTCCCCGGACAACTGCCCGGGGAGCCATGTCAACAGATCTATTTCGCTGAAACTCTGACGAGCTTCTTGTTCACGAACTCGTCCATGCCCCACGGTCCCAGTTCGCGGCCGACGCCGGAGCGCTTGACGCCGCCGAACGGCAGGCCGGGCAGTGTGGTGCCGTGTTCGTTGACGAAGGCCATGCCGACTTCGAGTTGCTCGGCGACGTCGCGAGCCTTGTCCAGGTCTGCGCTCCACACCGAGCCGCTCAGGCCGTAGGCAGAGGAGTTCGCCAGTTCGATTGCCTGCTGCGGGCTTTCGACCTTGTAGATTACCGCTGCCGGTCCGAACAGCTCTTCGCTGTACGCACGCATGTCCGGGGTGACGTCGGTGAGCAGCGTCGGCTGGACAAATGCACCCGGCCCGTCGATCTTCTTGCCACCGGTGAGCAGTGTTGCGCCCTTGGCGACGGCGTCGTCGATCTGCTCGATCAACGTGTCGGCGGCGGTCTGCGACGACAGCGGGCCGAGGGTGGTGTTCGCGTCCAACGGGTCACCGGTCTGCACTGCCTCGAACGAGGCGGTGAGCTTGGTGACGAAGTCGTCGTAGTACTCCTCGGCGACGAGGATGCGCTTGGCGGCGTTGCAGGCCTGGCCTGCGTTGGACAGCCGCGCCCGGGTTGCGGACTCGACCGTGGCGTCCATGTCGTCGGAGTCGAGCATGATGAACACGTCCGAGCCGCCGAGCTCGAGCACGACCTTCTTGAGGTTGCGTCCTGCGGTTTCGGCGACCGAGGTGCCGGCCCGCTCGCTACCGGTGAGCGAAACCCCCTGCACGCGTGGGTCGGCGATCATGTCGGCGATCTGGTCGTTGGTCGCGAAGATGTTGATGTACGCGTCCTGGGGGAGTCCGGCCTGCTCGAAGATCTCCTCCATCAGCAAAGCCGACTGCGGGCAATTCGGTGCGTGCTTGAGCAGAATCGTATTGCCCACCATCAGGTTCGGGCCGGCGAACCGGGCCACCTGGTAGTACGGGAAGTTCCACGGCATGACGCCGACGAGGGCACCCACCGGCTTGCGCTGCAGCACAGTGTTTTCCGCGCCGGGCACGTCGAGCGTCTCGTCCTCGAGCAGCGCGGGGCCGTTGTCGGCGTAGTAGCGGTAGATGTTCGAGGACAGCTCGACCTCGCCCTGGGATTCGGTGAGCGGCTTGCCCATTTCGAGCGAGATGGTTCGGGCCAGTTCGTCGGAACGCTCGGTGTAGAGGTCGGCGACCTTGTGCAAGATTTCGGCGCGGTGCTTCGGTGAGGTCTTGCGCCACGTCTGGAAACCGGCGTGTGCGTCGGCCAGTGCGCGCTCGACGCCGGCCGCGTCGAGAGTTTCGAATTCCTTGACAGTTGTGCCGTCGGCAGGATTGACAGTTTTGTAGGTCGTCATGATCTGTTCAACGGTCGGGGAGGGGCCCGTTGTTCCTATTCGGGCAAATCGGATGCTCCGACGGTGGTCAGGAAGGGGTCCGAGTTCCGGCGCCGCGGTGACGCGTCCGGTACTCCATAGGTGTGCAATCGAATTGACGACGGAACGTACGCGTCAGGTGCGAGCTGTCGTGGAAGCCCCACCGCGCAGCGATCTCGCCGAGGGTGACCGCGGGATCCGCGGTGAGGATGTCTCGTATCGCGCCGTTCATGCGTTCGTGGCGCACGCATTCGGAGAAGGTGGTGCCTGCTGCGTTCAGTAGGCGGTGCATCGTGCGGGTCGAGATCATGGCCTCGCGCGCTGCGGCGTCGGCGCTGACGCGGCCGGACGGTAGGGCGGTGCGGATGTAGTGGCGCAGCATCATTCGGGTGGCGTTGTCGCGTGTCTCCGACTCGCGTGTGTTCGTCGTCGATCCGGCCACCGCGGTCAGCACGTCGACGAACGATCGATCGAGTGTCGCGAGTGCGCCGGGGTCGAGCGTCGAGCTCTCCTTCCACAGAACCGACATCATCGATCCCACCAGTGCACCCGCACCCGTCGTGGTGTCGATGCTGGTGCCCGTCACCGCGTCGGGATTCCACAGCTCCCGCGGGATTCGGAACGAGAGCACTTTCCACATCTCTCTGCTCTCGGTCTCGCGGTACTCCATCTGGTACGGGCGGGTGGTGTCGAAAACGGTGATCGAACCAGGCGTGATCAGCGAGCGGCGTTCGTCCTGCTCCGCGAGGCATGTTCCTTCCAGCTGGAGGTTGACGAACACTGCGTCGAGCGGCGTCCGCGTGACTTCACGTCGACCGTGTTTGAGGACCTGGGTGACCGAGGAGATCTCGGCGCAGTTGACCACCGCCAGTTCCTGAGAGTCGACCCAACCCGGGACACCGTCGGGAACGGAGCTGCGGTCTCGTTGCGAGCGGCCTCGATGGGGAGCCAACGGTGTGAAGGCCTCGCACACCACGTCACCCCAGTAGCTCACCTGCTCCTGGGGGCTCAGCCCGGACGTGGACCAGTACGGCACGATGGCCCTCCTCCCGTGGTGTCGGCATGTCCACTGGAACCGACGATAGATCGCCTGATCGACAGCTGTATTTCCCCGGCGTAACAACCTCGACCGTGGCGGTCGTCGCGCGTCAGGCCGTTCTGCGGTACGTCGATTCGCAGTGGGCTGCCCTGGTGTGCAGCATCGGCAGGACCTCGTCGAGGAGGGAGCATTCGAGTTCGGCGCGATGAGTGTCGAGCAGGGGAACGATCGTCACCCCGTCTGCGACGTGTGCTGCCTCGATGTCGGCGATGAGTCCGGCCAGACCCGACGGTGTGCCGATGTAACAGACGGTCCTGGGGGCCTGGACTCGTGCTTCGGCCAGTTCAGTGCGCGCTGTTCTCGCGTCGTGCGCTATGTGAACCGCGACGTCGAGAACGACCGACGGCGCATCTGTCCGGTGCTCACGGTCGTTGTGCGCTGCACGCAGGCGGGCTCGGGCGAGCTGGGCCGTGGCGAGGTCATCTGCCCGGATGTGAACGGTCTCGGTGACCGGTGGGTCGGTCAGCCACCGTGGATTCGACTGGTCGGTCGGTGTGAGAGACAGTGCGACAGCCATATTCGTGGTGAGCATGAGGGGTCCGTTCGCGTCGAGGTCAGTGAGTGGGTTCGGGTGGGGTCAGGGACCGCAGGGTGGATCCGTGCCATACGAGGGGTTCGGTGCTCGGGTCGCTGCCCATGCGGTGCACCTCCATCAGCACGACGTCGTGGTCGCCGGCTCGAATCTCGCTGTGGATGCTGCATTCGAGGTGTGCTGCGGCACCGCCGATGAAATGCGCTTGGGCATCGGAGGTGAACGAGTCGATCCCGTCGAATCGATCTCCGGACTTCGAGGACAGCTGACCGACCGAGGATCGGTGGAGTCCACTGAGCACCGACACCCCGAGGCGCGGCGATCTGCGCAGCTTCGGCCAGGTGGTCGAGGTGTGCTGCACGGCGAACAGCACGAGGGGTGGGTCGGCGGAGATCCCTACCTGAAAGGAGGAGGCCACAAGACCGACGGGCACGTCGTCGACGACGGCCGACAGCATGACGATGCCCGACGGAAACAGTGCGAAGGTTTTTCGAAGCAGGCTCGCGTCGTCGGAGACGTCGACGAGCGAGAGTGAGGGTGAGGGTGGTGTTGCCATCCGGGTCATGTGTGACCGCCGTTCTGAGTGCTTGGGGGTGGTCGAGCGGGGGATGGCCGCCGAGTGCGGCCATCCCCCGTCCGGAGGAGAGCGATGTGTGAGAGCTGCGGCGACGTGTCAGACGCCCGCGGTGACCCAGTCGACGTGTGTTCCGCCCGTGCCACTGACCTCGGCGTCGCGCACAAAGGCTCCTCGGTACTTGGCGGCTGCGTGCCGATCGGGGAGCTGAGGGCCGATCTCCGGGAACATGCGTTCGCGCAACGTGCCGGATCCGTATTCCTTCTGCGCGAGTCCACGTTCCTGCAGCACCGGGATGACATAGTCGACGAAGTCCTCCGCCGACTGTGGGAAGTACTGGATGATCTGGTTGACGCCGTCCACGCCCGCGTCCTGCCACTGCTCGAGCTGATCCGCGATCTGCTCGGGGGTGCCCACCATGCGACTGGCGTAGGAGAGGGCCCCGACGAGATCGGAGACCTTGGCCTTCTGTCCGTTGTTGGAGTCCTCGAACATGCGGGCGTACCCCTGCACTCCGGACATGGAGGTCTGCTCGATCGGCATGTCCGGGTCCAGGCCGGACACGTCGATGCCCATATCGCGGCCGATGTGTGCGGCCAGGCCTCGATAGCTGATGTCCTCGTCGATCTCGGCGGACTTGCGCCACGCCTCTTCCTCGGTGGATCCCACGACGAAGGAGAAGCCCTGGATGAACTTGAGGTCGCCTGCGTTTCGGCCGGCGGCCACCGTTTCCTTGCGCTGCTCGGCGATTCCCTTTCGAGCTCCCTCGATCGTCGGATACACGACGAACGTGGCCTCGGCATGACGAGATGCGAACTCACGTCCCACTTTCGACGATCCGGCTTGATACATGACCGGTGTGCGCTGCGGGGACGGGGACGCCATGTGTGGGCCGAGGACCTTGTAACGCTCGCCCTGGTGGTAGATCCGGTGGATCTTGTCGGCATCGGCGTAGACACCGGCTTCACGATCGGCGAGCACCGCGCCGTCGTCCCACGATCCTTCCCACAGCTTGTAGACGACCTTCATGTACTCGTCGGCCCAGCGGTATCGTTCGTCGTGCTCGACGATCTTGTCGAAACCGAAGTTCTGCGCGGCCGAGTGGGTGGCGCTGGTGACGATGTTCCACCCGATTCGCCCCTTGCTCAGGTGATCCATCGTGGACATCTTGCGAGCGAAGCTGAAGGGGTGCTCGGTGAGGATCGAGCTGGTGAACGTCAGTCCGAGGTTGTCGGTTGCCCCGATGAGAGCAGCGCAGAGAGCAGCCGGGTCGTGGCAGGGCATGTGCAGCCCCTCCTCGATGTACGCGTTCCACTTGCCCTCGTACGCGGGATCGATCCCGACGACGTCCGCCAGGAACAGGGCGTCGTACTTGCCGCGTTCGAGCGTCTTGGCGAGGTCGACCCACGTATCGAGGGTGTCGAAGTGCACCTGGGTGGTTTTCGGATTGCGCCACAGACCGTGATAGGTGTGCGAGACGGTATTCATCTGGAATGCGTTGAAGATCATTCGATTGCGTGTCATGGAGAGAAATGTAAACAGCGCTTGTGTCGCATCCATTAAACGCGGAATCGGTTGCGTTTCCATCACCTCACCGGTACTTGCAGTGGGCAGTGAGGCGGAAAGAATCACCGAATATCTTGTGATGCAACATGATTGGTATGCCAGCATTGAGACTGACTTTCGTGAAAAAGGCATGCGAAAGCCGCACCCTGCTCGTGTTTTTCGGCAGATGTGCGGCGTTCTATCGGGAATGTGCATCCCGGATAATCGGGTTACGGAAAGTCGGTTTCGATCGGTGCAAGGGCCTGTTTTGCCGAGCCTGTTGTCGGAGGAATTCTTTCTCGTGGATTTGCGTGCGCTCGGCTTGCGGGGGCGGTCGTGGGGGTGTGCGCTCCATGTTGCCCCCGCAGTGCGGTGTCTCGATTGTAAAAATCGGCCATCTTTTTGTACCGGTGCGCCATGCCAGTCGATCCGGGCCTGGAGAGGTGGGTCTGCCGACCTGCGGAACTGCTACTGGTCGGTAACTTTGGCGCGTGGATGGAGTGATACCCCACTGCCCCGCACAGCAGCAGATTCGAAGATTAAAGTCGAGGTTGGACGCATCCAAAAGACGACGTTGAAACTGAGGCAAAGGCGAAACATGACAGCGAAGAAGCCGACCATCATTTACACCCTGACCGACGAGGCGCCCATGTTGGCGACTCACGCGTTTCTGCCGGTCATACGTTCTTTCGCCAGCGCGGCCGAGATCAACGTCGAGTCGAGTGACATCTCCGTTGCCAACCGCATCCTCGCCGAGTTCCCCGATTACCTCAACGAAGACCAGCGAGTGACCGACAACCTCGCCGAGCTGGGCAAGCTGACACAGCTGCCCGAAACCAACATCATCAAGCTGCCGAACATCAGCGCTTCGGTGCCGCAGTTGCTCGCTGCCGTCAAGGAGCTGCAGGACAAGGGCTACGCGATCCCCGACTTCCCCGGCAACCCGAAGACCGACGAAGAGCGCGAGATCCGCGACCGGTACACCAAGTGCCTCGGCAGCGCGGTCAATCCTGTTCTGCGTGAAGGTAACTCGGATCGCCGCGCGCCGAAGGCCGTCAAGGAATTCGCGCGCAAGCACCCGCACAGCATGACCGAGTGGTCGATGGCGTCGCGCACCCACGTCGCGCACATGCGCGAGGGCGATTTCTACCACGGAGAGAAGTCGACCGTGGTCGACGGCGACCGCGAGGTCAAGATGGAGCTGCTGCCCGCCGATGGCGAGCCGATCGTGCTCAAGGAGAAGGTCTCGCTCACCGACGGTGACGTCATCGACTCGATGTTCATGAGCAAGAAAGCGCTTCTCGATTTCTACGAGGCCGAGATGCAGGATGCCTACGAGACCGGCGTCATGCTATCGCTGCACGTCAAGGCGACGATGATGCGGGTTTCGCACCCGATCGTCTTCGGCCATGCCGTTCGCGTGTTCTACAAGGACGCGTTCGCCAAGCACAACGAGATCTTCGAAGAGCTCGGCGTCAACGTCAACAACGGCCTCTCGGACCTGTACACCAAGATCGAGACGCTGCCGGCGTCCAAGCGTGACGAGATCATCGAAGATCTGCACAAGTGTCACGAGACCCGTCCGGAGCTCGCGATGGTCGACTCCGCTCGCGGCATCTCGAACTTCCACTCGCCCAGCGACGTCATCGTCGACGCATCCATGCCCGCGATGATCCGCGCCGGCGGCAAGATGTGGGGAGCGGACGGGCGTCCCAAGGACACCAAGGCCGTGAACCCCGAGTCGACCTTCTCCCGGATCTACCAGGAGATGGTGAACTTCTGCAAGACCAATGGCCAGTTCGATCCGACGACGATGGGCACCGTTCCCAACGTCGGCTTGATGGCGCAGAAGGCAGAGGAGTACGGCTCGCACGACAAGACCTTCGAGGTACCGAAGGCAGGCGTCGCGAACATCACCGACAAGGCCACCGGCGAGGTGCTGCTGACGCAGACCGTCGAAGAGGGCGACATCTGGCGTCTTTGCATCGTCAAGGATGCCCCGATCCAGGACTGGGTCAAGCTCGCCGTGACGCGCGCGCGTGAATCCGGCATGCCGGTCGTCTTCTGGCTCGACCCGTACCGCCCGCACGAGAACGAGCTCATCGGCAAGGTGCGCAAGTACCTGAAGGATCACGACACCGAGGGCCTCGACATCCAGATCATGTCGCAGGTTCGCGCGATCCGGTACACGATGGAGCGTCTGGTCCGCGGACTCGACACCATCTCGGCCACCGGCAACATCCTGCGTGACTACCTCACCGACCTGTTCCCGATCCTCGAACTCGGCACCAGTGCCAAGATGCTCTCCATCGTTCCTCTGATGGCAGGCGGCGGACTGTACGAGACGGGCGCAGGCGGATCGGCTCCCAAGCACGTCAAGCAGCTCATCGAGGAGAACCACCTGCGCTGGGATTCGCTAGGTGAATTCCTGGCTCTGGCAGTCAGCCTCGAAGACCTCGGCACCAAGACCGGCGACGTCAAGGCGACCATCCTCGCCAAGGCACTCGACTCCGCCACCGGCAAGCTGCTCGAGAACAGCAAGGGCCCGTCGCGTTCGACCGGTGAACTCGACAACCGTGGCAGCCAGTTCTACCTCGCGCTGTACTGGGCGCAGGAACTCGCCGAGCAGACCGAGGACGCCGAACTGGCCAAGCACTTCGGCGCACTGGCGAAGACGTTGGCAGACAACGAAGAGAAAATTGTCGCCGAGCTCAACGAGGTCCAGGGCAAGGCAGTCGACATCGGCGGCTACTACTACCCGGACCCCGAAGCCACCGCTGCCGTGATGCGTCCGTCGAAGACGTTCAACGACGCTCTGGAGTCGGCAAAGCAGTAGTTCTTTCTGGCTCACCCCTTCATGGAATGAATGGTCCATTCACGCGCTCAGACGTTGTGAATGGACCATTCATTCGTATTGGGGTGCAACAACACTCGGGTTGACCGCCCACCCCGGTTTGGGGTCAATGCGACTTTCACGCGCTCAGACGTACTGAATGGACCATTCATTCCTTAAGTGACCTCGGCAGCCGGCAGCACGGGCAACGCCACCGGATACAACTGGAAACTTCCGCTCATTCCCTTGAGTTCGACGTCTCGTGGCGTACCGAGGTTCAGATCATGCGCCGTGCTGATGGCGTTGCGCACCGGTTCGCTGACGAGAATTTCGCCGCCGTCGGCCTGTCCTGCGACGCGTGCTGCCATGGCGACGTTGAGACCGAACAGGTCGTCGCCTCGCCGCACCGAGCTGCCGACGTGCACGCCCATGCGCACGCGGATGCGGTCCCACCTATCTGGGTTCTTCAGCAGGGCCTCTTGGACTTCCACCCCGCAGCGCACGGCCTCGGCCGGGTCGGAGAAGGCGATCATGTAGCCGTCGCCCTGACTCTTCACCACATGTCCTCCGTGATCTGCGACGTGCTTACAGATCAGTTTGTTGTGCTTTTCGAGCAGCTTCACCCAGCCGCGATCACCCAGTTCCTCGTTGCGTGCGGTCGACCCCTCGATGTCGGAGAACATCACCACGATGTCGCCGTCTGCGGTCATGCGTGCCAGGTCGGGGCGTTCCACCTTGGCCCAGCCGGCGAGATCCTCGACGGAGTTGCGCACTGTTGCGCTGAAGCCCTTGTTGATGAGTAGGTCCGTGGTGTGGAAGGCAGTTCTGATCGCAAAGGGCACCAAGCCGCGTCGTTTTCGACGTTGCTGCGATTCGAGAGCGCGGTCGAGTGCTCGGCGCGTGTGCTTCAATTGTCGGCGCGAGACGATCAAGACCACGCCGAGTGCAATGATGGCGGCGAGCTCTACTCCGGCAACTATCCACAGGATCACGTCGCTCATCCTTGCCTGTCGACCGCACCTGTGGGCGCACAACCGACGGCGAATTGCCGTCGATATGCCGTCGGTGTCACCGCGAATGCCGAGCGGAAGTTCTGACGCAGAGTGACAGCGCTGCCGAATCCGCACAGAGCAGCGATGTTCTCGATACTGCGATCGGTCGTTTCGAGCAGGCTTCGAGCTTCCTCGAGACGTTTGTCCAGCACCCAGCGAGCCGGGGTGGACCCTGTCTCGAGCTGAAACTGGCGGATGAAGCTGCGTCGGCTCATGCGCGCGTGTTCGGCCAGTCGCTCGATGGGCAAGGGCTCGTCGAGTCGCTCGAGTGCCCAGCTCAGCACGTCGGCGATCGCAGTATCTCCCGATGCCTCGATGACCGGACGTTCGATGTACTGCGCCTGACCACCGTCGCGATGGGGTGCGACCACCAGGCTGCGCGCCACCCGCGTCGCCGCAGCCGAACCGAGGTGCTTGCGCACGATGTGGAGGCAGGAATCGATCGACGACGCGGTTCCCGCGGAGGTCATCACGTCTCCGTGGTCGATGTAGAGAACCGACTCGTCGACGCCGGCGTGTGCGTTTCGCTCCCGCAGTTCCGTCATCTTGGTCCAGTGCGTGACGGCGGGGCGGCCGGCCAGCAATCCGGTATCTGCGACGGCGAACGAACCGAGACACAGACCCGCGATCTCTGCGCCTCGGGTATGTGCTCCGCGGAGTGCCTTCGAGAAGTCAGTATCTATGTGGGGCAACGACTCCGGCCACGACGTCACGATGACGATATCGGCCCAGTCGACAGTGTTGGGACCCGCGATCTCACCGATCGGAAACCCCTCCTGGGTGCGGATTGTGCCTGGTTCGTCGGACCACACTCGCGTCTCCCAGTCCGCGGCGAGTCCGAGTCGGGTCACCTCGCCGAACACCATCAACGGCGCGGCGAGGTGAAACATCGTGATGCCGTCGAACACATAGAGCGCTATTCGCATGGCCGGCTCCGATCTCCAATGTTGGCGCAAATCAATCGAAAGTATGCATCCGTGCCACTCGTGAATGCAAGGTCGGTGCCGAAGTATGAGTCTCGACCGAGAACGCCACTTGAAGGAGAATGCCCATGACTGCACCGCGTAGAGCCCTCATCGTCATCGATGTCCAGCAGGAATACTTCGAGGGAGTGCTGAAGATCCAGTACCCGCCTCGCGACGAGTCGTTGGCCAACATTGTTCTTTCCATCGAAGCTGCTGTGGCGCAGGATGTTCCGGTCGCGATCGTGCAGCACGAGATGCCCGAAGGTTCGCCCGCTTTCGTCAAGGGAACCCCGACGTACGAGCTGCACCCCGAGATTCAGGCCGTCGTACAACCCTCGTTCGTGCGGGTGGAGAAAAAGTACAGCAGCGTGTTCGCAGGAACCGGCGTCGCGAAGTGGTTGCAGAACAACAATATCGACACAGTCACGATCGTCGGTTACATGACCAACAACTGCGACCTCGCCTCCAGCGCCGACGCCGAGGCGCTGGATCTGACCGTCGAAATTCTGTCGGACGCTACCGGTGCAATCAACCTCTCCAACGAGGCGGGCACTGTCTCGGCCGAGCAGCTGCACAAGGCTTTGATGGTGCTCTATCAGTCGAACTTCGCAGCAGTAGCAACGACGGATCAGTGGATCGACGCGGTGAAGAACGGAAGCGGGCTCACCGCGAACAACCTGGTGGTCTCGGCTGCTCAGGGCAACGACGCGGTGGCCTAGTTCGTCACTACGATGGCGAGTGTGACGACACGCGCGATAACGAACCAGACGCTCGGTGCGTGGGTCATCAAGTGCAATCCGCACAAGACCGATCTCGCACCGATGGTCGAAGCCAGACGTGCGCACGAGAACTGGTGCGTCGCCGACAATTATCGAACGCGCCTGATGGCACCCGGGCAACCCGTTCTGTTCTGGGTCAGTAGCCATCCGCGACGCGGGATCTGGGGTGCGGGTCGATTGACCGGCACCCCGGTCCCCGGTCCGCAGTGGAAGGTCCCGACGAACATCGCTCTGTTCGACGCGCCGATTCTCGCGTCGGACATTCAGTGCGTCGAGGAACTGTCGATGCTCGAGGTGTTCCGATCGCCGCAGCAGTCCAACCCCTCGTGGATCGACGCAACCGCATGGGCGGCGATTCGGCCGATGCTGCCGGTCATCCAGTGATGTGATGGCGGCATGACACTCGACCACGACCGTCCGACACTGCACGGGATGTTGGATGTAGGGGATGGGCAGCGAATCTATTGGGAGCAATGGGGTCCTTCGGACGGAGTCCCGGCGGTATACCTGCACGGCGGACCAGGCGGAACTCTGAACGCCAGTCAGTTTCGTCGACACTTCGACCTGTCCCGTGTTCGTGCAGTCGGATTCGAGCAGCGCGGGTGCGGACGGTCCACTCCGCATGCGTCGGATCCCTCGACGTCGTTGGCTACCAACACCACTGCGCACCTGATCGCCGATATAGAAGCCCTGCGTGAGCACCTCGGCATCGACGCCTGGATCGTCAACGGCGCGTCCTGGGGATCCACCCTCGCCGTCGCCTACGCCCTTGCGCATCCGACGCGTGTCCTCGGCATTGTCTTGTGCGCCGTCACTACGACCAGCCGCGCGGAGGTCGACTGGATCACCGAGGGCGTCGGCGCGATCTTCCCCGAGGCGTGGGATCGTTTCGCCACGTTCGCCGAGCAGGCCGGCGTCGGCTATCGCCGCGGGCACGGTCGAATCGTCGACGCCTACGACCGTCTGTTGAATTCATCCGACCTTGCACTGCGCGACAGCGCATCCCGAGAATGGGCATTGTGGGAAGACGTCCACATTTCGATCGGCACCGGCGGTATCCGACGCGATCCCAGGTGGGAGGATGACCGGTTCCGCCTGGCCTTCGTGCGGCTGGCCACGCATTACTGGTCGCACGACGGGTTCTGCGATCCGCCTCTGCTCGATCGTGCCGGCGGTCTACGTGATGTCCCGGGCGTCCTGATCCACGGCCGACTCGACGTATCCGGACCCGCCCTCACTGCGTGGCGTCTGCACCGGAAGTGGCCCGGATCGACACTCGTCGTCGACGAGGGTGACGGGCACGGGGGCAGGTCCATGGCCGCGCAGTGGGACGCTGCGAACGAGGAACTGGTCGATCGGGCCCAGAGGTGACCGCATGGTGCATGATCGAGAGGTGACTTCCTTTCCGATTGTCGATCTGACTCCCGACGAACTGCTGACCACGACGCGCACCGTCCGCAAGCGCCTGGACCTGACGCGGCCGGTGCCGATGGAGCTGATCAAGGAATGTCTGGAGATCGCGCTGCAGGCACCGTCCGGCTCGAACAAGCAGGGGTGGCAGTGGATCGTCGTCACCGATCCTGATCTTCGTGCCCGCATCGGTGCGATCTACGGAGAACTGTTCGCCGAGTATCAGGCATCGAAGCATTCCGCATCGGCCTTGTTCGCCGACGATCCGGAACGCGCATCGGTGCAGAAGCGCGTCGGAGACAGTGCCGGATGGCTCGGCGAGCACATGGGTGAAGTTCCGGTGCTGCTGATTCCGTGCATCCAGGCCGGTAAGACGCTTCCGGCAGGAAACCAAGCGGGACTGTGGGGTTCGCTGCTACCTGCGGTGTGGAACTACGCCTTGGCCGCACGCGCTCGTGGCCTCGGAACGGCCTGGACGACAATCCATCTCGCGAAGGAAGCAGAGATCTCCGAGCTACTCGGCATCCCCGAGGGATTCCACCAGGGTGCGCTCATTCCAACGGCGTACTACACGGGTGAGACGTTCAAGGTCGCTCCGCGGGATCCGATCGAGACGGTTCTGCACGTCGATCGCTGGTAGACGCACCGGCCCGGCGCAGCCATCAGACGAGCGTCTCCACGTGAATTATCTCGGTTCTCGCCACCGCCCGGCGATGGACATCGGCGAGTGCAAGCCGCTCGGGGTCCTCCAAGTAGGCTTTCAAGGCCGAATCGTCCGGCAGGTGGATGACCTGTACCTCGAGTGGTCCGTCGCCCGGGTCGACGCGGCGGACCCTGCTCACCACTTCGCCGCCGTACTTTGGAATCAGGTCCAGCACCGTGTCCTCGTAGCGGGTGAGTGCGTCTTCTTGTCCGTCCGACGCCCACAGCAGCACACACAGCTTCAGGTTCATGACGCGACAGGGTACCGGACGTCATGAGCCCCAGACTTGCTCTGCAACGCCTACCCCCGATCGACATCAACTTCGCAGGTAGGCCACCACAGCCATGACGCGTCGGCTCATACCGGTGGAGTTCGCCAATCCGAGTTTGTCGAACACAGCGTTGATGTGTTTTTCGACCGAGCTCACCGAGATGTACAGATCGGCTGCGATCCGCGCGTTGGTGAGACCTTGCGCCATCAGCTCGAGAACATCGCGCTCTCGGGGAGTAAGTCGTTCGAGTGGATTCAATCGGGTCGTGCGTGACAGCAGCTGGCGCACCACTTCCGGGTCGAAGGCAGTCCCGCCGCCGGCCACCCTGTCGAGGGCGTCCAGAAACTCGTCGACCTGCGCGACGCGGTCTTTCAACAGATAGCCGACCTTGCCTCCGGATCCACTGATCAGCTCTGCTGCGTAACGGTTTTCGACGTACTGGGAAAGCACGAGAACCGCCACCTCGGGCCATCGATCGCGAATCGTCAGTGCTGCCCGTAGTCCCTCGTCACTGTGATCGGGAGGCATCCGGACGTCGGTAACCACGATGTCCGGACGGTCCCGTTCCACGGCAGCCAGGAGCGCGTCGGCGTCACCTACGGACGCGATCACGTCGTGGCCTTCCTCGGCGAGCAGACGAACCAGTCCCTCACGCAGCAGCGTCGAGTCCTCGGCAACGATCACCCGCATGGGACGCTCGCCATCACGACGGTCGGGCCTCCGTCCGGGCTGTGCACGGTCAGGGTGCCGTCCACGGCCGCGACGCGGCGGGCCAGCCCGGACAAGCCGGTACCGGACGGATCGGCCCCGCCGGGACCGTCATCGGTGATGGTCGCGAGAGCGCGGTCGAACTTCTGGTGAGTGACGTTGACCTCCAACAGTTTCGGGAAGGCGTGTTTGGCTGCGTTGGTCACAGCCTCCGAGATGACGAAATAGAGGACCGCCTCCACAGCGGGCCGTAGTCTCTCCGTCAGTTCGTAGGTGAGTCGGACGGGAACACTGGCGCGCTCGGCCATCGTCTCGACAGCTGCGCGCAGGCCGTCCTTGTCGAGCGCGATCGGGTACACCCGGTTGGCGACCTCGCGTAGCTCGCTGATCGCCCCCTGCGATGTTGCCTGGGCTTGAGCGAGCAGCTCGTGCACCTTGTCGGGTTCGTCGGCCCGGCGGGCCCGGCCGATGAGCATCCCCAGAGCAATCAATTGCTGCTGTACACCGTCGTGCAGATCGCGCTCGATGCGGCGGCGTTCGTCGTCGATGGCATCGACAACGTGATCGCGGCTGCTCGTCAGTTCGGCAACCCGCTGGTGCAGCAACCGATCCGACTGCCGGCCCAGTACCTGGATGACGAACCAACGATCCAGCGATCCCACCCCGGCCACGCCGACGGCCGCGACGAAGATCAAGAGGATCCCAGGCAAGGCTGCGACCGCTACGAGTCCACCGTCGACTCGGTCGGAGTTCTCGATCAGGCCCCAGCTGCCGTTCAGGATCCACGCCGAGATCATCGAGCCGGCCACGACGAGACAGAGCATCAGAAGAAGGACCACGCCGATTCCGAGTAGTCCGATAGACCAGCGCATCCCGAGATACCAGCGGCAACGTCGAGGGGTCGCCGCATCCGTGTGCACCGTGCCATGAAAGCGAGTGATTCGACGAATCTCCAACTCGGACAACGCCAGTGTGCTCTCATCGACTGCCCTCCGAAGTGGCGTTCCCCAGCGGCCGAGGATGCGCGCCAGAGTGAGGGCGAGTACTGCCGCAACCGAGAACAGCAGGGCCGCGATCGCCGTGAGGCTACCGAGCAGAACACCGACCAGCGCACCGAACCATTGCCGAAGAAGTGAGCTGACGGCAATGCGATCCGCCAGGTCAGGTGGATGGACGCCGTCGTTTTCGAGCACGCATGCAGCGTAGCCGGGTATGTGTCCGCTGATACTGCGGAAAACCGCAAGGTTTCACGGGGGCAGCCCCATGCATGTTCGACGGCATTCCTCGATGTCCCGCAATCAGGAAGTTCATAGCGTTTTCAGCGTCCTTCCTGACAAGCAACACCAACGAACAGGGGAATGAATATGTCCGACTTGCTGATTGCCGCAACTGCTGAAACCGAGCAACTCGACGGGCTGGCCGGATGGGCGGTCGGCGTCATAGATGCGCTCGGCGGCCCCGGTGCCGCCGTTGTCGTCGGTGCCGACAATCTGTTCCCGCCGATCCCGAGCGAACTCGTTCTCCCACTTGCCGGGTTCTCGGCCAGTCAGGGAGTGTTCTCCTTCGGTGCCGCTCTCTTCTGGACCACGCTCGGCTCGGTCTTGGGCGCGGTCATCGTCTATGCGGTCGGTGCGCTCATCGGACGCGAGCGCACGCGAGCACTGGTGGCACGGATCCCACTGATCAAGGCCAGCGACTTCGACCGAACGGAAGCGTGGTTCGCCAAGCACGGCTCGAAGGCGGTGTTGCTGGGCCGCATGGTCCCGCTGTTTCGCAGCTTCATCTCCCTGCCCGCCGGAATCGAGCGGATGGGAATGGTGAAGTTCCTCGTACTCACCACGATCGGCAGCCTGATCTGGAACACCATTTTCGTCACCGCGGGATATCAGCTCGGCGAGAACTGGCACGTGGTCGACGCGTATGCCGAAATCCTGCAGAAGATCGTCGTCATGACTGTCGTGTTTGCTGTCGTCGTCCTCGTGGCCTTGCGGTTGCGGTCGCGCCGCCGGGCCGGTCTGTGACGACGCCGGCCCGGCGACATGACTTGGATCTACCGCGACGTGGAACTGACGCGACGTGGAATTACCGGGGCAGTCCCAACTTGTACTGCAAGGCGTAGGCCAGTTTGCCGGGCTTGTCGTCCGAGTACGGTGCCGAGAGCTTCCCGAACTCGCCCTTGCCGGCTGCCTTCCCGTCGTTCCAGGCGTCCAGAGCGCCGAGTTCCGCTGCGGTCCGGCCACTGTCGATCACACTGTCTTTCGGGGCCGCGACCTGCGCGCGCGAGACCGACTCGACGGTGCTCAGGTAGCTCGCCAGGTTGTTGCTGTCCCAGCCGCTGATGTCGACTTCCGCCGAGTCGCGAACCCATGCACCCCAATAGAATTCCTGGAACGGGATGGTTCCGGGTGTGAAGCCGATGTCGCGGGCGAAGTACATCAGGCTGCGGTACTTGTCGTTCTGGAACTTGGCGAGGCCGACTCCCGACGGCAGTTGTTCCACTGGAACCTCGTTACCGTCGACGTCGTAGTTCCACACCCACTTCTCGGCTTTCATTCGCGCCCAGAAATCGGCGGTGCTCAGGTCACTGAGGTTCGCGACCACCCGCAGGCGGAGGTGCAGATTCGGTCCGCCGTCGGCTGTTTCATAGAACGAGGTCAGTGTGTGGTGCCCGTCGGTCAGGTAAGGCACACCGCCCGGCCCGATGACGACAGTCTTCATCGGCGCGATGGTGTCGGGCGTTTCCTGGCCGACGGGGACGGTGCAGGTGAACGACGACGGATTGTCCAGTCGTGCATCGGGTAACGCGGAGGCGGCCTCTTCCTGGCCGTTGGCCTCGCACCAGTCGTCGAACTTCTTGTTGATCTCGTCCTTGCCGAGTGTGTATCGACCGAGCTTGTAATACACCTCGTCGTACCCGAGCGAGGGTTGCGTCGCACGCACTTCGCCGATCGGCAGATCGAGAAGCTCACCGGCTTCGGCACATTGGTAACCGAGGCCCGAAGACGATCCGGTCGGGATGAGGGCTGCGACCTGACACAGCGGCGACGCCGTCCGGGCCGGGGCGGCAGTGGCAACGGTGCCCATCGACGCGGATGCGAAAGAAATGAGTGCGAGTGTGCCCAGCAGGGCTGCTCTACGACGCGAGGTCATCCGTGAAACTCCTATGAGTTCGAGTGAAGTTCCCCGGAGACTGTCGCACTCCGGTCACCGGCCGATGTCGAGGAACCGAACGAAAGATGGTCGCGAAGTGAACGCGCTACGTCGCGGACACAGCACTGGGATGCTTGGTCAGAACTCGGCTTCAGGGTGTCGCAGTGGCGAGAATGCCACTATGGCTGCGGCGATGGTGAATACGACGATGACGCCGATCAGGGTCGGTCGTTCACCGATCGCGCTGACCAACAGGCCCGCGATCACGGCACCGAGGGCGGCCATGGTGCGGTTGATGGAGCGCCTGGTTGCATTCACACGCCCGAGCAGCTCATCCGGGGTGAGCGCTTGCCAGTACCCCATCTCGTTCGCGTTCTCCGCGCCCGCCGCGAGGCCTTGCAGGCCCAGGGCCGCGAAAAGCAGAACATGGCCGACCGTTGTGTCGGTTGCGAGGGCCACGAGAATCCAGGCGAGGGGATACAGCGTGCGGGCGAGGATGACTGCTGGACCCGGCCCGAGTCGCTTGCTGAGCGTGTGGGCGATGGACGCTCCCAGCAGGCTGGCGGCACCGAATGTCGTCAGCAGCAATCCGTAGGTGTAGGCGCTGAACCCGAGCGAGCGGAGCGCGAAGAGCGACAGCACGGTCAATGCGGCTCCGTTGGCGAGGAACCACACGTGTGTCGAGACAGCGAGCGGGTTGAGCGTGCGGTGGCGGTACGTGAACTTCAGACCGTCACGTACTTCGCCAATGAGGTTGCGGTCGTGAGCAGTAGTTCGAGGCTCGTCCACATCGAGACTCGAATTGAGTGCTGCATCGACGAGATAGCTGATGGCATCGACAGCAATGACCACGGGAGCGCCGAGCAAGCCTACGAGTCCGCCTCCGATTGTCGGCCCCAATGTCGTTGCTGCCGCGTCGGCTTGGTCGAGTCGAGCGTTCGCCTGCACCAGTTGACCGCGTGGCACCAACCGAGGCAGCAACGACTGCATCGCCGCGAATCCGAACACCGAGAAGGATCCGAACAAGAGCAATACGACGATCAGTACCCAGATGTGAAGTAGGCCTGCGAGCCACAAAAGCGGCACAGCGCCGAGCGTCAAGGCGCGGCCGACGCTGGCCCACACCAGAATCGGCTTGCGACGCCACCGATCGACGTACACCCCGGCGACCAACCCGAGTACCGCATATGGGATGAACTGTGCAGCGTTCACCACCCCGACCTCGAAGGGTGTCGCGTCCAGAAGCTGCACTACCAAGATGGGCATCGCAACCGCTGTCACCGACGAGCCGGCCGAGCTGATCACTGCGGCCGTCAGAAACCGGCGAAACGACGAACGACGGCCGGGCGTCGAGACGTCACTCACGGGTTCTGCTCACGGTGCCTCCGCACAACTCGGCCGGTCTGTGGTGGTCAGCGATCCCCGCGCAACATCGCGTAGACGAGGGTGTCGGTCCATTCACCCTTGCACCACCAGTTCTGGCGGAAGTGCGCTTCCTGACGCATCCCCACCCGCGCCGCCAACCGGGCCGACGCGTCGTTGCGGCCGTCCAGCTGTGCGCTGATCCGGTGAATCTGAGGTAGCGAGAACACGTGCTCGACCAACGCGTTCACCGCTTCTGTGGCATATCCGCGGCCCGCCACGTCGGGGGAGAACGTCCACCCGAGCTCGACGAGAGCCGGGGATCCGTCGATCAACCACGCCTCGACGTTGCCCACCACAGTTCCCTCGTGTTCGACGACCATCGCGAGTGCCTGGGTGTTCAATCCTGATCGCTTCATCCGTTTGCCCACCGCAGCAACCGCATCGGCGTGAGTCCACGCTTCGTGGAGCAGGTAGCGGCAGACCTCCGGGTCGCTGTAGTACGCGAGAATCCTTTCTGCGTCGTCGGGTTCGTACAGACGAAGGGTCAGGCGCTCGGTGTGGATGGGCTCGACAGTCATATGTCCGATTCTGCCCGACTTGCATTCACGCTGATTCGAACCCTGGTCTCGGACCGGCATCGTGACAGATGGTGGTGAGTCGAACCTGCTCGTCATCAAGTGGAAGGCACGTGAATATGGTCGTGACGTCGTACGCCCCACCCGCGGGACCCGTGGCCACGCGTGTCAGCGACGTGCAGGGCGGCCCGGCACCCGTTTCACCGACACAGTCGGTGTGGCAGCGGTATCGATGGACCGTCCTTCGCGTTCTGTCGCCCGTCGCACTGCTCGTCCTCTGGCAGATCGCCAGCGCGGCCGGAGTTCTCTCCGAACGGGTTCTGCCCGCCCCGTCGCTGATCTTCGACGCGGGTCTGGAATTGCTGCGCAACGGTGAATTGGCCGACGCGCTGGCCATTTCCGGCACGCGCGTGGTCCAGGGGCTTGTGCTCGGCGGGCTGATTGGGGTGGCGCTCGGAGCACTCGTCGGACTGTCCAAGCTCGCCGAAGCAACCGTCGACCCACCGCTGCAGATGCTGCGCGCACTCCCGCACCTCGGCCTCATCCCGCTGTTCATTCTGTGGTTCGGGATCGGCGAGACTCCCAAGATCCTGCTGGTCGCTCTGGGAGTCGCGTTCCCGCTGTACCTCAACACGTTTTCGGCCATCCGTCAGATCGATCGTGACTTCCTGGACACGGCCGTCGTACTCGGTTTCTCTCGGCGTCAGCGGTTCACGACGATCATCCTGCCCAGCATCGCACCGCAGCTTCTGGTGGGACTTCGGCAGTCGTTGGCCATCGCGTGGCTGTCGTTGATCGTGGCCGAGCAGATCAACGCCGAATCCGGGCTGGGCTACATCATCAACAATGCACGGGACTTCCTGCGTGTGGACACCATCATCTTCGGGCTCGTCGTCTACGCCCTGATGGGAATCGCTACCGACGGCATCGTGCGAGTACTCGAAAAGCGCGCCCTCCGTTACCGATTGGATGCTTGATTCATGACTACGACGACGACCTCCGTCGCCACCCTGCACGGCATCGACAAGTTCTACGGATCCAGCCACGTGTTGAAGGGCGTCGACCTGTCCATCGAACGCGGCGAAGTCGTCTCGCTGGTCGGGCGATCCGGCTCCGGCAAGTCGACCATCCTGCGTGTTTTGGCCGGACTGTCGACCGACCATACGGGGGAGCGGCATGTGGCCGGGCATCCCGCGGTGGCATTCCAGGAACCACGCCTGTTTCCGTGGCGGTCGGTCCGCCAGAATGTGTCCTACGGTCTGAACACCGCGGGCGTCACGGGTAACGACGCGCTGACTGCTGCGGACGCGACTCTCGACGAGGTAGGTCTGGCCGACAAGCGAGACGCATGGCCACTCACACTGTCCGGTGGGCAAGCTCAGCGCGCCGCGTTGGCGCGGGCATTGGTGGGGGAGCCGGAACTGCTGCTCCTCGACGAACCGTTCGGTGCCCTCGACGCACTCACGCGGCTCACCATGCAGTCTCTCTTGCTCGATCTGTGGGGACGGCACGGCTTCGGCATTCTGCTGGTCACCCACGACGTCGACGAGGCAATCGCCCTGGGGGACAGGGTGGTGGTGCTCGACGGGGGTGCCGTTTCCGAGACCGTCCCCGTCGACCTGCCTCGTCCCCGCGACCGGGGAACAGCCGGATTCTCTCGCATTCGCACTCACTTGCTCGGCGCTCTCGGCGTCCACTGATCTTCCAGTTCGCCGACCCATCAATTTCACTGATAAGAAGGATCTTTCAGCATGTCGTCACACGCTCGTTCTCGATCGCTGCGCGCCGTCGGGATACTCGCTGCCCTCTCCTTGACGGTCGTCGGGCTGACCGGTTGCGTCTCCCGTGGCAGCGACACCGCGACCACCGAAGCCCCCGCACTCGTCTCCAACGACCAGCTCGCCACGGTCACCCTCGACGTCGGCGACCAGAAGGGTGGCACCGAGGCCCTGCTTCGTGCGTCGGGTGAGCTCGACTCGGCTCCCTACGACGTCGCGTTCTCCACCTTTACCTCCGGCCCGCCGCAGGTGGAGGCCGCAACGGCCGGCCAGATCGACTTCGCGGTCACTGGCAACACGCCGCCGGTGTTCGGTGTGGCAGCCAACGCGCGAATCAAGGTCGTCTCCGCCTACAGCAACGATGCGAGTGGGGATCAGATTCTCGTGCCGGCAGATTCGACTCTGGCGTCGTTCACAGACCTTCGGGGTAAGAAGATCGCAGTGGGCAAGGGAAGTTCGGCGCACGGTCATGTGCTGCTGCAGTTGCAGAAGGCCGGCTTGACCACCGATGACGTTCAGTTGGTGTTCCTTCAGCCTGCCGATGCGCTGACGGCATTCACCTCGGGTGAGGTCGATGCCTGGGCGATCTGGGATCCGTTCACCGCGATCGCGCAGGTCCAGAACGGCTCGAAGACGCTGACCACCGCGGAGGGCGTGGCCAACGGCTACGGCTTCGGTATCGCGTCGCAGCAGGCGCTGGACGATCCCGCGAAAAACACTGCGCTGCAGGACTTCGTGGTTCGTCTGGCCAAGGCGTCCGCATGGGCGGACGCCAATCCGACCGAGTGGGCGGCGGCGTACTCCACGGCCGTCGGCATCGACCCGGCCGCGGGTGAATTGGCGCAGGGACGAAGCCAGCGACCCGCAATTGCGTTGGACAACACTGTGATCGACTCCGAGCAGGCGCTCTTCGACGCGTTCGTCGAGAGCGGAAGTATCCCCGGCGGGAACAAGTTCGAGGACTTCGTCGACACGCGTTACAGCGACGCCATCGCGGGCGCGACCGCCTCCACCAACTGATCACCCACCACGTCGTAGGAGTTCACACGTGACCGCACGTATCTTCTGGTTCCTTCCCACCGCTGGCGACGGCCGCTCCATCGTCGGCGCGTCCCATGCATCCGGCAACCTCCGCGAACCCGCCGGGTTTCGACGCCCGTCGCTGCGCTACCTCACCGAGGTCGCTCAGGCCGCGGACCGACTCGACTTCGAGGGTGTGCTGACCCCGACCGGAACGTGGTGCGAGGACGCATGGCTGACGACGGCCGCGTTGCTGCAGAGCACCCGACGGCTGAAGTTCCTCGTCGCCTTCCGCCCCGGCCTCACACCGCCCACGTTGGCGGCGCAGCAGGCCGCGACGTTGCAGCGGTTCTCGGAAGGGCGTGTGTTGTTCAACATCGTCACCGGTGGCGACGACGTCGAACAGCGTCGTTTCGGGGATTGGATCGACCACGATCGGCGCTACGCCCGCACCGACGAGTTCCTCGAACTGGTGCAACGCATTTGGACCGAGCCGTCGGTGGACCACGAGGGTGAGTTCTTCAAGGTCGCCGATGCGCGAGTGTCCGAAGCGCCGGACCCATTGCCGGAGTTCTGGTTCGGCGGTTCCTCCGAGCCGGCTCTGGCCGTGGCAGCCAAGCGAGTGCAGACGTACCTGACGTGGGGCGAGCCACCGGCCGATGCTCGCGCCAAGATCGAGAAAGTGCAGGCGCTCGCGGACGCCGAGGGCCGCAAGCTCACCTATGGCATTCGCCTGCACACCATCAGCCGCGACACGTCCGAAGAGGCCTGGGCCGTCGCGCAAAAGCTCCTCGACGAGCTTCCCGAAGAGCAAGTGTCTCAGGCACACGCGCTGCACTCGTCCTCGCAGTCCGAGGGGCAGCGCCGGATGGCCGCATTGCACGGCGGCAGCAAGGACTCGCTCGAGATCTACCCGAACCTGTGGGCAGGTGTCGGCCTGGTTCGTGGCGGCGCGGGTACGGCTCTCGTCGGTTCACACGAGGAGGTCGCGAACCTGATCGGGGAGTATCACGATGCCGGGTTCGACGAGTTCATCCTCTCGGGCTACCCGCATCTGGAGGAGGCGTATCACTTCGCCGAGGGAGTGCGTCCCATCCTCGACGCGCGAGGAATCACCGTTCCGGCCCGCCGGGTGTAGTTCTCGGTTCGAGTGGGTGGGCTACCAACCCTGGGCAACACTGCGGGGGAGCAGGTGGCCCATGTGAGCGCGCTTGGTCTCGAGGTAGTGAATGTTCGCCTGCGCCGCACCCACGATGATCGGTAAGCGGGTACTGACATCGACTCCGTGCGCTTCGAGGCCGCGAATCTTGTCCGGGTTGTTCGTCAGCAATCGAACGGTCGTCAGCCCGAGATCGTGCAGAATGGCTGCCGCGCCGCCGTATTCGCGTCCATCAGCAGGCTCGTCGAGTTCGAGGTTGGCTTGCACGGTGTCGAATCCCTCGTCCTGAAGTCGGTATGCGGCAAGCTTCTTCAGCAACCCGATTCCGCGACCTTCGTGACCGCGGAGGTAGACGAGTACGCCTCCTTCGGTGGCGATCTGCTCGAGAGCGGTGGTGAGTTGTGGGCCGCATTCGCAGCGCTGCGACAGGAACGATTCGCCGGTCAGACACTCCGAGTGAACGCGAACCATGGCGTCGTTGCGGACATCTCCCGAGACGAGCGCCACGTGCTCGGCGCCGGTTTCGAGGTCGAGGTAGCCGAACATCCGGAACTCGCCGTGCGGTGTCGTGAGAACGGTCTCCACGATTCGTTCCACACGAGCGGGGACGGCCACCGGCGCGGGATCGACCAGCCGGCGATAAGCGATGAGTTCCTCGATGGTCAGTACCGGCAGATGCATGCGAGAGCCGAGGCGTTCGATCTCATGGAATTGCATCATCGAACCGTCGTCGGCGACGAGTTCGGCAATCACACCTACCGCGGGAAGCCCGGCGAGCGCACACAGGTCGACGGCGGCTTCGGTATGACCCGGCCGCTCGAGGACGCCACCGGGGCGTGCCCGGAGCGGTAGGACGTGGCCGGGACGGATGATGTCGGTGGCGACGGAACCGGGATCGGCCAAGACCTGCAGGGTCCTGGCTCGATCCGCTGCGCTGATTCCGGTGGTGATGCCCACGGCCGCATCGACAGTGACGGTGTAGGCGGTCTTCTTCGGGTCCTGATTGTTCGACACCATCGGCGGTAACTCCAGGGCGTCCGCGCGGGCGTCACTCATCGGAGCGCACAGCAGGCCCGAGGTGTTGCGGACGGTCCACGCCGTCCAAGCCGGAGTGACCCGGTCGGCCGCGAGGATGACGTCGCCCTCGTTCTCGCGGTCGGCCGAGTCGGTGACGAACACCGGCTTTCCCGCTCGCAGTGCATCCAGGGCATGCTCGACGGCACTCATCACAGATCCACAGCGAGACGTCGGAACTTGCTGCCGTGGAACACTATCGGTGCGATGCCGTCCTTGATCTCGAGCTCGTTGATGCGCATCAGAACGATGTCGTGGTCACCTGCAGTGATCTGCTCGGTCACCGTGGCGTCGAGCCACATGCTCGCGCCGTCGATGAAGACTGCACCGTCGTCGGTTGTCGTCGTGGTCAATCCTTCGAAGCGGTTGCCCGTCTTCTGCGCGAGGGTTCGTGCGGCGACGTCGTGGAGCTCACCGAGCACGCTGATACCGATGCGCGGTGCTGCTGCGAACTTGGGCCACGTCGTCGAGGTGTCCTGTACGCAGAAGGCGACGAGAGGCGGATCGATCGACACCGCAACGAAACTGCTTGCGGCCATGCCGATCTTGACCCCGTCGATCTCGGCGCAGACGGCGACGACACCACTGGGAAACTGCCCGAACGCGTTTCGTAGAACGGACTGGTCGAGGCTTGTGGTGGTCAGGGTCATGATGCATCCGTTCGGGTTCGGGCCACGGCGACGATGGTGTCGCCCCAGCGTGAGACGTAGTCGGCGATAAGAGAATCGGTGGTGTAGGTGGAATCGATCAGGTAGAGCCCGGGGGCGGGGGTGATCGCGCCCAGTTCGACCAGAACGTGCTTGAGAAACAGATCCGGTGCCATCGCATGAGCGGGCCCGGCACCCAACATGAGCGGAACGGCAACGACATTCTGCAGGCCGGTGCCTCCGGCGAATTGATCGAGGAACAGCTTCAGTACGCCGGTGTATGTCGCCTTGAACGTCGGACTGGCGAAGACGACGAGGTCCGACGAAGAGACGGATTCGACTGCAGCCTTCACTGCCGGATCGCCCCAGCCGAGCAGACCGGCCCCGAGGGTGATCACGTCGATGGTCTCTCCGGGCTCACCCGTCAGTGCGGTTGCGAGAACATGCGCTGCGTCGAGTGTGCGCGACTCGGGTTTCGGATTGCCTGCTACTACAGTGATTTTCATTGGTGAACCTATTCTTCGAGGCGATGACATCAGCCAACACCAGGCGCGTGACGGTCGTGACACCTCATCGTTGCGGAACCATTGCGCCGCTCGCAAGGGCTGTGAAAACGGTGCACGCTGCGGCGTTAGCGCACGTGGCGATCACAACGCCACCGGTTCAGAAGGCGGCGAGGTTCTCGCGGAACGTCGTTCGGGAGTAGCCGTCGCGTATTGCCCCGCGTCGACGCAATGCGGGAGCGAGACCATCGCTGATCTCGGAGATCACTTTTCGGGTCACGGGGGAGGCGATGAGGAATCCGTCGCCGCCGACGAATTCCATTGCCTCGTCCATCTTCTCGGCGACGGTCTCGGCTGTTCCGACGAGTTCCATCGATTCGACGGTCGGATAATTGGCGATGATCTCGCGCAGCGTCTTTCCCGATTTGGCCATGTCCTCGAGCGTGCTCTTGTGGCCGTTGTACTTGGTCAGATCGGGAACCGGTGCGTCGATGTCGAATTGCGAGAAGTCGGTACTGCTGAGATAAGACATCGCAGCGAGTACTCCGTCGATGTTGTTCTTCTGGACTTCGCGCATGCGATCGCGCTTGACGACGGCTTCCTCATCGGTGTCCGCCATGATGGGGCTGACCAGGAACAGCACTTTGACGTCGTCCGGCTTGCGGCCGTAATCGACCAGTCGACGGCTGATGTCCTCGCGGTATTCCTTCATCGCGTCGAGTCCGCGGACGTTGGCAATGATGGTGTCCGCGTGCTTGGCACCGAACGCCCGGCCGGCAGGGGAGCCTCCGGCCTGGCAGATCACCGGCCGCCCTTGGGGTCCGCGCGGAACGTTCAACGGGCCACGCGAGGCGTAGTACTTTCCCTCGAAGTCGATCTTGTGGATCTTCTCGTGATCGGCGAACACACCGGACTCCGGGTCGAGGACCAGAGCATCCTCGTCCCATGAATCCCACAGCTGCGACACGACATCGACCCATTCGTCTGCCATCTCGTATCTGAGATCGTGCTCGATCTGCTTGGGTAGTCCGTAGTTCTGCGCGGCTCCGTCGGCACTCGCGGTGACGAGGTTGATTCCGACGCGGCCCTTGGTCACATGATCGAGGGTCGACATCAACCGTGCGGCGAGAAACGGTGGGTAGAACGTCGTCGCGACGGTGGCGATGATGCCGATGCGCTCGGTGGCGTCGGCCATCAGTGGGACGAGTGGCATCGGGTCGAAACGTACGGTGGTCCCGCGTCGAACCGAGCTCTCGAACGTTCCGCGATACACGTCGGACAACACGGAGGAATCCTCGAGCATGATGTAGTCGAATCCGGCGCGCTCCAGGCTCTTTGCCGCGTCGACGAACAGATCGGGGCGACCGATGTCCGACGCCACGTTGCCGGACCACGGTTGGTTCCAGCCGTAGACACCGAAACCCGTGGTGAAGAACCATCCGAGGTGCATCATCGGGCAACGCCCGAGTGGAGTCGATCGGTGGACAACTGCGTCGGCTCGACGCAGTCGGCGGAAGCGTGCTCGTTCATGCCAATCCTTTCGTGATGGTGGGCAACTCATCGGTTGCTCATGAACGAAGCCTGCTGCAGCGGCATTACTGAACGTGGCGCAGGCGTAAATGAGTTATTACGCCGCGAACAACCCCTGCTCGAGCCGTTTGTAGGTTCCGATAACGCCGCTCGTCGCCGGCACGCAGGGTGGCCGAGACCTACGTCACTGCGGCGTTAATAAAGTTCCGGGGGCTCTGACCAGTGGATTCAGGCGGCGTAATACTTCAGTTACGCCGGAGGTCGTTTTCAGTAATGCGTGTCGAGAAAGCTGTGCGAACAAGCAGCAGATCTGCTGGAGACAACCGGCTTGGAGGATCTTGATGAGTGGCAATTCGCGCACTGCGTACGCCGAGATCGACGTCGAACACCTGGGCAAGAGTTTCGATCGCACGGGATCCAGCGCACCGGCCGTGAACGACATCGACATGACGATCACGTCGAGTTCGGCAATCGGAATCGTCGGTGAGTCGGGATCCGGCAAGTCGACGTTGGTTCGGATGATGTGCGGGCTGCTTTCACCCACGACGGGTTCGGTGCGCTACAACGGAGCCGAACTGAACGGGGTGCTGTCCTCGAAGTCAGGCAGGCGTCAATTCAGGTCGAAGGTGCAGTATGTCGCGCAGGACACGACATCGTCCTTCGATCCGCGCCGAACATTGCGTGATGCGGTGCGGCTACCTGCCGTCCGGCTTCTCGGTATGGACAACAAGGCCGCAGACGCACGAGTGGACGAGACATTGGAGTCACTCGAAATCCACCCCGCGATGGCGGACCGATATCCCTCGGAGGTCTCGGGAGGTCAACGGCAGCGTTTTTCGATTGCTCGGGCGTTGGTCGTTCGGCCCCGGATCTTGCTGTGCGACGAGGTGGTGTCCGCATTGGACGTCTCGGTTCAGGGCGCAATCCTGAACATGCTTCGTCGGTACTGCATCGAATCGGAATGCGGACTGGTCTTCGTCTCGCACGGGCTACCCGCCACGGCGTTCATCGCCCGCGACCTCGTCGTCATGCGGAACGGCATCATCGTCGAGCAGGGCAGCACCGACGATGTCGTCGAGCGACCACAGGACCCCTACACGGCGGAACTGCTCGACGCGTACCGCGGTGACGAAGCCGTCGAGCAACTCGCCGTGGCGGCTGCGCGATGAAGACAATTATCGGACGTCAACGGTGGTGGCTCGGCCGAGTGGCCGTCCTACCGCTGCACCTGTTGGTCTTCGCGGTCGCCGCGTTCTTCCTGGTACGTGCCATCCCGGGTGACCCTGCCCGCGAAGTGGTCGGTCCCGAAGCTACCGAGGCCGATTACCTGGCGACGAAGGCCGAGCTCGGTCTCGACGGCAGCCTCTTGTCTCAGTTGATGTCGTATCTGAGCGATCTACTGCATTTCGACCTCGGCAACGCGATCATGACCGGTAGGCCGGTGACGACCGATATCGCAGACCGTCTACCGGGCACGCTCGAACTCGCAGGAATCGCGTTCTTCTTTCTCCTGGCGATCACGTTGCTGCTCTCGGCGGTAGTCGTCGCCTGGCCCGGATCGGTTGTGGCGCGGGCTGTTCGCGGTTACGCCCAAGCCGCCGGTGCCGTTCCCGAATTTGT
The DNA here is from genome assembly GCF_002258735.1 of Rhodococcus sp. WWJCD1. Taxonomy (NCBI): domain Bacteria; kingdom Bacillati; phylum Actinomycetota; class Actinomycetes; order Mycobacteriales; family Nocardiaceae; genus Rhodococcus; species Rhodococcus sp. WWJCD1. Next base: position 63,155 of record NZ_NOXY01000024.1, read on the forward strand.
CGTCGGCGTGGTCGGAATCTTCCTGTTCTACGCCACGCTGCAGGTGGTTCCCGCCCCTACCGGCCGAGTGCGGGCCGGATTGACCGAACCCGAGCCGCTCACCTCGTTCCCGCTGCTCGACGCGATTCTTCGTGGAGACACCGTTGTGGTGTCCTCGATGATCTCGCACTTGCTGCTCCCGATTGCTGTGCTGGTGCTCTCGGTCACCCCGATTCTACTCAAACAGCTTCTGACAGCTCTCGATTCGAGCCTCGCCGCGCAACCGACGATGTTCAAGATCGCCACCGGTTCGGCCCGCAAGTACATCTATGCAAGTGCGTACCGTCGAGCATTGCCGCCGACCGTCGCGCTGTTCGGCATGGTCTTCGGCTCTCTTCTCGGCGGTGCGGTCATTCTCGAGACCCTGTTCGGACTCGGCGGCATGGGCCGATACGCCGTCGAGGCAGTCGCGGCGACGGATCTGATTGCGCTGCAGGGATTCCTGCTCGTCGTCGCCGCAATCTCGCTGGTCGTGTTCCTGTGTGTCGATCTCGTCAACATGTTGCTCGACCCTCGCCGCAAGCCGGGCCGAGCAGGAGGTGGTTCCTGATGGTTGCTCTGGTACCGAAGAAGGTCGAGTCCGATACTCGCAGTGCGAGGCGGCCGACTCGAAGGTCGGTCTCGGTCGGCACTGTCCTGCTCTTCGTTCCGCTGGCCGTGATTCTGCTGATCACCCTGATCGGACCGTGGATCGTCCCGTTCGATCCGACCAAGGTCGTCGGTGCACCCTCTCTGTCACCGGATTCCGAGTTTCTTCTCGGCACCGACTCCAACGGCCTCGACGTGTTCTCACGCACCATCGCCGGGGCCCGCATCGACGTGACGATCGCCCTCGCCGTCACGGTTGCCGCCACCGTGGCGGGAATTCTGATCGGACTCACCATCGGAATGAACGAGGCCGGACGCGGACTGGGCGGCTTGCTGGCTCGCGGCGCGGCGCGCTTCCTCGATCTGCTCGAAGCCGTTCCCACAGTGATCGTCGCCTTGGTTGTCGTGTCGTTCTTCGGAACGTCCTCGATCACCATGATTTTCACGCTCTCGATCATTCTCGCGCCGATTCAGGCCAGGCTCGTCCGTACCGAAGTACTGCGGGTGCGCGGCGACGCGTATCTCGATGCCGCCCGTCAGGCAGGATTGTCCGAGACGCAACTGGTGTTCCGACACGTATTGCCCAATTCGTCGGTTCCGGCGCTGCAGAACGCGTCGGTCGTGTTCGGCATGACGATCATTCTCACCGCAGCGCTCGGCTTTCTCGGTGTCGGTCTGCCGCCGCCTACCCCCGAATGGGGTTCGATGATCACCCGCGGTGCAGGCGACGCCGCCATCGGAAAGCTGTGGTCGGCAGGCGCTCCCGCGTTCGCACTGTGTCTGACCGTCGCCTCGGTGGCGATCGTCGGTCGCAGGTTGACCAAGGGCACCCGCCGCTCCCATTGACTGCGGCCATCTGCCACAACGGACAGTGCTGTCCGCGAAAACCTCTCTCGTACCTCATCTCCCGCGATCGAAGCCACTGGCTCGACCGGTGATTCCCTCTGCGCTCGTGCACCCAAGAAGGAGACCAACCCATCGTGAAATCCTCACATCGTCTTTCCATCGGACTCAGGTGGACGGTCCCGTTGCTCGTCGGTGCCCTCGCGTTGAGTGCCTGTTCGGACAGCGGAACCGAGTCCTCGGCGTCGACCCCCGGCGAAATCGTTGTGGTGACACCTGATCAGGCGTCGAATGTGGTGCGCGACTACGGCTACACCGCAGGCACCGACAATCAGGACGTCACCAACAACATGCATGCCCAGTTGATTCGTAAGCCGTACGTCGAGGAGGACGGCTCGGATGCATTGGTGCAGGACTACTACAACTTCGAGCCGTACCTGGCGGAGAGCTACGACGTCAGCCCCGACCAACTCGTCTACACCTTCTCCCTGAAGCAGGGCGTGATGAGCGAGCACGGTAACGAGCTCGACGCCGACGACGTGCTGTGGTCCTTCGAGCGCAAGTTCGCCACTCCGGGTGGCGGTATGGCCGGCTATTACAAGCCGATGTTGACCGACCCGGCGACCCAGATCAAGAAGGTCGACGACTACACCGTCAGCTTCACCGTGGAAAAGGCCGGCTACGGATTGACCCTGCTGGCCAACCTGGCCGAGAACATCGGGTCGATCTACGACAGCAACTACCTCATCGAGAACGCCACTCCCGAGGATCCGTACGCGGTGGCCTGGGGTGCCGAGGACATGATGCGCGGCAACTTCGGTTATGGCGCATACATGTTGGAGTCCGTCACTCCCGGCCAGGAGATCGTCATGACGGCGAACCCCAACTTCGTTCTCGGTGAGCCCGAGGTGAAGCGCATGATCCGACGCGTCGTGGCGGACCCCGCGACACGAGCGAACATGGTTACCCGCGGCGACGCGGATGTCGCCCTGGCGCTGCGCTCGTCGGACCAGGCCACGTTGGAGAGCAACGACGCCGTGACCGTCCCGACGACGACATCGAATCAGTACCTGTTGTTCTCGATGAACACCACCACCGCGCCGTTCGACGACGTGCGTGTCCGCCAGGCGATGGCCTACGCGATCCCGTACGACCAGATCATGTCCGACGTCTTCTTCGGCAGGGCCTACAAGTACAACCACGTACTCGACGACAAAGCGCCGAACTGGGACGGGAGCGATCTTCCCCAGTACGACAGCGACCCCGAGCGAGCCAAGTCGCTGCTGGCGGAGGCCGGCTTGACCGATGGTCTTGCGTTCACCCTCAGTGTCAACAATCAGCTTCCGGCGGCGCAGGACACGGCGATTCAGATCCAGTCGTTTGCGGCCGAAGCGGGCATCGACGTCACGATCGCGGAAGTGCCTGCAGCGCAGCTCAATGCCGACACCTTGGCCGGAAAGGTCCAGGCCAGCCTCAGTATCGGTGCATCGGTGACGATGACTCCGCCGTACTCGCTGCAGTTGCTCACGCAGCCGGGTGGTGGCTCCAACATCGCGCTGTGGAACGACCCCGAGTTTCTCGCGATGGTGGATCAAGGACTCGATGCCGGTGATGCACTGAGCCCCGAGGCCGGGGTGTTCTGGAATCAGGCAGAGCTGCGCATGACCGAGCAGGCGCCCTACATCTTCATCGCCAGGGTGCGGCCGTCGGTGGCGCTCGAGGCCGGCATCGGCGGGTTCGTACAGCGCACCGATTTCCGGATCGACTACTCCAATCTGACGCTCGGTTCGTAGAGCGCACTCCCGCAGGCAGTTCGGTCGGTGGTCATATCGGGCTTCCCGGCCGAACTGCGTGCGGAAACGCCCGTGATTCGCGGCGAAATCCGACGGCTACCGAGAACGTGGCCGGGCGAAACATCCGCGCGGTGTAGTTGACCTACACCGAGGAAGAACGACCAGCGAGGAACGAATGTGACCATGACAGACAACAGATTTCATCTCGGTTGGTTCGGCAGCTTCGTACCGACGTCCTGGAACACCGCGTTCGAGGGTTCCGACAGTGGGGACTGGTTGAACGGAGATTTCTACGTCGACTTCGCCAAGACCCTCGAGCGCGCATGCTTCGACTTCCTGCTCCTCGAGGATTCGTCGATGGTGTCCGATACCTACGGTGGCAGCTCGGAAGCGACCCTGAAGACCGGCGGGTGGGCACCGAAAGGTGATCCGATGGCATTGGCTCCCTTGCTCACCCGGGCCACCAGTCATCTCGGTATCGCCCTGACCGCATCGACGTCTTTCTATCCGCCCTATCTTCTGGCACGCTCGATCTCCTCGCTCGATCACCTCTCATCGGGTCGTATCGGGTGGAACGTGGTGACGTCCAGCGAAGATCGCGCGGCACAGAACTTCGGCATGGACGCGCTCCCTCCGCACGACGAGCGCTACGTGCGCGCCGACGAGTACGTGGAGCTGGTCGAGAAGCTGTGGGACTCGTGGGATGCCGACGCTGTGGTGATGGATCGCGAGACGTCCACCTACGTCGACCACACCAAGGTTCACACCATCGACTTCCAGGGCAAGTACTACTCCTCGCGCGGGCCGCTCAACACGCTGCCGTCACCGCAGGGGCGACCGGTCATCACGCAGGCGGGCGGTTCACCGGCAGGCCGTGACTTCGCGGCCAAGCACGCCGACATGATCATGGCGCTGCCCAAAGGTGTTGCCGCGATGAAGGAGTACCGGTCCGACATCAGGCGCCGGATGGCGCTGCACGGCCGCGATCCCGATTCGGCAAAGGTGATGTACGTGGTCTCGCCCATCCTCGGTGAGACCCACGAGGATGCGCTCGCGCGCAAGGAACGCAAAGCGGAGGCGGTACGCGCCAATCCTGCGGGCGTGCTCGTCGGCTGGTCGGCGAGCATGGAGATCGACTTCTCCACGTTCGATCTCGACAAGCCGATGCCCGAGGACGTACACACCAACGGACATCAGTCCACGTTGGAGAACTTCCGCAACTGGGCCGACGGCCGCACGCTCCGCGAGGCCTGCGTTGCGTACCGAACCGAATCGATGGAGCTGGTCGGTACACCAGATGCTGTTGCCGCGCAGATGGGCGACGCCATGGCCGAGGTCGGCGGGGATGGGTTCCTGATCTGGAGCCAGCCGCACAACCGACGGTACATCGGTGAGATCGCCGACGGACTCGTGCCCGCTCTGCAGAGTCGTGGCCTGATGCGCACCGAGTACAGCAGCGATCATCTGCGCGACAACCTGCTCGAATTCTGACCCTTTCACTCGTTTCGTATCTGGAGAAAAACTATGACTGCCAACAAATTTCACCTCGGATGGTTCCTCGGAGCCGGCTTCGGCGTCCAGTCCTGGAACCAGCCGTGGTCGGGTACCGGTGCGACCGACTGGATGATGCCCGATCAGTACGTGGACCTGGCGCACTCGCTTGAGCGGGCGTGTTTCGACTTCCTCATCATGGAGGATTCGGTGCAGGTCTCGGACACCTACAAGGGTTCGATGGAGTACTACCTGGCAACGGCATCCGCGGCACCGAAACACGATCCTGCCGTCCTCGCCGGAATTCTGTCCTACACGACCAAGCACCTCGGCATCGTTCCGACCCTGACCACCACCTTCTACCACCCGTACACCGTGGCGCGTCTGATGTCGACGCTCGACCATATCGCCGAGGGGCGAATCGGCTGGAACATCGTCACCGGCAGCAACACTCGCGCCGCGCAGAACTACGGATTCGACATGCCCGAGCACGATCTCCGCTACGACATCGCCGACGAGTTCGTCGAGCTCGCCTGCAAACTGTGGGACTCGTGGGAAGACGGAGCGGTGCACGCGGACACCTCGGCGGGCGGCATCTACGCCGACCACGAGAAAGTCAACCGAATCGATTTCGAGGGCAAGTTCTTCAAGTCGAGGGGACCGTTGAACACCATACCCAGCCCGCAACGTCGGCCGGTGTTTCTGCAGGCAGGTGGCTCGGACAAAGGCAAGGAGTTCGCCGCCAAGCATGCCGACGCCATCATCTCCAATCCTCATGGGACCGAGAAGATGCGACGCTACCGCGAGGACATCCGCCAGGGTGCCGTCGAGGCCGGTCGCAACCCCGACGACGTCAAGGTGATGTACCTGATCTCCCCGATCCTCGGTGAGACGACGGCCGAGGCCAAGGCCAAGCAGAAGCGTCGGGCAGATGCAGCGTCGAGCAACATCGACGGTCTCCTCGCCGGACGTTCGCACCTGTCCGGTATCGATCTGAGCCAGTTCGACCTCGACGCGCCGTTGCCGGCCGATCTCGAAAGCAACGGGCACCGCAGCAGTTTCGCCGAGTTCAAGGGCGACGGCACGCAGACCCTACGCGAGCGCATCACCGGCCACAGCGCCATCGACACCCTGGAATTCGTGGGTACTCCCGACGACGTCGCAGACATGATGGACGGCGTCATGCAGGAGGTGGGCGGCGACGGCTTCCTCATCGCGGGAGCTCCGATGAACCGGCGCTACGTCGCCGAGATCACCGACGGGTTGGTGCCCGCGCTCAAGCGTCGAGGCCTGACCCGAACGTCCTACGAGCACAACCACTTCCGCGAGAATCTTCGCGCATTCTGATCGACCGACCGTAGGTTTCGAAACAAGAGGAGAAGACATGTTCCACCTTGGTTGGTTCTTGAGCTGGCAGGTGCAGTCGTGGAATCAGATGTGGTCGGGTGAGGGCGGAACCGAATGGAACCATCCCGAGCTGTACATCGACATGACGCGATCGCTCGAACGGGCCGGATTCGACTACATCATGTTCGAGGACGGCTCGTTCGTCCCGGACTCGTTCGGTGGTTCCTCGGAGTGGTGGCTGGCCAATGCACGGTCGGTCCCCAAGCAGGACCCGAACTCGTTGCTGCCCATCCTGAGTCAGCACACCGAGCGTCTCGGCCTCATCGCCACGATGACGACGTCATTCCATCCGCCGTACATGGCGGCCCGCACGGCAGCCACGCTCGACCACCTCAGCAACGGGCGCGCCGGGGTCAACCTCGTGACCTCGCACAATGTTCGGACGGCACAGAACTTCGGCTACGAGGAAATGTTCGAGCACGACCACCGGTACGAGATGGCCGACGAGTGGATCGACCTGGTCAAGCAACTGTGGTCCTCGTGGGAGCCGGATGCGGTTCGGCTCGACCGAGAAGCGGGCGTCTTCGCGGACTTCGCGAAGGTCCACAACATCGATTTCAAGGGCAAGTACCACTCGTCCCGCGGGCCGATCAACACCACTCCGACGCCGCAGGGCCGACCGGTGATCTGCCAGGCCGGCGGTTCGCCTGCAGGCCGCGGCTTCGCAGCCAAACACGCCGAAACCATTCTGGCTCAGGTCGAGAGCGTCGAGGCCATGAAGACGTACCGCGACGACGTCCGTGCCCGCATGATCGTGGAGGGTCGGGACCCGGATTCGTGCAAGATCATGTTCATCGTCAGCCCGGTACTCGGTGAGACCGACCAAGAAGCGCAGGACAAGAACGAGCGGATCCTCGACGGCTTCCGCAACAACATCGACGTCAATCTGGCCTCGATGTCCTACGCCAGTGGTATCGACTTCTCGAAGTTCGATCTGGACGCGCCGATTCCCACCGTCGAGACCAATGCGGGCCGGGGAACGATGGCCCTGATCGGTGCCAACACCTCGGGGATGACACTGCGGGAGGCGGCGAGTTCGGACATCAGGAAGTCCGTCCAACTGATCGGCACAGCCGACGCGGTGGCGGAGCAGATGGGCGATATCGCGGCCGAGGTCGGCGGTGACGGCTTCCTCATCGCGGGAAGCGTGAACCGGCGATACATCAGCGAGATAACAGACGGTCTGGCACCCGAACTGCGTAAGCGTGGACTGATTCGTGACGGATATGCGCACGAGTTGTTCCGCGACAACCTGATGGACTTCTGATCGTCGCTGCAGGGGTCGGCCCGTCGACGCAGGTGCGACCCGACTCGTATCCCTGGCGCGTGCTGTCGGTCACCGGACTCGGGATGAGCATCACGTTCGTATCGGTCTCGATGCTCCCCGTCGCGCTCCCGGAAATGAGCGCGGGACTCGGAGCCTCTGCAGCGCAAACCGATTGGTTCATGCTCGCCTACCTTCTCACCACAGCAGTGTTCATTCTGGTGCTCGGTAAACTCGCCGATCTCGTAGGCCGACGCCCGGTCTACCTCGCCGGCTTGGCCTGTCTGACCGTCAGCGCCGCGGTTATTGCGATGGCGAGTGACCCGGATGTCGTGATCGCGTTGCGGGTGGTGCAGGGTATCGGCGCTGCGGCGGTGATCACCAACACCACCGCGCTTCTCGTCGACGCGTTCGAGCCGCACAAGCTCTCGATCGGTATCGGCTGGAACATCACCATCATGTCGCTCGCCGTCTCCATCGGCCCGCTGCTCGGCGGCGTGCTGACCGAAACAGTCGGATGGCGTGGAGTATTCGGAATCGTCGTTCCCCTCGGTGTCGTCGGAACAGTGTGGGCCTGGCTCACTCTGCGCCGGACTCCGCGGCCGAAGGCCGGGGCACCCCTGGACTACGCCGGCGCAGTGGGATCGATGGTCATCCTCGGCGGCCTGGTCTACGGGGTGAATCGAGGGGGCAGTGACGGTTTCGGCGCGTGGCAGTCGGTGGCACCGCTCGCGTGCGTTGTGGTCGCGGTGCCGCTGTTCTGGTGGTGGGAGAAGCGAGCCGCAGATCCGATCGTGGATCCGAAGCTACTGATGGACAGATTCCGGGGGAGTGCCTACACCGCATCGTTTCTGGTGACGATGGCTGAAGGCGCGGTGGCGGTGACCATGTCGCTGTACCTGCAGAGTGTCCGGGGCTCGAGTCCTATCGACGCCGGATTGCAGATCACCGCGCTTGCCGTCGGTACCACGGTGATGTCGCCGATCGCGGGCACACTGGCCACCCGGGTATCGACTAGGACGTTGACGACGGTGTCCACGCTTGGCACCGCAGCAGTGCTGTCGGTACTCGCCCTGCATATCGCCGGGCCGGCCCAGGGCGTTCCCATCGTCGTGCTGCTGTTCGCCCTCGGTCTCAGTGGCGGGATCTTCAAGACAGCCAATGCCGCCGCGATCAACGTGGGGGTGGCACCGAACCGTTCGGGAATGGCGAACGGTCTTCGGGTGTCCCTCGACAACACTGCAGTCACCCTCAGCACGGCGCTCGCCCTGGTGCTCGCCGTGTCTGCACTGCCGCCTGCGCTGCGCGAGTTGGTGTACTCCGGCGACAGCGACATGTTGACTGCGGCCGAATCGGATCCTCTGACAACGGGATTCGTGATCGCCGTCGCCGCGATGGCTGTCGCAGCGCTGCTCGCAAGCGTGGCGTCGGGCCTGCGCGGAATCCATCCGAAAGAACCCGCCGAGCTGTCTCGGCTGCACAGAAGTGATCTACCCACATCGAGAGCAAGGAGCACGGCATGACCAAATTTCATCTGGGGTGGTTCACCAACTTCTCCAACCCGCCGTGGAACACCACCTGGGCAGGCGACGAAGGCAGGACGTGGGCCAACGGCGAATTGCACGTCGACTTCGCTCGGTCACTGGAACGAGCCTGCTTCGACTACATCATGCTCGAGGACTCCTCGATGGTCTCCGACGCCTTCGAGCAGACGTCGAGGGTGGACCTGAAGTACGGCCTGTATGCGCCGAAACACGATCCGGTGACGCTGGTTCCGATGCTGACGGCGTCGACGAAGCACATCGGCATCATCGCGACGTGTTCGACGTCCTTCTACCCGCCGTGGCTGCTTGCGCGCCGGTTCTCCACCCTCGATCACCTCAGCGGCGGGCGGGTCGGTTGGAATGTCGTGACGTCCAGCGAGGACCGTGCCGCGCAGAACTACGGCATGGACAAGCTGGCCGAGCACGACCAACGGTACGAGCGCGCCGACGAGTTCGTCGATCTCGTCAAGCAGTTGTGGGCGTCGTGGGAGGAGGACGCAATGGTCCTCGACCGGGACACCGGCACGTACGTCGATCACACGAAGGTCCACGTCACGAACTTTCGCGGCAAGTACCACGCATCTCGCGGACCGCTGAATCTGCCGCGGTCACCGCAGGGCGAGCCGGTGATCTGCCAGGCCGGCGGATCGCCGCGGGGTCGCGAATTCGCCGCCCGCAACGCGGAAACCATCCTCAGCGCAGCCAAGGACCCGGTCGCGATGAAGGCATTCCGCGACGACATCAGGATGCGGATGGAGAAGGCCGGTCGCGACCCCGACAGCTGCAAGATCATGTTCATCACGCAGCCGGTATTGGCCGACACCGAATCCGATGCCCGCGCCAAAGTGGAACGGATGTCCGCCGACGTCGATTCGCGCATCGAGTCGGCGCTCGGCCACATCTCGGCGCTGACCGAGATCGACCTGTCGACGTACGAGCTGGACGAGGAGTTCCCCGAGCTCTCCACCAACGGGCACCGGACGACCCTCGGTGACTTCCTGTCCTACGGAAACACGCCCCGCACAGCGGCATTGGGTTGGACCATGAAGAACGTGCACTACGTCGGCACCCCTGACTCCGTTGCCGAGCAGATGGGCGAGACGATGGACTTCGTCGGGGGTGACGGATTCCTGATCACCGGCAACATAGGTCGACGCTACGTCGGCGAGATCACCGAAGGCCTCGTCCCTGCGCTGCAGCGACGTGGACTCGTCCGCACCGAATACGAGCACGACATGTTTCGTGAGAATCTCATGTCCTTCTGATGCGGTTGCTGCGCAGAGATTCGGTGGTACCGGGGCCGGTGTACGCGTTGGCGTTCGTCAACGTGTGCATCGGTCTCGGCTACGGCGTTGTGGCTCCCGTCATTCCGGTCTTCGCCCGGGATTTCGGGGTGTCCGATCTGGCGGCGTCCTCGGTGGTGAGCATCTACGCCTTCACCCGAGTGTTGTCGTCGTTCGGCGCATCTCGTCTGTTGATGCGGTTCGACGAACGCACGATCCTCACCTCGGGGCTGCTGCTGGCGGCCACCTCGTCGCTGGCGGCAGCATTCGCTCCGACGTTTCTCTCACTGTTGTTGCTCCGGGCCGCCGGCGGCGTTGGAACTGCGATGTTCACCGTGGCCGGGCAGCAGTTGCTCTTCCGCTACAGCACCCCGGAAACCGGCGGCAGAACTGCGTCCGTCTTCCAGTCCGGCTTCCTCATCGGCGGGGTACTGGGCCCGGTCATCGGCGGTGCGGTCGCTCTGGTCTCGCTTCGGGCTCCGTTCCTCACGCACGCACTGACGCTGATCGTCGGGGTCGCCGTCGTATGGTTCGCGTTCCGATCGAGTGACAGAAAGGACGCCGCGAACGGTGTCGTGCACGATACGACAACACGACCGGAGATGATGACGCTGCGAAGTGCGCTCGGCCACCGCGGATTCCGGGCGTCCATCGCGTCGAACTTCGCCAACGGCTGGGTCGGCAACGGGGTGAGGTTCACTCTCATCCCACTGTTCGTCGCGACGGTGATCGGTGGCAGCCCCTTCGTCTCGGGTCTGGTTCTCGTCGTCGGAGCCGTGGTGCAGATCGTTGTCGTCAAACCTGCAGGCAAACTCGTCGACAGCTGGGGTCGACGGCCCATGCTGGCCTTCGGGTCCGGTCTGATCCTGCTCGGGCTCGTCGTTCTCGCCCTCGTTCCCACATTGCCGATCCTGGTGCTGACGATGGTGTTGTGGGGAGTGGGCGGCACGTGCGCCATGGTCGCAAGCGCCGCGACCGTCGGCGACGTGCTGGCGGGACGCGGCGGCAGTCCCATTGCCGTGTACCAGGTCACGTTCGATGTCGGCACCATGCTCGGCCCGCTCGTCGCCGGCGCTGTCGTCGCTCAGGCGTCCTACTCACTCGCCTTCACCGCCTGTATCCCCGTCGCGGCATTGGCCGTCCTACTGGCACTTCGACCCTGGCGGACCGTCGCGGTGTCGACCCCCGAATCGAAGGTGGTCGTCACCGAGGAGTCCGCCGTCCCTACCCCGACCATTCACGACCACCACTTTGGAAAAGAGGACCGATGTCACAACCGTTCACTCTCGGTTGGTTCACCAACTACCTCGTACCCGACTGGACCGGACCCTTCGCCGGAACCGGTGGAACAGACTGGGCCGACGGCACTTTCGCTGTCGACGTCGTGCGCGCGCTCGAGCGAGCGGGAATCGACTTCGTGATGCTGGAGGATTCGACGGCGCTGACCGATATCTACGGCGGCACGTTCGAGTCCGAACTCAAGTGGACACCGCGAGCGCCGAAGCACGACCCGATGGCGCTGGCCTCACGACTGGCGTACGAGACCGACAGAATCGGCATCGTCGTCACCGCGTCCACGAGTTTCTACCCACCGTTCCTGCTCACTCGGCTGCTCTCGACCCTCGACCATCTCAGTCGCGGACGGATGGGGTGGAACATCGTCACTTCGACCGGGGACCGAGCGGCACAGAACTTCGGCAAGGACACGCTGCCGACCCACGATGCCAGGTACGAGATCGCCGAGGAGTTCGTCGACGTCGCGAACCAGCTCTGGGCGTCCTGGGACGCCGATGCCGCATCCCCGATCGCTCCCGGCCTCGAGTCCTACGTGGACCACACCAAGGTCAGGACCATCGATCATGTCGGAGCGCACTTCTCGGTCCGGGGCCCGCTCAACACCTTGCCGAGTCCGCAGGGCAAGCCGGTGCTGTGCCAGGCGGGAGCGTCGAAGTCCGGTATCGATCTCGCGGCACGAGTCGCCGATCTCGTTGTCGCTGCGCCGAAGGGGCGAGACGCGATGCGCGAGTACCGAAACACGGTGCGGGCCCGTGCCGCGGAATTCGGACGCGACCCCGACGACATCAAGGTTCTCTACATGGTGACGCCGATTCTGGGGGAGACCGAGGAAGATGCGAATCGCAAGGCCGAGCGCTACTACGAGGCGACCGATGCGGCCATCGCACGCCGGCTGATCATGCTGTCCGGAGACATCGACTTCTCTGTGCTCGACGTGGACAAGCCGATTCCGGACGATCTGAAGACCGAGGGGAGCACCAGCATTCTGGACAACCTGCGGAAATGGGCGAACGGCAGATCGATTCGCGAGACCGTGGCCACCGAACGGACGGAATCCTTGCGACTGGTCGGCACGCCGGCCAGTGTGGCGGACGACATGGAAAGCGTCATCGACGAGGTAGGCGGGGACGGCTTCCTGTTCTTCGGGGGTGGCGGCGGGGTGCTCAACCGTCGGTACGTCGATGACGTGTGCGACGGGCTGATGCCCGAACTCGCACGACGGGGCGTCGCAGGCACCGGGTACCGCGGTGGCAATCTTCGTGAGCACCTGGCAGGTGTGCGATGAGTACACCGCGCATGCATCTGGGCTGGTTCACCAGCTTTCGTCCACCGGTGTGGAGCTCGCACTGGACCGGATCCGATTCCGACTCCTGGGCGGACGGGCGTTTTCACGTCGAGATGGCTCAGGCGCTCGAGCGTGCAGGATTCGACTATCTGATGCTCGAGGACTCGTCCATGGTGTCCGACATCTACGGCGGCACCACGGAGTTCGATCTGGCGAAGGCGCAGTACGCGCCCAAGCACGATCCGGTCGCACTGGTGCCGATGTTGGCCGCGGCAACATCGAGGCTCGGGATCGTAACCACGATGTCCACCAGTTTCTACCCGCCGTACCTGCTGGCACGGGTGGTGTCGACTCTCGATCACATGTCCCACGGACGGGTCGGGTGGAACGTGGTGACGTCGAGCGAGGACCGCGCCGCACAGAACTTCGGCATGGGCGCACTGCCGCCACACGACGAACGGTACGAGCGCGCCGAGGAGTTCGTCGAGGCTGTCGATGCGCTCTGGAAGTCGTGGGAACCCGACGCGCTGGTGATGGACAAGGCGTCGAACACCTACGTCGATCACACCAAGGTGCACGACGCGAATTACGTCGGCAAGTTCCACCGCACGCGCGGTCCGCTCAACACGCTGCCGATGCCCCAGGGCAGGCCGGTGATCTGCCAGGCCGGGGGATCTCCGCGCGGACGCGCATTCGCCGCTCGCAATGCCGACACCATCATCTGCCAGGCTCAGGGCATCGAAGCGATGAAGGCCTATCGCGACAATGTTCGAGCCATGGCGTCGGACGCCGGTCGCGATCCCGATTCGATCAAGATTCTCTACATCGTGTCCCCGGTGCTGGGTGAGACCGACAGCGAAGCTCGCGAACTGGATGCGCGCTCCCGCGAGGCCACCGATGGACGTGTGCACGCCGCCTTGGCGCATATTTCCGCGGTGACCGGAAACGATCTGTCGACGATGGACATCGATGCCCCGCCGCCGGATCTGACGACCAACGGGCACCGCACGACGCTCGCGGACTTTCTCGCGGGCTCGGGTAGCAGCAAGTTCAACGAGGACGGAACTCCGAAGACGTTGCGCCAGTTGGCTGCCACCTGGTCGATCACCTCGGTTCCGCTGGTGGGTACTCCCGATACCGTGGCAGAGCAGATGGAGGACGTCATCGATGCTGTCGGTGGTGACGGCTTCCTCATGACCGGTCGGCTCGGGCGTCGGTATTACACCGAGGTGACCGACGGGCTGGTGCCTGCATTGCGTCGCCGCGGATTGGTGCGAGACACGTATGCGCACAAACAGTTCCGCGATAATCTTCTGGACTTCTGACTGATCGACACCAGGGGGTCGGTATTCGCACGACCCCCTGGTGTCAGTTCAGGGTGGTGGTACCGGCAGTGACAGTAGATCCGATGATGGCGACTCGGTCGGCTCGGAAGTGAGTGAAACTGAGCTCGGACGGACGGCCATCGGTGTCTCGAGTAATCAACTCGCGCAACAATACCGGTGATCCTACCTGCATCTCGAGTAGCTCGGCCGCCCGTTCCTGGCAGGAGATCGCCTCTACGACGGAGCTGCTTCCGCCGTAGGTGGTGCCGAAGATTCGATGATGCGCGACGGCGATCGGTGGGAACTCCGAGTGATTGCTCTCGATGCGTTCGGTGAACTCGCCGATGTCGAAGTCCGTGATGCAGTAGCCGACGCGAAGGTAGAGCGGCTTTGCGTTCATCCGGCCGATCTGTTCGAGCAGAATCACCGACTCGACGTCGGTACCGATGAACTCCTGAATGACCGCAGGTGCAGTGATGCGTCTGCATTCCAGTGTCTCCACCGTCAGTCGGCCCGCGTCCGGCATGCCCGCCCACGCTCTCGGGCCCACTTCGCCGTCGCGTACGGCCACGATGTCGTGAGCGATCGATGTCCCTGCTCGACGCGCCCGCAGCACGACGCCATCGTCGGCGAGCATCTGAAGTGCCTTGCGCACAGCATTTCTCGTCGCTCCCAACGTCTCGATGAGATGCTGCTCCGAGAGAACCTCGTCGTGCGGCATCGTGCCGCGGCGGATTCCCGAGCGGATCAGTTCGTACACACGGCGGGGGGAGGTTACGGACTTCTCGCCGCGGTTCGATTGCGCGCGAATGTATCTGGCGCGCTGCTCGTCGGCCTGTCTGCGTAGATGGGCGGCAACGGTGCCGGATTGGTCGTCGAAGAAGGGGCGAGTCATCTGTCATCGCCTTTCGGGGATGCGCATGGGAGATCCGAGGTGGCCGCAGCGTCGAGATCACCGATGATGACTACGAGCATATCGGACGTGGGCGGTGAACTTGTTGTTCGAGCTACGGCCTTAACGAAGAAAATTACGAACAAATACCTGCTCAGGGACGTATGGGCGCGGCGTAGAGGCTGCGTAATGCGCTGTTTACCGCCGACGCGGCTCAGGGAAACACCGTGCCGCGACCATGGACACCGTACATAATCGACGGCGTATCGGCAGGAGTTCCCAATGACGACAACCGCAGAGCGAGAATCGCTTTCGCTTTCCAGTCGCGATCATGACACCGATGACTACTCGCTGGTAACCGACCGGCCGGTTCTCGGTGTCGAGGATCTCACTGTGACATACGGAACCGGTGACTCTGCGGTGGTCGCGGTGAGGGAGGCATCGTTCGAGATTGCACCGGGCGAGAGAGTTGCTCTGGTGGGTGAATCGGGTTCGGGGAAGTCGACCTTGGCTATGACGATCGCGGGATTGCTGGACGTGTCGGCGGGCGCAACAGTGGAATCGACGCGTCTCGAATTCGAGGGCAGCCCCGCCCGGCCGGAGACCGGTCGCAGCGTGCCACGGCGCACCGACGGAATTGCGATGGTGTTTCAGGACGCTATGACGGCACTCGATCCGGTGTGGACCATCGGGGGCCAGTTCAAGCACGTGCTCGCGGGAGCGGGAATCAAGGGCAGGCGTGAGCGTGCGGATACCACTGCGTACTGGCTGAACAAGGTCGGGCTCTCCGACACGAAGCGAGTGATGCGGAGTCGGCCGTACGAGTTGTCCGGCGGAATGCGTCAACGGGTGATGACGGCTCTGGCGTTGTGCGGGTCTCCGCGTCTGCTGATTGCCGACGAGCCGACCAGCGCGCTCGATGCATCTCTTGCTCGCGGAACGATGGAGCTGCTGCAGAACCTGACCCAGGAGCAGGGGACTGCGCTACTCATCGTCAGTCACGACATCAAGCTGTGCCTCGAATTCTCCGACACCATGCTGGTGATGTACCGGGGCGAGTTGGTGGAGCAGAAGGCGTCCGCGGAAATTGTCGCAACCGCGGTGCATCCGTACACCAAGGGTCTGTTGGGTTGCGTCCCCACTCTTGCGAACCGTTCGGCGACGAGACTTCCCGTGCTCCGAGACTTCATGTCTGCCTGACGGGTCTCGTTCAGTCGCGACCTGGTTTCGAAGTAGTGGATGACACGGCTTCGTAGACAGCCCGCACGTACTGCTCTGCCCGGTCGGAGCCGATGATTCCCGGACCCATTCGGTTCATGACATAGGAGATGGTCAGCTGCGATTCCGGATGCAGAACGGTCAGCGATCCGCCCCAGCCTCCCCAGAAGCAGATCTTGCCGTCGGGGATGTACGGCATCGATTCCTTCTGTGGCAGAGCGAAGCCCAGGCCGAAGCGCAGCGGAATTCCCAGGGCTAGGTCGACTCCGCTGGACTGCTCCTCGAAGATCGTGTCGATCGTCCCCGGGCTCAGCAGCCTTACTCCGTCGACTGTTCCCCCTCGGGAGATGACCGACAGGATTCTCGCGACCGATCGGGCATTGCCGTGCCCGTTCAGTGCACCCATGTCCGCGGCACGCCACCCTGGGGTGTTTGCCGACGATGCCTGCACCAACGGTCCGAGAAAGGTCTTACGACGCACCATCGTCGGATCGGGCACAGCATCATCGGACGGAGGGGGCGGTGGAACCACATCGGCGATCCGGACCCAGTCGCGTTCGGCGGCACCGATCTGGAAGTCGGCTCCGAGGGGACCAGCAATCTCGTCGGTGACGAACTGCCGCAACGACTTTCCCGTGACGCGGCGGACGAGTTCACCGATCAGGTGGCCCTGACTGGCCGCGTGATACCCCGATGTGGTGCGCGAATCCCACCACGGAGCCTGCGCTGCCAGACGCGAGGTCGAGAGTTCCCAGTCGTAGAGGTCCTCTTCGCTGAACGGCCTGTCCCAACCCGAGACTCCGGAGGTGTGCGACAGCAGGTTCCGGACCGCGATGTCCTGCTTGCCTGCCGCTGCGAACTCGGGCCAGTACGCTGCCACCGGCGCATCGGGATCGAGCACTCCACGGTCGATGAGCATCAACGCCGCCAGGCACGTCACCATTTTCGTCGTCGACCACACGTTGGTGATCGTGTCCGACTCCCACGGCAGGCGGCGCTCGGCGTCGCGGTAGCCACCCCAGAGGTCGACAGCGGTGTGGCCGTCGATGTCGACCACCACAGACGCGCCGAGTTCGGCTCCGCTCTCGAGGTTTGCGCTCAGGGCGTCGCGCACCGCCGCGAATTCGGGCTCGCAGTGACCGTCAATCGCCATGTGCTGCGCCAAGAATACGGTGGACGGCCAGTTCGACGTAACCGTCGGCGACGTCGTCGATGCTCAGCTCTCCGCCGTCGTGGAACCAGTTGCTGATGCCGTTGAGCATGTCGGTCAAGGCGAACGACGCCAAGCGCGCGTCCGGGACGGTGAACTCACCGCTGCGCATTCCGGCGGTGATGACGTCGCGGACTCGTCGTTGGTACTGACGGCGATAGTCCTCGATGACAGTGCGGTGCTCGGGGGTGAGCGAGGCCAGTTCGTGCAGCCCCACGATGTACTCCACCCGCCGCCGGTTGAGATGCACCAGGTGCGCCCGCACCAGAGACGAGATGCGTTCGGTGGGGGTTCCGGCCGCGTCGAGCAGCGGCAGGTTCTCCTCGGCCGGCTCCTGCGTGACCGTCAGACAGATCGCGAAGAGGATGTCTTCCTTGGACGGGAAGTGGTGGTAGAGGCTGGCACCCTTGATGCCGACGGCGTCGGCGATGTCGCGCATGCCCACGTTCGAGTAGCCCTCACGCGCAAAGATATTCGCGGCGTTGGCGACGATGTCGTCTCGCCGTTGACGGGTCCGTTGCTGTCGGGGAAGAGTGGTGACCTCGGATGGCTGCGTCATACGGTCTCCTCGACCGCCGCCAGTAGTCGCAGTTCACGCTTGAGGATCTTGCCCTGCGGGTCGACGGGCAGTTCGGCCACGATGTGCACCGATTTCGGGGCCTTGTACGACGCCAACTCGGTGCGGCAGTACTCGATGATCGCGGCCGGGTCGGCGGTCACCCCGTCGCGGGCGATGACGAAGGCGGTCACGGCCTCGGACCAGTACGGGTCGGGTACCCCGACGACGGCGGCACGCAGCACATCCGGGTGAGTGTGGATGGTGCGTTCCACTTCCTGCGACGACACGTTCATCCCTCCCGACTTGATCATGTCCTTCATCCGATCGTAGAAGAACAGGTTGCCGTCGGCGTCGATGCGCACCATGTCGCCGGTGTGCACCCATCCGTCCCGGAACACTTCGGCAGTGCGCTCGGGGTTCTTGAAGTAGCCGAGCATCACCGATGGAGTGCGGCAGAGCAATTCGCCGATCTCGCTCTCGTTGCCCGCGGGGTCGACCACCTTGATCTCGAGGTGAGTGACGGGCTTGCCGATCCACGACGCGTCGCCGTCGGGAATGTCGTCGAGTGTCGAGAACCACCCGACCGAGCCGAGCTGCGAGAGTTCGGACTGTCCCCAGTAGGTGCCCCAAATGGCCTCGGGTGCCGCGGCTGCCCAGGCGCTGATCGTGTGCGGTGACACCTGGCCACCGTAGGTGAGGCAGCGCCTCACCTGGCTCACTGCCTCCGGGCCGAACTGCTCGTCACGGGCCAGGGCCAGATAGAACGTGGGTGTCTGCGCGATGACGGAGATCTTCTCGGCGGCGATGATGCGGAGCGACTGCGCCGGGTCGACAGTCGCGGGCAGTACGAGGGTCGCGCCCATCAGTGTGAGGGTCGTCATCGAGCCGAGTCCGGCGATGGTGTGGAACGGCATGACGAACAGCCAGGTGTCTTCCGGTCCGGTGCGCAGGCCCCAGCTCCACGCGGGCGCGGTGGAGATCAGAAAATTACGGTGCGGGATCATCACCCCCTTGGGAGCCGCTTCGGTTCCCGAGGTGTAGATGACCATCGCGACGTCGTTCTCGTCCATCTCGACGTCCGGCTCGGTGGACGGGGTGTTCGCCGTCAGTGCGGCGTATTCGGGTCCGAACGTCACCAGGGTGGTGGTGTCCGGCTTCACCGAGGAGATGATCTCGGCGTAGGCCGGATCCGCCACCACCACAGTCGGTTCCGCGTGTTCGAGTTGGTGCTTCACCTCGGCGGCGCGATACATCACGTTGATGCCGGTGAAGGCCGCACCGGCCTTGAGTGTGCCGTAATACGCCACCACCACATCGACGCTGTTGCGAGCCATCGATGCGACGCGGTCACCCGAGGTCACCCCGAGATCGACCAGCAGGTTGGCGAACTGGTTTGCGCGTGAGTCGAGTTCGCCGTAGGTGGTGACCTCGCGGGTGCCGTCCGCCGCGTAGCTGATGAACGCGACCTTGTTCGGCTGAGTCCGCGCATGGCGACGAAGCTGATCGCCGATGGTGGCGCGGCCGATGGGGGAGCGATGGTGAATGGCGGTACCGGGCACGGCGGACTCCTTCAGATGCTGTGGTTTAAAGTGCAGGCGAAAGCGCAGCGGAGTCGAACATCGGCTGCGAGAACGTCTCTGCCGCAACGATCTGCTCTACGGGATCGCGAGTGAGCTTGCGAGGGAACGACTTCTCGGGATATCCGACGGCAATGTGCGCGGCGGTGATGTAGTCGTCCGGGATGCCGAGCAGATCGCGGATGGCCGGTTCCTCGTGGCACAGCAACGTCGTCACCGCGGTCGCGACGCCCTGATCGCGCAGGCTCAGGCACAGGTTCTGGACGGTGGGGTAGATGGATGCGCCGCCGACGACGGAGAGTCGTCCGAGTTCGTGGTCGGTGGGGTGCAGTCCGTCCAGCGCGGCGCAGACCACAACGATGGCGGGCACCTCGGCGAGGTGGCGGGCGAAGTAGTCGGCGTCCTGGACGGTCTTGGGCAATGCGCCGACGGCGACGGTTCCGCCGGTGATGCCGGCGAAGTAGGCGTCCCACATCGGGAGGTAGAGATCGGCGAGGGCCTGCTTACGGGCGGCGTCGCGCACAACGATCCATCGCACGGGCTGACGGTTTCCGCCCTGGGGGCCGAAGCGGGCGACGTCGAACGCGGCCTTGAACACCTCGTCGGGAACGGGATCGCTGAGGTACCGCCTGCAGGTGCCGGTGGTACGCATCGCCTCGGTGAGTTCCATGGGTGTTTCCCTTCGCCTGTCCGCTGTTAGGTAGTGCCATGAAGCATCGTGTGGCGTGGGCCACATTGTCAAGACTCGAATCGCTGTGAATTTCGAGATCGCGAATCCCTTGCGTGAAATTGCCTAACCGTGGTTAGTTGAGCTGTCGGAGTCGGATGGAGCAGCGCGCAGCAGGAGGTACCGGTGTCCACAGACGCAGGAACGGCAGCGGAGACCGTGGGTGGGGTTGATCGGGACCGGGTAGATCGGGACCGGCTCTCACGTGCTCTTACCGCGGCCAATCTGCCCACGCTGGTGGCGGCGCTCTATCAGTTGACCGGAGATCCCATGTGGCTCGCCGATCCGTATCGCCCCACGCGTAGTCGGGGCATGGACAACAACGACACGGGCGGATTCGACGACGCAGTTGCCGACCGCATCCGATCTGCGGCGCTCGACGCGATCTGCGCGTTCCACGAGGGTGCGCCCATGGCGGTGCCCTCGCCCGACTCAGAGCACCTCGTCGAGATGATCAGCGTGGCCGTCGGTGAGCAGGTTCCTCCTGAGTTCGGCGTCATGGTTGCCGAGGACATGGGGTTCACCGCCGCGGACACTCCCGTGGCCGCGCCGAACGATCTGTCGGTCATCGTGATCGGTGCCGGTGTCTCCGGGATGCTCGCGGCCATCAAGCTGCACGAGGCGGGCATCAGTCACACAGTGCTGGAGAAGAACTCCGACGTGGGCGGCGGCTGGTTCGAGAACACCTACCCCGGTGCCGGTGTCGACACCCCCAGCCACCTGTACTCCTACTCCTTCGCGCCGCGGGCCTGGAGCACCCACTTCGGCAAACGCGACGAGGTGTGGCGGTACCTCAGCGATGTCGCGTCCGAACACGATCTGCGGCAACGTATTCGATTCGACACCGAGGTTGCGACCGCCGAGTACGACGCCCAGCGACAGGGCTGGACCGTCACGACTGTCGACGGCGACACGCTGACCGCCGACGTGGTGATCACCGCGACCGGTCAGCTCAATCGGCCGAAGGTGCCCCACATTCCCGGGCTCGAGTCGTTCGATGGACCGATCTTCCACACCGCGAACTGGCCGGCCGATCTGGATCTGACCGGTAAGCGCGTCGCCATCGTCGGAACCGGGGCCAGCGCCATGCAGGTGCTGCCGGCCATCGCGTCGACGGTGGGGCATGCGACGGTCTTTCAGCGCTCGCCGCAGTGGGTGTCGTCGAGCGATGTGTACTTCACCGAGATGGGCGACGACGCCAACTACCTCATGGATGTCGTTCCGCTGTATCGGCTTTGGTACCGGACCAGACTCGCCTGGAACTTCAACGATCGGGTGCACAGTTCGCTGCAGGTCGATCCCGAGTGGGAGCATCCGCAGCGCTCGATCAACCCGGCGAACGACGCGCATCGACGGGTCTTCACCCGCTACATCGAAGCCGAGCTCGAAGGCCGACCGGACCTCATCGAGAAGTCACTTCCCGATTACCCGCCCTTCGGCAAGCGGATGTTGCTCGACAACGGCTGGTACGCCGCGCTCAAGCGCGACAACGTCACGCTCATCGCCGACGCTGTCTCCTCGATCACTGCCAACTCGGTTGTGGCACGGGATGGTTCGGAGACCGAGGTCGATGTGGTGATCCTCGCGACGGGATTCGAGACCCACAAGCTGCTGACGCCGATCGACGTGCGCGGACGGTCGGGGGAGTCCATCCGCGATATCTGGGGCCCGGAAGATGCGCACGCGTACCTCGGCATCACCGTCCCGGACTTCCCGAACTTCTTCATCACCTGCGGCCCCGGAACGGTGCTGGGCCACGGGGGCAGTTACATCACCATCGCCGAATGCCAGGTGCGCTACATCGTCGATGTGTTGATCGACATGGTGGACAAGCGGATCGGAGCCATCGAGTGCAAGGCCGACGTGGAGACGGAGTATGTCCGCAAACACGACGAGGCGCACGCGAAGATGATCTGGTCGCACGGCGGCATGGACAACTGGTACCGCAACGACGCCGGACGCGTGGTCTCGACGCTG
The DNA here is from genome assembly GCF_002258735.1 of Rhodococcus sp. WWJCD1. Classification (NCBI taxonomy): domain Bacteria; kingdom Bacillati; phylum Actinomycetota; class Actinomycetes; order Mycobacteriales; family Nocardiaceae; genus Rhodococcus; species Rhodococcus sp. WWJCD1. The sequence goes on from NZ_NOXY01000024.1 coordinate 85,473, forward strand.
CCATGGCGCATCGTCGACTACTGGGAGATGACGCGGCGGGTCGATCTGGACGACTTCGTCACGGAGCCTCGTCTGGATGAGGCTCGGTGATCAGTTCCACGTCGCCTGCTGCATCGACAACACGAATCCGTGCCCGCCGCCCGCGTCGCAGACCATTGCCTCGACCCGCGAATAGCAGGTGTAGCCGTTGAACGAAATCGATGTGTTGTACTCCAGCGGCTGAGCATTCTCGACCCCGAAAGCGCCTTGGTTGAAGCACATCGGCGTCACCTGCCCGGGATCTAGGAAGAAGCCTTTGCTCATTTCGTCGGCCGAAAACGGCGGCTTGTCGCAGTCGGCACCGTCGGGCACCGGTGCGTTCGTGGCTTGACAGCCCGAAGAGAACGCGGTGAACCCGAGCTTGCAATAGACATTGCCGGACGGCGACTTCCACCCGACCTCGTTGTTAATGGCGGCATATCGTGCCGGGTCGATGGGAGTGATCGGCGCCGAGTCGACCGATGGTGTTGCTGGAGAATCGGATTCACTGTTGCCCGGTTGCGGAGTGACCGAGGGTGACGCTGATGCGTCGGTCGATGTCGCTGGCGCACCAGCAACCACAGTGGGAATGACAGACGGCATCGCATCCGTCGGTTCGTCCGAACTGCTGCAACCCGCCAGGGCAAAGCCAATACAGGTAATGGCGATGACGACCGTGCGCATCCTGGGCCCCGTCATCAGTTGGACGTCGCTTGCTGCATCGACAACACGAAACCGTGGCCGCCTCCGGCGTCGCAGATCATCGCTTCGACACGGGAGAAGCAGGTCATCCCGTTGAACGTGATAGAGGTGTTGTATTCCAACGTCTGCGCGTTCTCGACGCCGAATTGGCCCTGGTTGAAGCAGGTCGGCGTCACCTTCCCCGGCACCATGTAGAAGCCTTTGCTCAGTTGGTCGATGGTGAACGACGGGGTGACGCAGTTCGCGCCGTCCGGTACCGGAGCATCTCCTGACTGGCACCCGGATCCGAATTCGGTGTTGCCGATCTTGCAGTAGATCTTTCCGGACGGTGACTTCCACCCGACCTCGTTGCCGTACGCGGTGTAGCGGGCCGGGTCGACGGGGGTGATCGGTGCGGTGTTGTTCACCGGGTCCGCGCTGTTCTGGCCTGGATCGGCGGTCTCCGGTGCGGCGTCGGAGACTGTGGTGTCGGCCGGCGGGTTTGCAATGGTCACCTGGGGCGGCGCGGGAATCTGCGACGCGGCGCTGGGAGCTGGGGCCGGTGCGGTCGCGGGGGCATCTTCGTTGCCGCAGGCCGTCATAGCGAAAGCGACGGCAGCACTGGCCGCGAGTACGGCTGCTCTACGGAACATTCGGAGCTTCTTCATCAGAACGCGATGTTGACGTCGCGGGAGATCATGAATCCTCTGTCGCCGTCGTAGCAGGTGATCCCGGCTTCGGCGGAGCGGCAGAAGTTGCCCGTCACTCCGATGACCTGGCCGTACTGAAGTACCTGAGTGTCGCCGTTGTTCGGATCGCCGACGAAAATTCCCTGGTTGGTGCAGATCTGTTCGACAGTGCCGTCTTGGTTGATCTTCACCCCGTAGGTGTTGTTAGCCGTGTTTGCGCACTCGCGTCCGGTATTGCCCGGCACCGAGTAGCGAACCTGGCAGCCCACGATGGTGCCGGGAGCATTGGACGAGTTGAATCCGCAGAACACATTTCCGCTGGGGGACTGGAAGAAGTACTGGCCGCCGGCCTGCTCGTAGTCGCGCGCATCGACGTTGACGTCGTCACGGTTGGGAGCGGGCGGCACTGCTGCAGGCCCTGCATCGGCGGGCTGCTCAGATGCCGGAGTCACGACCTCCGAAGCCTCGACCGCTGGTCCGTCCGTTCCGGTGCCACCGCCCACGTCGGGGGAGTCGGCGGCTGACGGAGCGGGCGCTGCGCTGGTGACCGGCGCTGGATCGGTGCTGGTCGGCTCCTGGGAACCGCACGCGGTGGCCCCAAGAGTGGTCGCGGCGACCAGCGCACACATGGCCACGATGTTGCGGACTTGCCTCATTCGTTCGTCCTCACCGGTGGCGCAGAGTGCATCACCTCTTGGCACGTTTATCGAACGGGTCAAGTGGTCTGTTAACGTCTTTCGTATCACGACCCCGTCACGAATCGGTATACGGGTAGACGATCGGACATTTCGCCTGCGAGGGTGAAACGACGAAACACTCAAGAACCAGTTGATGTTTCAGCTTCAACCTGAGACGCCTGGTGTGAGATTTTTTCCGATCTGGAATCACGTTGTGTGACATAGACGAAAGGCATGCAGTATGCGAAAGTCATTGCGGGGAGCGGTAGTAGCGACGGCACTTACTGCTCCCTTGGTGTTCGGTATCGGAGCGGGCACGGCGACTGCGTCGCCGCAGGTGACGAATCTGCAAGTGCCGATCGTGACCGGGTTCCAGATCGCTCCCGGAGCCGTCCCCGGTGGCTTCTTCCAGACCATTCCGATGAAAGCCACCGTGGGCGACGAGCCCGGTGTTGCCCGCTTCTCGGCAGCGAACATTGCCCCATTCGCCGACCAGTATCCCTACCGGTATCTGAACCTGACCTGGCGGAACTTGGCGACGGGCGCAACGGGTGCCGCCGACCTTCGGCACTGGCAAGACGATCCGACACCGTCGCCCGAGGGACCCTACGGACGGGAAGATCTTCCGCTCGAGGTGGTAGCAAACACCGGCTCGGGTCCCGTCGTGGTGACGGTGACGCACACCCGGGACTACTCGAACGGCGGTCAGTGGGGCTCTCCGTACCTCGACACGCTTCTCCCCGGTGCCGGCGTAGTACTGGTCCCCTGATTCGAACGCGAACGAAAGGCACACAATGCGAACATCTTTGCGACGCGGAGTAGTGGCGCTGGTGGTCTCCGTACCACTGGTTCTGGGTGTGGGAGTGGGCGAGGCGACGGCAGCACCCACGACGTCCGAGCTTCTGGTGCCCGTCGTCACCGGGCCGGAGTTCGGACCGGCTGGGGTTCCAGGTGGACTCGTTCAGACGATTCCGATCAAGGCGACAGTAGGTGAGAAGCCGGGTGAGGTGCGCTTCGCGGCTGCAGACATCAGGCCGTACTACTACCAGTTCAATTACCGCTTCCTGACGGTGAACTGGCGCAATCTCGCCACCGGTGCCGTCGGAGCGGTCGATATACGGCACTGGGAAGCCCTCGAGAATCCATCGCTACCGATCAACGCGGAGCCGAGATATCCGGTCAATCTGCCTCTCGAAGCGACCGCGCAGACCGGTGCGGGCCCGGTGGTCGTGATGGTCACCCACAACCGTGAGCAGTGGCAAGCCCCGCCGGCATCGAACGCCCTCATCCCCGGCTTGGGTGTGTTGTTCGTGCCCTGATCCGACGGTTGCGCGAGGCGGTCAGGTGCCCAGATCGCCCGCGATATCAGCAGCAGCGAGCATCGAAACAAGCACCGGCACGACGCGTTTCGCGGCGATTCGGTAGTCGCCGCGGCCCTGCTGCTCGACGATGTTCGCCGAACTGAGCGTCTTGAGGTGGTGATAGATCTGACCGGACGAGCCGACTCCCACCGCCGCGTGCAGGTCTGCCGCGTTCGCTGGGCCGCGAAGCAGTGTCCGCACGATCTGCAACCGCACTGGATGTCCCAGGGCAGCAAGCACTTCTGATGCCGACGGAACGGGTAGCTCCACGATGGCGTCGGGGGAGTAGCCGATGTCCCAGCGGACCGTGCCGTACAGATGCACGTCGCCTTGGTAGGCGATCAAACCGCCGGTCGACGGTACAGCCTCGAGCTGCTCGGGAGCGTCGCGTCGTTCCAGTTCGGCGACGCGGGCTTCCAGCTCTGCCAGTCTCGACTCGAACTCTGTGCTCACACCACGCAGGCTATCCGGTCTAGAACCTCCGTCGAGAGCATCGCCTCGACAATGAGTTGCTGCTGCGTGCCGGCTCCGGCCATGGCTTGATCGAATCGGTCGGCCGACAGTCCGTCGGTGAGCCACACCGCCGTCGCGACTGTTCCGTCGTTGCGGCGCAACTCGAATCCCTGGGTCAGGACACCGGGGAGGCTGCCACCTTTGAAGCCGACACCGAGAACGCTGTCGCCGGCGGGTTGCCATTCCAGTTGGCGCAGAATGGTGTCGGATGCGTTGCCATAAGTGCCGTCCGTGAAGGCGCGATACATTCCGTTCAACTCTTCGGCCGAACCGCCGCGGAAACTGCTCTCAACCCTGGCGGCCTGGTCTTCGTAGATCGGCACTTGCACGGACGCCTCGACCTGGGCCCGGAACTGCGGGTCGAACGCCCACTTCTGTGCAGTCTCCCAGGTATCTGCATCGGCGAGTTCGGGATCGAAGACCGAGAGCATGTCGGCCACCATGCTCGGTAGCTCGAAGTTCTCCCAGCCTCCGGTTGCTGCGGCGTCGACGAGTGCCTGATCGCCGAGTCGGTATCGGAGGTAGTCGGGCACCGAGTTGTCGCTTTCCTGGATCATGGCCGAGACCATGTCGTCGATGCGGACCGTGGCGTTGGGGTCGGTTGCGTTGGTGCCGGCGTTCGCAATACCCAACCGGGTCAAGGCCTTCGGATGTGCATTGGCGTCGGTACCGGGTACGTACCAGTGTTCCCAATCCGACAGGGCCACTTGCTCGTTGGGGTCAATGGTGCCGTTCGCGACTGCCTGCGCGTATGCGGCGAGATGCACCACCTTGATTGCGGAGGCGAGTACCTGCTCCTGGTCTGCCCGATGTTCGACGGTTCGGCCGCGGCCGTCGTCGATGACAAGGCTGACTGTGTCGGGCGCTTGATCGATCAGTCCGATCCAGCCGTCCTCGGTCGCGAGGTCGGTGGACGTGACGGGCGCGCAGTTCTCTGGCGTCGGGGTAGTGGTGGTCGCTGCAGTTGCGTCGGTGTCGGTGGCGCATCCGCCCACCAACAGCGCAGCTGCACAGGCTGTCGAGATCCAGGTCGAGCGTCGCATCGAGTTCTCCCATCCGTTATTCCGTAATTCCGGAATAACCATAGAGTCGGGAGTTCGACGCCGCAAGAGCTGAATAGGATTTGCTCGTGAACTGGCTGTTCAGAACAGCGTTGGTGCGGTGTAGCGACCGTGTCGTGCTTCGTTGAGTCGGGCGCTCCAGCGCTGCACGAGCCACATTTCGACGAGTTCGGGGCTGGTGCCGATGTCGGTGGCCCATGCGGTGATGAGTTCGACGTAGCGGTCGTAGCGTCGACGAGTGAAGCCGGTGACGGACGGATCTTCGAGCCACCCTTCGTGGATGAGGGTCGAGACTCCGTATTGGTCGATCAGCTGCGCCGGGCCGCCGTAGACCGAGGCTTTCACCGCCCACAAGAACGTGGCCATCAGCGACATTCCGACGCCGGGAGCATCGGGCCAGCCGGACCAGGTCGAGTTCGGGTGGTCGGGTACTGCGCGGTTGCGGACACAGCTGTTGAGCACGGCAAGAGTCTTGGCGACGGGGTTCTCGTCGGGACGGCTGAGGTGCGGGTTCATGACGTCCGGAAATCTCCGCATTGCTCTGCGGTGCCGGTGGCTGCCCTGCCATGCTGCGCAGAGAAACAACAGGCCGAGCGAATCGTGTTCGCCTACAGCCAGATCGGTGCCGATCCGAAGATCGTTGCGCTGCACCGTGGCACCGCCGTACTCCACGATTTCGCCGTCGAGATTGCGCCCGCGCAGCCGAAGGTCGTGGCCTGCCCGGTCGAGGTGGCCGTTCCACCAATCCAGGTCCACCTCCACACCGTCGTCGAGGACATGCAGGTCGTAGCTGCGGTGCTGACACCACTGCACACAGGCCGTGGGCGGCGGAAACCCCTCGTCGAGTCGTGACATACCGCCATCGAAGCATCGGGTACCGACACACTTGCGTTTGTGCTGTGTGTCCTGCGATGGTCAAGGGGCTGTGAGTACTTTCAGCGGATCAGGAAAGCCGCCAGGTATCCGGGAGCCGTCGCCCTGCGACCCTGTCGAGATCAGGTCACCCTGGTCCGATGCTCATGGCAGACCACACACTTCGCTGGTCGAACCCGGGGACACCCTGGATCGAATAGGTCAACCACCGAACATCGCGGTCGGCACACCGGCGACGGTGGTCGACGCAACCAGGGTCGCTCCGTCCCAGGGGCCCGGCGCGTCGAGTCCGGTCGTTGCGGTGGTGACCAGAATGCGCCCAGAGGCGAGGGCAATGCTGGTCGGCTGAGCTGCGGGGACCGGAACGATCTCCTCGAGTCCCCCATCCGGCGCATACCGATGAAGACGGTGCCCACCCCACAGCGCCGACCAGAGGTACCCGTCGGCGTCGACGGTCATTCCATCCGGACTGGCGTCACCGACTTCGGCGAAAACTGTTGGGGCAAGAAGATGGCCGTTGTCGGCCACGTCGTACCGGGTGATCAATCCCGCCGAGCTCTCCGCCAGATACATGACGGATCCGTCCGCGGAGAAGGCCGGACCGTTCGGAATCGTCAGTCCGTCGAGGACACGACGAATGCTGCCGTCGACGTCGACACGCACGAGGAACCCGGTGCCGGGATGGTCTCCGTACGGCATGGCACCTGCCCAGAATCGGCCGTGCGGATCGGCGACCCCGTCGTTCATGCGCATCGGCACCAGTGCGTCGACCAGCAGGTCGGCAACCCACTCGATCTCGCCGCCGGACCGGTCCAGGAAGGCGATCCCGTTGCCCGCAGCGGCAATCCATCCTCCATCCGTTCGAGGTGCCACAGCCCCGAGAGGTACGTCCAAGTTGTGAAGCATCGAGCCGTCGTCTGCGATCAACGCGCCGGCCAGTAGGTCGACGAACACGAATCCGCCGTCCGAGGCTCTTGCTCCTTCGCCCAATTCGTATCGCGCATCGGACAGCGGTGCCCATTCACCCACGAGAGTCATCGCAGCGCCGCCCCGGATTCGGTGGTGATCAGACCGAGCTCCCCGCGTGTGGGTAACCCCTCCCAGTCACCGCGGGTCGATACTGCGAACGCTCCCAACGTGTTCGCACGAGCGAGCCGTTCGGTGATGGACAGCCCGTCGAGACGGCCGGACAGGTATCCCGCGGTGAATGCGTCGCCCGCTCCGATGGAATCGACGACTGTCACTCGGTGGCCGGGCTCTTCGTCGACGCCATCGTGGGTGTGGACGGCGGCACCGTCGGCGCCTCTCTTGATGACCACCTCGTGCACCCCTGCGTCGAGCAGTTCGTCCGGATGCGTTGCGACCAGATCCAATTCGTCTTCGGACGCAATCACGATGTGTGAAGCACGAACGAGCGGACGCAGCACCGCGGCCGCTGAATCCGGGTCCCACAGCCGGGACCGAAAATTGACGTCGAACGACACGAGCACACCGTCGGCGCGGGCACGCCGTACAGCGGTCTCGATCGCGGCGGCGGCATCCGTCGACAGCGCGGGCGTGATGCCGGTGAGGTGGAGGATGCGGGGCGACTCGGTCAACGCAGTGACGGCGTCGGCAGGGGTGAGCCGGGATCCTGCCGAGCCCGAGCGGTGGTATTCGACGCGAGTGACGTCGGGCAGGCGCTGCTCGAACATCACCAGCCCGGTGGCGTGATCGGGATCGCGAACCACGGTGTCCGTCAACACGTTCTCGGCTCGTAGTGTGCGGAGGATCAGTTCGCCGGATTCGTCGGCACCCACCCGTCCGGCCCAGCGGACCCGATGGCCCAGCCGAGCGAGACCGATGGCGACGTTGGTCTCTGCCCCGGCCATCGCCACGGTCGCTGCGCCACCGAACTTGATCAGGCCTGCGCACCGAACTGCCACCATCGACTCACCGATGGTCACGACGTCGAGGTCGGCAGTCATCGGTCGGTTCGGACAGCGTCGAGAAACGCACGCGCGCGGTCGCGAAGTTCGCCGAGATCGCCACCGTTCGGAGCGTCGCCACACAGTGGACTGGCGACGCCGACAGCGGTGGCCCCGTTGGCGAGATATGTCGCGATTGCGTCGGCCCCGACCCCGCCGACCGGGATGAGCGGCACATCGGGGAACGGTGCCCGCAGATCCTTGAAGTACTGCGGTCCGAAGACCGACGCCGGGAAGATCTTGACGCCGTCGACGCCGAGGCCGACTGCCGTGACGACTTCCGTCGGTGTCAGTGCGCCACACAGCACCGGAATACCGCCGGCGACAGCAACTTCGACCGACGGTGCGACGGCGGGGGTGACGACGTACGTCGCGCCGGCGTCTCGTACCCGCGCGACATCCGCCGGGTCGATCACTGTGCCGGCCCCCAGCTGAACCTTCCCGTCGAGGCGAGCGGCAACAGTCTCGATGACCCGCAGTGCGTCGGCCGACGTCAGCGACACCTCGAAGAGACGGACCCCTTCGTCGGCGAGGGCGAGGGCGGTGTCGATGGACGCTGCGGCGTCGGTACCGCGGATGATGCCGAGCAATCGGTGATCGCGAAGGTCGTCCAACAGAGTCATGGAAGTTCTCGTTTCTGTAGAGCTCGTCACCATTCGGCGAACGAACCATCCGGGTGGTGCCAGATCGGGCCGTGCCAGCTCTCGGCAACGGCGTCGGCGCGACGTACAGCATCCTCGTCGACCTCGATGCCCAAACCGGCTGCGGTCCAACGCTCGACGTGACCGTCGACGAAGGCGAACGGTGACCGGTCGAGCACATAGTCGAGCAGCTCCGCGCTGCCTTCGTTGTAGTGAATGCCGATGGACTGCTCCTGCAGTAGGAAGTTCGGCGTGGCGAATGCGACTTGTAAACTCGCCGCCAACGCGATCGGACCGAGTGGGCAGTGCGGTGCCAGCAGAGCCCCGAAAGTGTCGGCGAGCGTGGCGATGCGCCGCACCTCGGAGATTCCGCCCGCATGGGAGATGTCCGGTTGAACGACGGTCACGCCGGCTTCGAGGACAGGCAAGAACTCCGCGCGTGAGAACAACCGTTCGCCGGTGCCGATCGGAACACTGCTGCTGGACACGATGTCTCGGAGTCGATGCGCAAATTCCGGGAGCACCGGTTCCTCGACGAACAGCGGCCGGAGCGGCTCCAACATCGGTAGCAGTCGCCGCGCGTCCGCGACACCGACTCTGCCGTGGAAGTCGATCGCCACGTCGTTTCCGTCGCCGATCGCCGCACGAACCTGCGAGACACGCTCCACCACACCATCGAGCTCGGCTGCGGTGGCGAGACGCCCCAGGCGGCCGCACGCGTTCATCTTCAGTGCAGTCAGCCCGTTCTCGATCTGAGCCTGGGCAGCGTCGGCCACCTCGGCCGGTTCGTCGCCGCCGATCCATCCGTATACGCGGACTCGGTCGCGCACCGCGCCGCCGAGCAGCTGATGGACGGGCACACCGAGCGATTTGCCGAGGATGTCCCACAGTGCCTGGTCCAGTCCGGCGACTGCGCTGGACAGCACCGGTCCGCCGCGATAGAAACCGCCTTTCGTCATCACCTGCCAGTGCGCTTCGACGGTGCGGGGATCGCGGCCGATGAGGAGCTCGGCCAGTTCTCGAACGGCGGCGCGCACCGTGTCGGCGCGGCCCTCGACGACGGGCTCACCCCACCCGACGATGCCGGCATCGGTCTCGACGCGGCAGAACAGCCAGCGGGGTGCGACAGCAAACGTGTCGATTGCAGTGATCTTCACTCGTGGTCCTTGCTGTTGATCAGTTCGAGCACGCGCGACAGGTCGTCGACGGACTTGTCGAGAAGCGCACGGGTCAGCTCGACCGCACCGGCCGCATCGCTCGCTCTGATGGCGTCGACGACGGCACGGTGGCTGGGGACCGGATTGTCTTCGGTGTGGTTGTGCACCAATGAGTCTCGAACCATCAGGGCCGGTTCTACGAAGATGCTCATGCTGGCGAGCATTTCGTTGTGGGCCGCACGCAGCAGTATCGCGTGCCAGGCAAGGTCGGCTGCGGCTGCTTGGTCCGCACCGGCCGATGACGCTGCCTCCATGTTGTCGAGCGCTGCCTCGAAGTCGGCGAGATCGTCGTCGGTGCGGCGCAGCGCAGCGAGGCCTGCCGCCGACGGTTCGATGATGGCGCGAACCTCGGCCAGCTCGGTGAGCATTGCCGCCGCATCGCCCGCGGCGTGCCGCCATCGGATGACGTCGCTGTCCAGCACGTTCCATGCGGCCCGGTCGCGGACGAAGGTGCCGCGTCGCTGCCGAGAATCGAGCAAACCCTTCGCGGCAAGCACCTTGATGGCCTCCCGCAACGCCGTCATCGACAGGTCCATCTCCGAGCCCAGAGCGCGAAGGTCGAGGGTCTCACCAGGGGTGATGGTGCCGTCCACGATGCGTGAGCCGAGCAGTTCGACTGTGGTGCCGTGCAATCCGCGTCCTGTGTAGCCCGTCATGCGATCCCCTTCACGCCATCGGTGTGCTCGCTCATGCCGAATTCTTGGTGATACTCCACCCGCCGTCGACGACGAGGGTGGCTCCGGTGATGAACGAGGCGCCATCGCCCAGTAGAAATTCGATCGGTGCCGCCACCTCGTCCGGTTGTCCGAGTCGGCCGGTCGCGGTGTGGGCCGCACTGGCTGCGCGGTCTGCATCCGAGATCCCGTCCCACTGCGCGGTCAGCACCGGTCCGGGCAGCAGACAGTTCACCCGGACCTCGCCACCGTATTCGGTCGCGAGCTGGCGAGTGAGACCCGTCAGCCCGGCCTTGGTCGCCGCGTAGGCAGGGACGGCGGGGAGCCCGAAGTTGGCGTGCACCGATGACACGAGCACGATCGACCCGCTCCGGTCGCGGCGCAGATCGCTCAAGCATGCCCGCACACCGAGGAACGTTCCGGTGAGGTTGACGTCCAGTTGCCGTTGCCACGACGCCAACGTCATCTCGTGCAGTGGCACCCGGTCGGTGGCGAGGGCGTTGCTCACGAGGGCATCCACCGGACCGAGTTCGGCGTGGACCCGGTCGAGCGCATCGTTCCAATCGTTCTCCGACGTGACATCGCCGACGAACGCGAGAGCTCGCCCACCTGCCGACTCGATCTCTGCTGCAACCTCATCGACTCGATCGTCGAGATCCAACAACGCGACGGACCACCCCGATGCCGCCATCCGACGGGCCGTCGCGGCACCGATACCGCCGGCCGCGCCGGTGATGAGAACGGTGCGTGTCATGGAGTGTCCTTCCGTGCTGGGGTCACGTCGTAGTCGGTCCCGGTGTAGTCCCGCAGCGTCGTATCACCGACAACCGCGATGGTATGAGCATCGCCCGCCCGAACGGATGCCACGGCCTCACCGTCGACGATGAGGTCGCCGGAGAGGTAGCTGCAGAAGCGGTCGTCGCCTTCCCAGTGTCCGACCGGAGTGACGGCGCGGACGTCGCCCGAACCTTCGGAGAGACCACTGCGGTAGCGGTAATCGGTTCGATCACCCGGTGCCAATGCGGCCGAGGGGCCGAGCAGTTCGATCTCCACGATGCGAGCGCTGGGGTGCAGGCCACCCAGGTGGGTGATCGGGTGGGTGAGGGGGTGTTCCATCCAGACCTCGACCCGCGAGCCCTGATCCGGATACTCGGCAGTCGGGTCGACGGTGAACGTCTGCGTCGCGGTGGTGCCGAAAGCGTTGTGCGCCAACCATCCGCTGGCTCCGGGTACACCGACCTTGACGACGATGTCCTGGTGGGCCACGTGCAGTCGGTCGGCACCCAGAGCGTCCACGCGCGGTGCGCCCGTGCCGACGGCCAACTCGACTGATCGGTGATCGCCGGGCTCGACGCCGATGTCCACACCGCCGGACCCGGGTTCGCCGCCCGCGCGCTGGGTGACGTTCCACAGCGCCCATCGCACGTTGTTCTCGGAGGTGTTCTGCGCGGACAAGTGCACGTCGTAGGCGCTCTGCCCGCGGGTCACGGTGACCGCGCGCGTGAGGGTGAGGCCGGTCCGTGGGTCGTGGCCGCTGGCCATGGTCACGGTTGTCGACTCGTCGGTGCGGTCGACGGTCCAGTCGTAGCAGCCGGAATCCAGCACGGGGTCCGGTGGTCCCGCCCATTCGTTCGCCGCCGACCAGCCCTGCGGTGCCGGCCACGTCTTGTCGCCGCCGTAGTTGTTCCACAGGCTCATCGCGCCGGAAACGGGTTCGGGGACATGTGACCCGACCGGATGCAGTGCGTCATCGAGCAGAGACGCGTTCCGCCACAACAACTCCTGCCCTCGCAGGCGGATCGAGAGTAGGCGTCCACCCAGCGCGGGGACGAACCCGAGGCGCAGTACGGCGTTGTCGATCCATACGACGTCGGGTCGGGCGTCGCCGCCTTCGTCGATCTCGGTGGCGACCTCAGTAGGCAAGGGCACTGTCACCGAACCGAATTCGAGACGAACACGACTTTGCCTCGACTGCCGCCGGCGGCCAGAGCGAACGCTTCTTCGGCCTGGTCGAGCGAGAAGCGATCGCTCACCACCGTCTCCGGACGCAGACCCCAGGCGACAAGGTTGTGGGCCAGGTCGGACATTGCTTGCAGCGACGTGACCCAGGATGCGTGCAGCGTCAGTTGCTTGTGCAGCAACGTGTCCGAGACTTCCGTGTCGAAGCGGCCACCCTCGCCGATGAACGAGACGTGGCCCCATTCGGCCGCGTGTTGCACGGCGGTAGTGCGGCCCGGTGCCGAGCCCGAGGCGTCGATGGTGAAACCGAACCCGGCACCACCGGTCATCTCGGTGAGAAGGGCGTCGGCCTCGTCGGGAGAGACAGTGGCGTCGAAGATCCCGAGGGAGTCCGCCCAGGTGCGGCGTATTTCGGACAACTCGACGCCGACCACTCGTCGTGCGCCCATCCCGCGCCCGATCATGCCGGCCGCCAATCCGACCGGTCCCAACCCGACGACCAGCAAATCGCCCTCTCCGCTGACTCCGATACGTCGTAGACCTTCGTACGCGGTCCCGAATCCGCATGCGATCAAGGCACCGTCGATGTACGACAATTCCTCGGGCAGTGGTACGCACGTCCGCTCTTCCGCGAGAACGTAGCGGGCGTTGCCGCCGTCACGTTGCCAGCCGTACGACTCACGGGAATCCGCAGTGCAGCTGATGTAGTACCCGCGGCGGCAGTTGTCGCAGAGCCCGCAGCCGGCGATGTGGTAGACGATGACTCGATCTCCGGCGGTGAACCGTGCGCAATTCGGTCCCGCCGCAACGACGCGACCCGACGGCTCGTGACCGGAGACGACGCCGCGGTAAGCGGGTCCGTCGATCCCGCGGTGTGTCTTGTACTCCCTATAGATGTAGCTGATGTCCGTGCCGCAGATTCCGGCGGCACCGACCTCCACCAACAGCTGGCCCGGTCCCGGTGTGGGCACGGAGACGGTACGCCGTTCCGTGGTGGAGTTGCCCGGGAGGTAGATGCCGGGCATCGTCGCGGGGACGACGGGGGAATCTTGCTCGACTGTGGTCACGATGTTCTCCTGCTTTAATTCTGAGTTGGGACGGTGGGTCAGGAGGTTCGCATCGCCGCGGCGCTGCGCCGGCCGATGAGTGCGTTGATGAGAACGGCACCGACGATGATGACTCCGCGGATGACGTCCTGCAGGAACGAGTTCACACCCAGGAGCACCAGACCGTTGCCGATCACCGTGATGAAAACCACGCCCAGGAACGTCCCGAGCATGGTGCCGCGTCCACCGGCGAGTGCTGCGCCGCCGATGACGACTGCTGCGATGATGTCGAACTCGAGCCCGGAGCCCGCGCTTCCTGAGCCGGCACCCAAGCGTGCCGCGAGCAGGATTCCCGTGATGGCCGAGAGCAACCCGGTGGTGGCGAACAGCAGGATGCGGACCTTCGTGAGGTTGATACCCGACAGTCGAGCGGCCGACGCGTTGCCACCGATGGCGTAGATGGAGCGGCCGTAGGCGGTGAACTTGGCAATGTAGACGAACACGACGAAGAGAACGAGCATGACGACAGCCGACGTCGGGATGCCGAGAATGGAACCGCCGAGGAGGTCGAACAAGCCACTTTCGGGGAGCACGACGGGTAGGGCGTCCGTGAGGTAAAACCCGAGTCCGCCCAGAACACTCCACAATCCGAGTGTGGCGATGAAGGACGGGACCTTGAAGGCTGCCACCAGCCAGCCGGCCAGTGCGCCCCACGCGATGCCGAGTACCAGGGTGAGGAGGACTGCGCCGACGATCCCGAATCCCCATGTGGTGCTGCCCATCGCGACGACCACGGATGCGAAGGCGACGGCAGGTCCGATGCTGATGTCGATCTCACCGGCGATGATCACCAGCGTCACGCCCCACGCCGCGATACCGATCGTCGCCGCATCGCGCAGAATGCCCAATTGGTTTGCGCCGTCCATGAATCCCGCGGCGGTGAGGCCGAGTACCACGTAGAGGGCGATGATCGCGACGACCAGCCCAATCTCGTTCAGCTGGTGCGAGCGTGAGCTCAGCCAGCTGCTTTTCTTCGTGCCTTCGCCTGCGGGCCGGTCCTTGTCGATGGTGACCATGTCGGTCCTTCTCTCGTCGTCGCTCGGGGTCGTCACGTCATGCCGCCATTGCGGCGACGAGAACGGAATCGATGGTGATGGCGGATCCGGTCAGCTCGTCCGCGACCTCTCCGCCGCGAATGGCTATGACACGGTCACAGACCAGCGGTATTTCTTCGAGTTCGCCGGAGACGAAGATGATGGCGGCACCGCCGTCGGCGAGTTCGCGTACGAGGCGATAGATCTCGGACTTGGCTGCGACGTCCACACCTCGGGTCGGTTCGTCCAGCAACAGGATGCGGCTGCCGGCGTGCAGCCAGCGGCCGATGACGGCCTTCTGCTGATTTCCGCCGCTCAGGTTGACGATAGGTGTGGCAGCCTTGGCGGTGGCGATCGACAAGCGGGAGATGAGGTCGGCTGCTGCCGACCCGACTCGCTTGTAGTCGATGGTGGGTCCACGACTGACGCTGCGCAGGTCCGACATCACCATGTTCTCGTCGACTCCCAGCATCGGGACGATGCCGGCACCTTTACGGTCCTCCGGAGTCATGCCCACGCCGAGCTTCTTCATGTGCGATGGAGAGACGGAGTCGACCGTCGTACCCTCCACCACAACGGAACCCGAGACAATAGGGTCGAATCCGGCGATCGCACGGAGAAGTTCGGTGCGTCCCGATCCCATCAGCCCGGCCAGGCCGAGTACCTCTCCGGCGTGGACATCGAAGGATACGTCCCGAATTTTCGGCGGCAGAGAGAGATTGCGCACCGACAGCAGGGGAGTGCGGGCGCGGTTCACGTCGCGTTCGACTCGCATCTCGGCCTCGGTGACGCCCCCGACCATGAGGTCCACGACGTGCGCGGTGGTGGCCTCTGCGAGCGAGACGGTGTCGACGATGCGGCCGTCGCGCATGACCGTGGCGGTGGTGGCGACCTGCCGGATCTCGTCGAGTCGATGGCTCACGTACACCACGGCGACGCCGGTGGAGGCGATGCGGGTGACGGTGCGCAGCACGATCTGAACTTCCGCAGCGGCGAGCGCGCTGGTCGGTTCGTCGAGAATGAGCAGCCGAGGGCGTCGACGGACAGCTCGGCAGATTTCCACCAACTGTTGTTCGGCGAGAGGCAGTGCTTCGACCCGGCTGAGTGGATTGATGTCCAGGCCGAGTTCGTCGAAGATGCTTGCGGTCTCGCGTCGCATCAGCGCGTAGTCGATTCGGCCTCCGGAGCGGGGCCAGACGCCGAGAAACATGTTCTCCGCAACCGTAAGTGACGGGACGAGGCTGAGTTCCTGGTGGACGGTTTCGATGCCGAGGCTGGTCGACTCTCGGACACCGCCGTCTCCGAGGAGAGCGCCGTCGATGCGGATCGTTCCGGCGTCCGCGATCTCGACTCCGGACAGCAGCCGGATCATTGTCGACTTGCCGGCTCCGTTGCGTCCCAACAGAGCTCGGACTTCACCGACGTGGATGGTGATAGAAGCGTCGGTAAGAGCGCGAACTCCGGTGTAATGCTTGGTCAGTCCTTCGATTTCGGCGACGATGTTCGTGCCGGCGTGTTCTCGGTCGTTCATGGTGTCCTCTCGGCGCGGGCTCTGGTCGTCGGTGACTCCGCGGCCGGTCACGGAATGCCGTCCGGGTGCGTCTCGATCCATTCGCCGCCTGCCTCGGGTCCGACATATTCATCGATCGGAGCGCGAATCACCATGTCGGTCGGGGTTTTTCCGTCGAGCACCTCGAGTGCTGCGTTACCCGCCAGTTCGCCGACCTTGATGCCCGAGATGTCGGCGATGCCTTTGAGGATGCCGCCGTTCTGTAGCATTCCGGCCGCCTGGGTCGACATATCGCCGCCGAACACCACGACCTTGCCGGTGAGTCCGCGCGACTCGACGGCACGCACGGCGCCAATCGTCTGTGATCCTGCTTCGCCGTAGAAGGCGTTGATGTCGGGGGAGGAGGTGAGCACCTGTTCGGCGCGTTTCACGGCTTCGTCGAGGGTCAGGCCCTCCTGGTTGGCGACGACCTGTGCCCCGGGAATTGCCGCGGTCAGTGCTTCCTCGAAACCGATCCGACGCTCGATGCAAACTTCGAATTGCTCGCAGTTGATCACGGCCACTTTGGGTTCGGTGAGTCCGAGCTGTTGGAAATGAGCAGCCATTTGACGCCCGGACGCCGCCCCGAACTCTCTCGGATCTCCGAGGACGTAGGCCGACACCAGTCGCTCCGCGGCGGCGTCCTCGACGCAGGTGTTGTAGCAGATGATCGGCACGTCGTTCTCGTGTGCGAGTTCCAGCGCGGGGATGGAGGCGGTGGCCGACGAGGGGGAGATGATGAGTGCGTCGGCTTTGACCGACGCGACGGTGTCGACGAAGGTGCTTTCCTGTGACGCGTCCGATCGGATGTTGGCCTCGAGGAGTTGAGGCGAGTCGCCCACCGCGGAGAAGGCGTCGTCCACACCGCGGGCGACGCCGGCGTAGTACCCCTCCGCGTTGAGGTACACGACCGCGATCCGTCCGTTCTCACCGATCCGGTCGGCGCAGCCCGTAGCGGAGACGGCGACCAGCGCAGCACCGATCACGGCACCGAGCTTCCACTTGAACTGCATATGACCTCGATGTTCTGGAGGGGCGACCTTGTCCGTTCCACAGTGACCCATGCCACCCGCCGACGTCAATACTAAATTATTATTTATTTCCAACTGGGGTCTGGACCTGCTGTTTTTGTCAACTGAGCTCCTGCCGCACGGAGCGTGAACGACGATCGCGGTGAGCTGGTGCTTGAGATTCAGGCCACGATCGATGCTCTCTGGCGTGCGGGTCATGGCGTCGGCTTCGTCAGCGAATACGCCTACACCGGGCGGTGGGGCGACGAAGAACTCGAAGGCAGCGGGTACATCGTATGGGTGGACTGCGAGGTGCACTGATCTTCTGCGGACTGTCGGTCCCATATGGAACTGTGGGGTCTGGTTAGCCATCAGAACGAACAGGGGAGTGCCGGTGCCCGTTGCCGACAATGCTGTCGACAGGCCACTCGTCGACGTGGTGATCGAAGCCATCGACGCGGACAATGACCTGTCCGACGAGGCCAAGTACTACGTTCTCGCAGCCCTGGACGGGCCGACAGCACTACAAGAGCTGCTCGACGGCATCTCGACCCCGCACGTTCCGGAGCCGTCGGGGAGTCAGCTCGTCGAAGAGCCGGTCGGTGCGTTTCTTACCTCGATTGTTGTCGCGGGATTCCGCGGCATCGGGCCCAAGGCAGCGCTGGAGCTACACCCCGCGCCGGGCATTACGATCGTCAGTGGCCGCAACGGATCGGGCAAGTCGAGCTTTGCCGAGGCGCTCGAATTCGCGATCACCGGTTCGAGTTACCGCTGGGAGAACAAGGCCAAGCTGTGGGCCGACACCTGGCGCAATCTGCATCAGGGAGACCCGTGTGAGGTGCGGGTGGGGCTCACGATCGAAGGATCCGAACCGACGGTTGTCGGTGTCGACTGGACTCCCGATGCCGCGCTGAAGGAATGCTCCACCTGGACTCAGGTGGGAAAGCAGAAGCGCAGCACCGGTACCGATGCACTTGGGTGGAAGTCTGCCGTCGAATTACATCGGCCGATCCTGTCCTACGACGAAATCGGCGGCCTGTTCGACGCGACGCCGTCCACCCTGCACGACGCCCTGGCCAAACTCCTCGGACTCGACGAGATCACCGATGCCGAGAAGCGACTGGCAGCGGTACTCAAGGAGGTCAAGGGACCCCGGCAACGAGCAGCGGAGAGCCTGCGCCAGCTCAAGACCTCGTTGTCGGATGCGTCGGACGATCGCGTGAAAACTGCTGCAGACCTGGTCAAGAAGCGGGTTGCGGATCTCGACGCGGTGCTGGCGCTCGCCACCGGAGCCGACGCATCGGCATCGCCCGCACTCAACGGCTTGAAGCGGCTCGCAGAGTTCAGCGCCCCGACGCAGCAGCGTGTCGACGAGGTGGTGGCCGAGCTCCGGGCAGCTGCGGCCGACACCGCGGATTCCGCTGATGAGGCGCTATCGGCGGTGGAGCAGCGCAACGATCTGCTCGATGCGGCACTGCGGCTCCACAGTGAGACGGGCACTATCGACTGCCCGGTCTGCGCGACGGGGACGCTCGACGATGCCTGGGCCGAGCACTCGCGCGCGCAGCTTGCCGAGCAGAGCCAGAAACTGGCCGCCTACAAGAACAGCCGCCGCCGACTCGACCAAGCGCAACACGCCGCAGTCGAACTGGTGAACGGAATCGCCGACGCCACCGCGGTGGACGGCGTCGACCTGCCTTCCTTGTCGAAGTACCGAAAGTCCGTCGCCCTGGCGCGCGAGCAACCGTCGAGTTCTTCCGGTGTGGCGGATCACTTGGCTACGACGATCTCCGCGGTTATCGAGTCTGCTGAGGCGCTGCGCACCGAGGCCAAGGAAGCGGCAGATCAGCGTGAGGACACGTGGGCACCGATTGCTGGACGTCTGGCCGCGTGGGCCACTCTCGAATCCGCGGCGCGAGGGGCGGATGAGGCCGTCAAGAACGTCGACGCGGCCAAGAAGTGGATTGCCTCGCATGCCAAGCAATTGAGGGATCAGCGGCTTGCTCCGATTGCCGAGCAGGCGCGCGACATTTGGGCGGAGTTGCGCCAGGAAAGCAATGTCGACATCGGTGCTATCAACTTGGTGGGCCACAACACCAGCAGGCGAGTGGTGATGACCGGCTCGGTCGACGGCGTGGACTCCGAGGCACTGTCGGTGATGAGTCAGGGCGAGCTGCATGCATTGGCATTAGCACTGTTCATACCGAGAGCGACTACGCCGAACAGTCCGTTTCGATTCATCGTGCTGGACGACCCGATCCAGGCGATGGATCCAGCGAAGATCGACGGCTTCATCAAGGTGCTGTCGACGCTCGCGAAGACCAGGCAGGTCATCGTGTTCTCGCACGACGACCGATTGGCCACTGCGATCAGGCAACTCGCAGTCGACGCGCGGCTCGTCGAAGTGACGCGCGAACCAGGTTCCAGCATCAGTGTTTCCGAGACTCAGAATCAAGCGACCCGCTATTTCAACGATGTGCGGGCATTGGTGCTGGACGAGAATGTGCCCGAGGACGTCAAGCGGCGAGTTGCGCCGGGCTTGTTCCGATTGGCTCTGGAATCGGCTGCGCAGCAGGTGTTCTACGCAAAGCAACACCGGGCGGGGGAGTCGCGGATGGTGACCGAAGGGCGGTGGTCGTCAGTGCACAAGACGCGCAACAAGATTGCCCTGGCTGTGCACCAGGATTCCGAACGCGACCTATCGCAGTGGCTGGGCTTCCGCACCGAACGGTTCCCGACGCTCCACATTGCGAACGCCGGCACTCACAAAGGTGCAGATCGACCGATCACCTGGGAAGTGGTGAACGATCTGAAGAAGATGGTCGACGGGATCCTCGCCGAATGACTACTGCTACGTCACCGGCAGTAGCGCTGAGAAATGCCGAACTGCTGCTCGACGGAAGTCATGGTGCTGCAGGCGGTTCGGCGCGTCTGGCTGCGTTCCTCGCTCGCCAGGCGTTGGAGGAATTGGTAATCGAGCGTTGCGTGGCGCTGGGCGTGGACATCGAACGGCCGAGTATGCGATCGCGGCTTGTGATCATGCGGTCACTTGGCACAGCCGAGAACGCCGACGCTGCAGCGATGGCATGGAACAGATTGAGCAACGCATGTCATCACCATGCGTACGAATTGGCACCCACGGTGGCGGAAGTGCGGCACCTGTGCGGAGTGGTTGCAGTGCTCTTGAACGGTGAATGAATGCGACCAAAGGAGATGATGTGGAAATGAACAAGAGCTTCTTCGTACTGTGGAACGGAAGTGAAGACGGCCTCGATCCTTCTGTTCGTGAGGAAATGATTGAAGAAACCGCTGCCGGCCTCACTTATCCGGACTTCTGGAGCTTCGGCCAAGGCTATGGTGATCCCCTGGTAGGGGATCATGTTTTCATGCTGCGCACAGGCAAAAATCGTGGCGTTGTAGCGGCCGGTGAGCTTGTCGCCGACGGTATCTTTCCTGGCGAGCATTGGGGCGAGAGCGGCAGGGAGGGCAAGTACGTTGACGTCAGCTGGAACGTGATGCTTGCCGACGAAGAGCGCCTTCCGGTTGAAGAAGTGCACCAAGCTTTGGCCGACTTCAAGTTCCCGGTCCTAAACTCAGGCCGGCTGATCAAAGAGCCGTCGGCGTCAGTACTGGCCGAGCTGTGGGAGCGGCATCTCGAAGAGCTGAGCCGCGTCACTGAAAACCCTTGGCTCGGCGGCCGCAGAAGTTCTCCCGGACAGCCGTCGTCGAGGCGTATCCCTCTGGAGCGCAACCGCATCAAGGAATATTACGTCGAAAGTTTCTCTTCCTATCGCGCGCGGCGTGCAGAGAGCGAGATGGTGCACCGATTCGCGGCCACGCTGACTGCGAGGAACGCGGACGTAAGCGGCTTCCAAATGAAGGTCGGTGATGGTATGCGCTCGCTTCTTGCAGACCTTTTCGATCACACTGACAACGTGCTCTATGAGGCGAAAGGATCAAGCTCACGAGAGGCGGTTCGAATGGCGTTGGGGCAGTTACTCGACTATCGAAGGCACATTGATTCGAGACCGGCGGTTTCGGTCTTGCTTCCTGACAAGCCGGTTGATGACTTACTCGCTCTGTTAAGGGAGCACGGCGTCGGGTGCGTATACGAAGATTCTGGTCAATTCGTTTACGAGTTGGCACCAGGGTTTCGACCATGATTCTCGACCCTGACGGTCTTCGACGCCTTGTAGATGCGCATGTTGCCTACGACGCGGCCACGTCCGAGGCCTATGACGAAGTCCTGTTCGACGTGGTGACCCGAGTTCAGGACGCAAAGAGCTTGGGCAAAGTCGACATTGGAGCTTTGCTGTTCTGGAAACGTTTGCGTGCCGATACGCCGTGGGTCATGGCATTGAACAGAACGCCGGACACCGTGGTCCGACAAGCAACTGGGGCAATGTACGTCGCAGCGAACAACGAGGTGACCGATACCGTATCGGCAGCCGGCGAGGCACGGAGTGCTCTGAGCGTCTTGCCGGGATTCTCCTCTGGCGACGCTTTGGCGTCGGCTCTGATCCTCGCTGCGGCACCGGAGCGCATGGCTGTTTTCGACAGGCGGGCCCTCGCGGCGCTGAAGGGTCTTGGCGTGAAAACAACAGCGAGTCGTGGGCAGTATCGACGCTACATGCAGATCGTGGAAGACATCAGAATGCAACTTGCAGCGCAAGACATTACGTGGCTCGCACGTGATGTCGACAAATCCTTATTCATGTTGGGTGGTTGATCATGGAGATTCCATGAGCTGAATGGTTCCGCAGGGAGAATGGTCCGTTGGTAGCGAAAGTTTGCTCGACGGTCACTGCTCCGGCTCCGCAGTCCGACGATGGGGTGCTTCGGGCTCTCCCCGCACAGTCGACCCTCTGATCGCAACGAACTCGGATCCGCCGACGACCGAGCATGCTGTCGCGGTTGGTCATCTTGCGGTCACTTGACACACCGGAGCGGTCCGACGTTGCAGCGATGGCATGGAACAGATTGAGCAACGGATGCCACCACCACGCGTATGAACTCGCGCCGACTATCGATGAGGTGCGGCACCTGTGTGGCGCGGTGGCGGTTCTGTCGGTGGGCGAGTGACGATTCAAGCCCAAATTCAGGCGAGGACGATCCGCGGTACAGCGTCTGGAGTAAGGTCTTCCGCTTCGATGAACTGCAACAGGTTCTGAGTCATGTCCCGCTCCGCGATCATCGCTACCACGGAAGGTGCTTTCGCATCGCTGAGCGCCTCAATCGTGTTGATCTGAGCGGATAGTTCTGCCACCGCTGTCGACGCTTTCGACCACAGATCTTCGTCGAAGTCCTGGGCCAGGGCTTTCTGCGCATAAGCAACGGCTACTGCGAGCAATAGTTCCTCGGGGCTCATCCGGCCAGCTCCCCGGCGATCAGAGACAGTTGCCGCTGTTGTGATGGCTGTACCCGTTCCAGCGATTCCGCCGATCGTGCCAATGCCGCCGGCTATGCCCCCTAGCTTTAGCGCGGGCAGCCCACCTGTCGCAGCTTTTGCTCTTACAGCTCTGGCCGATGCGAGCGCGACAAGGCCGATCGGTGAAACTGAGATGACTGCGACGCCTGCCCCAGTGATTGCCCGGCGCTGCCAGTTCGTACCCGGCTTGACCAATTTAGCCAGTTTGTTGTTGAACCTTCTTGCCGCACCAGCGAGCGTGTGTCCGAAATCCTCGGTCTGGCCTATCTTTTCAGCAAAACCGGGAAGGGCTTCGAAGTTGCTGTCCCCGACATTGATCTCGAATGGTGCAGTGAGGTCGCTGAACGTGAGGATGGTTAGCTGTTCGATAATCCTGGCTTTGTTCCAATGATCAGGTATCTTCGGTGTTTTTCCTTCGGCTAGCAAGTGCAGCTCGCGGGGGAGGGGTATTCCCCTACTATCTGCTTCCCATATATGGGTAATCAGCTCGCGGCGCAGGATCCGGATTGCTTCGGTGAAACGAGCTCTCACCTTAGCATCGGTGATCGCCTCAGATACCGCGTACCGAAAGTGCAGTTCCAATATCAAGGCGGCTGTATCGTCGGTCAGCGCCGTCGTCACCCTCGTGGTGCGTCGTGGCGTCAGGTCGGATTGGTGGTACACGCTGCCGACAGCTCTGGCTACGCAAGGTTGTTCGAGATAACCAGCCGAGCCATGGCCGATCTTGCCGATATTCACCCGAATGTCCTGTACATCAGCGAAGACTGTCGCCAGTCCACGTGCGCGGGTGACTGGGTCTCGTCTACTGAAGAAGTTCAGCCATGAGTTGGTCCGAGAGTAGGGGAAGTTGCCGATCAGTTCACGCCGCGACACCGCGAACAGTCCTGTGTGCGCCGGGCTTCCGATCGTGACCACACGACGGACCGAAACATCTTCCGGTAGCCGCGACAAGAGATCAACAGTCACGACGCTTCCCAGGCTGTGGCCAACTATAACTATCTCGCCTTGTTGAGGTATCGCAGCCAAAATCCGCGTCAGTAGTGCACCGCGTAGACCTTTCTGGTGCACATAGGCCTGAATCTGCTTGATTTCATCCGCGAACCATTTGTCGGGCACCCCTTTCAAAACCGCGCCCAACTTGGCATCCATTGCGTTCAAGTCGGGCAGCGGAAATCCAAGGCTCTGCGCCGAGGGGTCGGCACCGACCACCCGCGCGGCCTCGATTTGCCGGTTGATGAACTTAGACCGTTCTACCGAAATATCGGACTTCTCGTTGTTGACCGTTGGCTTTGGGATGCTCGCCGAGGCGTCCGGACTCAAGAGTAAGTCGCTGTAATGAGGTGCGATGACGTCTTTCGGGTCGATCACTGGCAGGTTTTCGGCCAACAAGCTTGTGTTGAGCGCGTCGAGCCACGCTCGGCTCGTGTCGCCGTCGCCGACACCGTGCAAGTAGATCAACTTCATTGATGGACAGCCCTTCGAGCGGAGCGGATTGCGTCTTGGTTCGAGCACGAGGTTAATACCGGCTGTTCGGCTTATGCCAGGCAACCCATAGGTCAATGCCGCCCGTAAGCGGAAATAGTCGCCGTAAGGTCGCGCCACCGAGGTGGATCGCCAGCCTGTGGCCGCGATATCCGGCATCCGGCCGGAACTGCAGCCCCACGCAACGAGTTCCGGCGGGTCACGCGGTTGCGGCGATCGACCGTGTCTCAATGTACGACAGAGTATTTCGCGACCACAACGTGAGCTGACAGCTCGTCCAATCGGTGTGTCCAGGCTAGAAGAGTGTCGGGTCCTCGGGGACGAGTTGGTCGGCGAATCGATAGTTGCAGCCGATGTCGATCCTCTCGTTCGGGTCTTGCTTGTCCCGGAACCAGGTGACGCAGGTTTCCGCGGCTAGTCGACGGTCCTTGGTGAACAGGTAGCCGTCGGTGCAGTCATCGAAGTGGTCCTGCAGATACCACTTGTCGAGAGTGATTGCTGCAGTCGAATAGTCGGCGAGCAGTAGATGTCCGAGCTCTGTGCGTGAGCGACGAACAAGGAATACGTGGTCCTCCATCACCTGGAGTTGAGCACACGGCACGTCGTCGGAATCGCGCTCGCTGGAGATGTAGTCGTTGGGACCGAGGTCGATAATGAGTGCCACCGGTTTCGCGAGTAGCGATTCGGCCAACCATTCTCGCGTGTAGACCCACGGGTCGATCGCAAGACGGGTGCCCGCAGGGGTGAAAAACGCGGTCAGTAGCGCCCCGCCTTCGACTGGTGCTCCCCAGCCGTCCACTGAGTCTCCGAGTCCGAACAGGTTGAAATCGGTCTCGTCGTCGCGCCACAGGGTTTTCGACATAACCTGACCGATCTGTATGTCGCCTTCCTGCTCGACTTCCACCGACCATCCGGCGTAGTCATGATCGAGGTCGGTAATCACGGCGTACCGATCTCCGTCGATGGTCGATGCGAAATGCCATTCTGGTGCGGCGTAGTCGGGTTGCTTCATGTATGTCTGAGGTTCCCCCCGGAAAGTGGACAGTGGTTACGCGGCCATGACAGGCGCGATCAGTGACTGTTCGTAGTTGGCGGGGCTGAGCATCCCGATTGTGGAG
>NZ_NOXY01000030.1:0-95816 GCF_002258735.1 Rhodococcus sp. WWJCD1
GCTACCCACCGCCCGGGAACTACCCACCCCAGGGCGGCGCACCCGGTGGATATCCCCCACCGCCCGGAAACTATCCACCCCAAGGCGGCGCACCCGGCGGTTACCCACCGCCTCCCGGTGCCTACCCACCGCCTCCCGGAAACTACGGGAATTACGGAAACCAGGGCTACGGGCAGGCACCGATGGGCCCCAATCCCGGCCGACTCGACGTCGGTGCGGCGCTGAGCTACGGCTTCGACAAATTCAAGGCCAATGTCGGTCCGTGGCTCGGACTGACCGCCATCGTGCTGGCGGTGGGCGTGGTCGCCTTCGTGGTTACGTTCGCGTCGACCTTCGCTGCTGCGATGGACGCCGGCAATCGCGGTGAGACCCTGGACGTCGGCACCTTCTCCGTACTGTCGATACTCCTGACCGCCGTCGCTACCTTCGTGGGGTACTTCGTCAACGCGGCCTTCGTACGCGGAGCGCTGGACGAGACCGTCGGCCCGCAGAAGCCGACGTTCGGCCGGTTCTTCCAACTGACCAATGTGCCTCAGCTCGCCGTCCTGGCCGCGATCTGGACCGTGGTCACCGTGGTGCTCGGATTCATCCCTTTCCTGGGAACGCTCCTGCAGATCGTGGTCGGCGTACTGACAGCCTTCACTCTGACGTTCGCGCTGGACCGGAACCTGGCCGCGTTCGACGCCATCAAGACGAGCGTCGATCTGGTGGTCAAGAACTTCGGCCCCGTCATCCTGCTGATCCTCGCTCTGGCTGCGATCAATATCGTCGGCGCCATACCGTGCGGACTAGGGCTGCTGGTCACCGTCCCAGTTTCGGTGATTGCGCTGAACTACGCCTACCGCGTGCTCACCGGTGGGCCGTTGTCCCCCGCTCGCTGACGACACAGCTCGATATACGCGAATGTCCCCGTAACGCTCGGCGTTACGGGGACATTCGCGTTCGGAAGTCGACTGTTACGCGTCGACCACAGTCTCGGCCGAAGCTGGAGACTCTTCCTTCTTTTCCGGCTTGAAGTCGACGCCCGATTCCTTACGCTGCTGCGGCGTGATCGGTGCAGGCGCGTCGGTCAGCGGATCGATGCCACCACCGGACTTGGGGAATGCGATGACCTCACGGATGGAATCGACCCCGGCGAGCAGCGCGGTGATCCGGTCCCAGCCGAACGCGATTCCGCCGTGCGGCGGTGCGCCGTAGGAGAAGGCATCGAGGAGAAAGCCGAACTTCTCCTGAGCTTCTTCCTTGCCGATACCCATGATCGCGAACACTCGTTCCTGAATATCCTTGCGGTGGATACGAATACTGCCGCCACCGATCTCGTTGCCGTTGCAGACGATGTCGTAGGCGTAGGCCAGAGCAGACCCGGGGTCGGTGTCGAACGTCTCCATCGACTCCGGCTTCGGCGAGGTGAACGCGTGGTGCACAGCCGTCCACGCGCCGGATCCGACGGCTACGTCACCGCTGGCGGTGGCATCGGACGTCGGCTCGAAAAGCGGAGCGTCGACGACCCAGACGAATGCCCAGGCCTTCGGGTCGATCAGGTCGAGCTTGCGGGCGATCTCGCCGCGGACGGCACCGAGCAGTCCACGCGAGGCCTTGACGGGTCCTGCGGAGAAGAAGATCGCATCGCCGTTGTTCGCACCGACGTGCGCGGCCAGGCCGTCGCGTTCGGCGTCTGTCAGATTCTTCGCGACCGGGCCGCCGAGGGTGCCGTCCTCGCCGACGAGAACGTAGGCGAGGCCCTTGTGTCCACGTTGCTTGGCGAATTCCTGCCAGCGGTCCAGTTGCTTGCGGGGCTGAGATGCGCCACCGGGCATGACGACCGCGCCGACGTAGGGAGCCTGGAACACCCGGAAGGTGGTCTCGGAGAAGAAGTCCGTGCACTCGACAAGCTCGATGTCGAATCGCAGGTCCGGCTTGTCGGATCCGTAGCGGCGCATGGCCTCGGCGTAGGTGATCCGCGGAATCGGCGCGGTGAAGTGATGCCCGACGAGCTTCCACAGCGACGCCAGAATTTCCTCGGCCAGCAGGATGACGTCGTCCTGAGTGACGAAGCTCATCTCGACGTCGAGCTGGGTGAACTCGGGCTGACGGTCGGCGCGGAAATCTTCGTCTCGGTAGCACCGGGCGATCTGGTAGTACCGCTCGATACCGCCGACCATGAGCAGCTGCTTGAACAGCTGCGGGCTCTGCGGCAGAGCGTAGAAGCTGCCCGGCTGCAGACGTGCGGGAACGAGGAAGTCTCGTGCGCCTTCGGGAGTGGAACGCGTCAGCGTCGGGGTCTCGACCTCGACGAACTCGTGATGCGCAAGCACCGACCGGGCGGCAGCGTTGACGTGCGAACGCAGCCGAATGGCACGGCCGGGGCCCTCACGGCGCAGGTCGAGGTAGCGGTACTTCAGACGCGCTTCCTCGCCCGGCTGATCGTCCAGCTGGAACGGCAGCGGTGCGGCCTCGGACAAGACCTCGATCTCGGAGGCCTCGACCTCGATGGCACCGGTGGGGATCTCGTAGTTTGCGTTGCCCTCGGGACGACCCTCGACCTTGCCGGTCACCTTCACCACGTACTCGGCACGCAGGCGGTGTGCCTGCTCGAGTGCTGCTCCCTCGCGGAAGACGACCTGGGACACACCGGAGGCGTCACGAAGGTCGATGAAGATGACGCCGCCGTGATCGCGTCGACGGGCCACCCATCCCGTCAGCGTCACGGTTCGGTCGACGTGCTCGGGGCGTAATGAGCCGGCGAGGTGGGTGCGCAGCACGGGTGTCCTTTCGAGAAAAATCCGCTGATCGTGTTCTTCGCTCACCGATCCTACGGAGCACATCACCGTAGAAGGAAACGAGATGCCGTCCCGGCATGCGAAGCTAAGGCCGACAGCGGCGGTATCGGTTCGCATCGTCAGATGCTGGCTCGGCGGAGGGGAACTCGGTCATGACGTTCAGAGAAGGCTCGCAATCGGAACCGGGCCGAGTCTCGGTCGGCGGCGGCGGCGGGGGCGGTGGACGCGGCAAGTTGGCGATCGGCGGCGGAGCGGGTGGCTTGGTCGTCATCGTCCTTGCCCTGCTGTTCGGCGGCGACCCGGGAGCAATCCTGAACCAGATCAGTGGCGGCGACAGTTCCGCCGGACAGAACGACTCCGGGTCGTCCGGAACGCTCGACTGTGACGTCACAGAGGCGAACAGCAATGTCGACTGCCGAGTCGATTTCACGGTGGCGAGCCTCGACACAGTGTGGGAATCGCAGCTGCAATCGCAGACCGGCGTCGCGTACGTCCAGCCGGCTGTCAACCTGTTCTCGGGTGCAACGAACACTGGCTGCGGCAACGCCACCAGCGCCGTCGGGCCGTTCTACTGCCCGGCCGATTCCACCGCATATTTCGACACCAGCTTCTTTCAGGTACTCGTCGACCAGTTCGGCTCCAGCGGCGGACCACTCGCGCAGGAGTACGTGGTGGCGCACGAGATCGGCCACCACATCCAGAATCAGCTGGGTGACATCGGGCGCGCGCAAGCCGATCCGCAGGGACCCGAGTCCGGTGGCGTCAAGGTGGAGTTGCAGGCAGATTGCTACGCGGGCATCTGGGCGCACTACGCAGCCGAGACGGTCGATCCGAAAACCGGGGTTCCGTTCCTCGAGCCGCTGACCACCACCGACATCAACGACGCGCTCTCGGCCGCGTCGTCGGTGGGCGACGACCGGATTCAGCAGGCATCCACCGGCCGCGTCAACCCCGAGGGCTGGACGCACGGGTCTTCTGCCCAGCGACAGGCATGGTTCACCGCCGGGTACGAGACCGGACAGGTCGCGGCCTGCGACACGTTCTCGGCGCGCGATCTGAACAACCCGTGATCGCACCACTCAGAACAGCGTGAGGGCCGGTCCCGAGGTCGCCAGTTCTCGGGGTTCGGCGGGCTCGTTGGCAGGCAAAGACCGGGTTTGTTCTACGGCGAACCCGTACGTCTCGAGCAACGGGTCGATACGCCCTCGGAGCCACTGCTTGTACTCGGGCGTCACGTACGCCCCGTGACCGTAGAGCTGACGGTATCGCCGGACCAACGCCGGGTGCTCCTTCACCAGCCAGCTCATGTACCAGTCCTTGGTGCTGGACCGTAGATGCATCGGCAACGCCGTCACACTCGTAGCTCCCGCGTCGGCCAGTGCGCTGATCAGACCGTCGAGATGCTTGGCACCGTCCGTGAGGAAGGGAATCACCGGTGCGACCAACACTCCACAATCCATGCCTGCGTCACGGACGGCACGGATGAGGTCCAATCGTGCACGTGGACTTGGGGTCCCGGGCTCGAGCTGCTTCTGCAGATCGGGGTCGTGGATGGCGAGGCTGATGCTCACGTGCACATCTACCTGCTGAGCAGCCAACGTCAACAAGGGCAGGTCGCGACGCAGCAGTGTGCCCTTGGTCAGGATCGAGAAAGGCGTACCGGACTCCGTCAACACCCGAATGATGCCGGGCATCAACCGGTATCGGCCCTCGGCGCGCTGATAGGGATCGGTGTTCGTCCCGAGCGCTACCGGCTCCCTTTTCCAGGATCGACGTGCGAGCTCTTTGCGTAGGACTGCCGCGACATTCGTCTTGACGACGATCTGCGAGTCGAAGTCGTTGCCGGAGTCGAGGTCCAGGTATTCGTGTGTCGGTCTGGCGAAGCAGTACCGGCACGCATGGGAACATCCCCGCATCGGATTCACGGTCCACGAGAAGGGCACCTGCGATTCACCCGGAACCTCGTTCAGGGCACTCTTGCACAGCACCTCGTGGAAGGTTATTCCCTCGAACTCCGGGGTCTGCACGCTGCGGACGAGCCCGGACCGTTCGAGTCCCGGTAGCGCGCCGTCGTCCGCGGCTTCGAGAGTCTGACCGGCCCATCGCATGCACACAGTCGAACATTTGTTCTATGTGGTGTCAAGGTCGGTATCGTTCCCCCGCATCCCCGCTCGAATCCGGCGGCCGGTAAGCGATAGCGTAGGGCCTCAAGTCGATCCTAGGAGTGCACCGCACGTGACCGCCCCGAACACACCGACCCTCGAACCCATTCTGCGCCTGGGACTCACACTGGGACCGGCCATCGAGATCGGTCCGGTGCCCGAAGGCGACCGAGTCGTCACCACTGTCCTCGGCGGGGCCGCCCCCGGCCCGGACATCGAGGGCACTCTGGCTGCTCGATCGACAGTCGTCAGCATCACCCGACCCGACGGATGCACCGAGTTCAGCAGTGATCTCGTCCTCGAATTGGCAACCGGTGGTTACCTTTCGCTCGACTATCGCGGGGTTCAGTTCGGCCCGGCCGAGGTCATCGATGCGCTCGACGATCCCGACCGGGAGGTCGATCCCGCTACCTACTACTTCCGTGGCACGTTGCGAGTGTCGACGGCTGTTCCGAAGTTCACGTACCTCAACCGTGCGCTGGTCGTCACTTCCGGCTCACGATCGGCCGAGGCCGTGGTCCTCGACGCGTTCCTGGTGACCTGATACCTGCTCGCTCATCGAAGCAGCTGGGCGACCTCACGGTCGGTCAGCGTCGCATGCGGAGTGCGGCCCTTGCTGCGAACCAGTTCGATCGCTCGGTACAGGGGCCGTTCGTCCAGTCCGGCGTCACGTGCCTCGGCCCGTAGCTGGTCCACCAGGACCGACGCGATGGCCGCGGCGGGGACGAGCTCGGTGGTCCACAGCGAATCGGCCAGGGTGCGTAGGGCGAGGATCGGCAGTTCACGACCCCCACCGTTGGTGTACAGCGCCAGTGGTAGGACTACGCGAGTGCGACCGTCGTAGAGCCGCAACGAGATCTGATCGATCCCAGCCGTGCGAATCGTCAGCTCGGCCGTCACCACCTCCGGCATCCTCAGCCGGCGAGTGCGCAACCCTCGCGCGCAGAGTTGCGGACCATCGAGCCACACCCGCCGACGCAGGCCCAGCCAGCCCGACAATACTGCGGGGCCACCGATGACCACCCCGACGAGAACGGCAACCCACACCGGCACGAACAACGCCAGGACGACTGCGAGAACGATCCCGATCGCAGCCGACCCGACAATGATTTTCCGCAGGCGCGGTGCCAGGAACTCCACCGAGACCAGGTCCAAGGCTACCGGCCCGGAAGCGGGCCGAGGGTTATCGGCCAAGGCGGACCCCGAGGGCGTCGACCACGTCGGCCAACGCGACAGTGTCCTGCTCCCCGTTCGAGAGGTCTTTCACCACAACCGATTCCGCTGACAGTTCTTGATCGCCCAGCACCAGCGCGTATCGGGCACCCGATCGATCGGCTGCCTTCATCGCTCCCTTGATGCCGCGATTTCCGTACGCCATGTCCACTGCGATACCCCGTTCGCGTAGCTGCGCGGCGATATCGACGATCGCCAGTTTGGCTGCGGCACCCATCGGGATGCCGAACACCTGACACCGAGACGTGGCCCCCGCAGTCTTTCCCTCGGCGGCCAGGGCGAGGACGGTGCGGTCGACGCCGAGCCCGAATCCGATACCCGACAACGCTTGCCCGCCCAGCTGTTCCATCAGCCCGTCGTAGCGGCCGCCGCCGCCGATGCCCGATTGCGCCCCCAGCCCGTCGTGCACGAACTCGAACGTGGTCTTGGTGTAGTAGTCCAGGCCGCGCACCATCCGCGGGTTCACCAGATAAGGGACGTTCATCACGTCCAGATACGCCAGCACCTCGTCGAAGTGTTCTTTGGCCGAATCGGAGAGGTGATCGAGCATCAACGGCGCGTCCGCGGTCATCTCGCGCACCTCCGGCCGCTTGTCGTCGAGCACCCGCAGCGGGTTGATCTCGGCGCGCCGACGCGTGTCCTCGTCCAAAGGAAGCGCAAAGAGGAACTGCTGCAACAACTCTCGATACTGAGGGCGGCAGGTGTCGTCTCCGAGCGAGGTGATCTCCAGGCGGAAACCGGTGAGCCCGAGAGCGCGAAAACCGGCGTCGGCCACGGCGATGACCTCGGCGTCCAACGCTGGGTCGTCGATGCCGATCGCTTCGACACCAACCTGTTGCAGCTGCCGGTACCGCCCGGCCTGCGGGCGCTCGTAACGGAAGAACGGCCCGGCGTAGGCCAACTTCACCGGAAGCGCGCCCCGATCCAATCCGTGCTCGATCACCGCACGCATGACCCCCGCGGTGCCCTCGGGACGCAGCGTCACCGACCGATCTCCGCGATCGGCGAACGTGTACATCTCCTTGCTGACCACATCGGTCGACTCCCCGACCCCACGGGCGAACAGCCCGGTGTCCTCGAAGATCGGCAGTTCGATGTGTCCGTAGCCGGCGTTGCGGGCGGCGTCGAGCAGCCCCTCTCGCACGGCGACGAACTCGTCCGAGTTGGGGGGAAAGTAGTCGGGAATGCCCTTGGGCGCAGAAAAGGTGGTCGGCTTGCTCACGCTCACAGCTTCCCTTGCTCGGGGTCGCCGAGTCCAACGAGGAACGGATTGGACGCACGTTCCTGGCCGATCGAACTCTGGCCGCCGTGTCCGGGCAGTACCACGGTGTCGTCACCGAGCGGCAGCAACCGGGTCGCGATGGACCGCAGTAGCTGGTCGTGGTCGCCGCCGGGTAGATCCGTCCTACCGATCGACCCCGCGAAGAGGGTGTCTCCGGTCAGCGCCAGCGGGACCGCACCGTCCGGCCCGTCGGCCCGAGCGAGAAACACCACCGAACCCTGGGTGTGCCCGGGCGTGTGCACCACCGAGAACTCGATCCCGGCGAGATCGAGCTGCCCGCCGTCGGTGAGTTCGATCACCTCGGCCGGTTCGCGGAACTCGATGTCACCCAGCACGGCAGCCAACGCTGGACCCGTTCCCTTGATCGGGTCCGACAGCATGTATCGGTCTTCGGGTGCGATGTACGCAGCAATGCCGTACTTTTCGCAGATCGGCTCGACCGACCACGTGTGGTCGAGGTGGCCGTGCGTGAGCAGCACTGCGGTGGGAGTGAGCGAGGATCGCGTCAGAAAATCGATCAGCGGATCCGCGGCGTCCTGGCCGGGATCGACGACGACGCACTCGGACGCGTCGTCCTGGGCCAGGATGTAACAATTCGTCTGAAACATGCCTGCGGGGAATCCGGTGACGAGCAAACCAATCGCTCCTAAAGGCTGAGGCCGAAGTACCGAACAAGCTTAGTGGGGCCGTTCGGATCGGGTCCCCCCAGCATGCTCTCAGGCATTGATGGCACACTCGCGTTGGCCGATTTCGGCCTGTTACCACACGATCGGTCCGTGCAGCGAGCGGGCAAGGTCGATTTTCGGACAAGCGGGAGGAACACGAATTGCCCAGCAACGAGCAACGGCGCGAGGCTGCCAAACGAAAGCTCGAACGCCAACTCGTACGCCGTGCGGAGCGCGCACGGCGTCGTAAGCAATTGACGATTGCAGGTTCCATTCTCGGTGTCGTCGCAGTCGTGGCCGTCGTCTCGGTCGTGTACGTGGTGACCCGCGGTGACGACGATGCGAGTACCGCCCAGGAATCGACGACGTCCGCACCCGCCGACTCCCTCATCGCGGCGGGACGTTCCGAGCCCTTGCCCGAGACGGTGAACTGCTCCTATCCCGCTGCGGCACAGCCTGCAGCCAAGGAGAACACTCCCCCGCGCACCGACAACGTCCCCACCAGCGACGAGCCGCTGAGCTACAGCATGACCACGAACCAGGGCAATATCGGTCTGACTCTGAACAACCCCGAGTCGCCGTGCACGGTGAACAGTTTCGTCTCGCTCGCCAACCAGGGCTACTTCGACGGCACCACCTGTCATCGACTCACCACCGGTGCCGGTCTTCAGGTGCTGCAATGCGGCGATCCCACGGGCACCGGAAGCGGTGGACCGGGCTACCAGTTCGCCGACGAATTCCCCACCGACACGTTCGCCGAGGGCGACCCCGCTGCGCAGACACCGATCGCGTACCCGCGCGGCACGTTGGCGATGGCCAATGCAGGTCCGGGAACCAACGGCAGCCAGTTCTTCCTGGTCTACGGAGATTCGGAACTGCCGCCTGCCTACACCGCGTTCGGCACGATCGACGAGACCGGCCTCGCCACGCTCGACGCCATCGCGGCCAAGGGAGTGCAGGGCGGCGCATCCGACGGAGCACCCGCCGAGCCGGTCGACATCACGAACATGCTGAGCGACCTGTGAACCGCACCTCTGTCCTTCTGACCGGGCTCTCGGCTACCGCTCTGGTGCTGGCCGGCTGCTCCAGTTCGGCCGAACCCGCTGCCCAGCCTGCTGCAGCAACCTCGTCGACGACGTCGTCCGCTCCGGCGGCAACGACAACACAGCGGCCGGCGTTGGACCTGTCTCGGTTCGGTGCGCTGCCAGCCGTGCCACAGCCGACGACCGACACTGTGTCCTGCGCCTATCCGGCTGAGACGCCGGCCGCGAAGGAGGTCGATCCACCTCCTGTCGACAATGTCGACGTGTACGGAACCGTCGACGTCGCACTGGCCACCAGCCAGGGGCCGATCGACATCACGCTGGACCGGACGCAAGCACCGTGCACGGTCAACAGCGTCGTCAGCCTCGTCCAGCAGGGATACTTCGACGGCTCTCCCTGCCACCGGTTGACCACGTCACCGGGCCTCGAGGTGCTCCAGTGCGGCGATCCGTCCGGATCCGGTCGAGGCGGACCCGGATACAGCTTCGCCAACGAGTACCCCACGACGACATACACCGGCGATCCCGCACAGGCCGAGAATCCGGTGGTGTACCCCCGCGGGACGCTCGCGATGGCCAATGCCGGCCCCGACACCAACGGCAGCCAGTTCTTCCTAGTGTACGCCGATTCTGTGCTGCCGCCGCAGTACACGGTGTTCGGCACCATCTCCGAGAGCGGACTGGCCACCCTCGACGCCATCGCGGCGGGAGGGGTGACCGGAGGCTCCGAGGACGGCGCGCCTGCGAACCCGGTGATCCTGGAATCGGCAACGGCGTAGACAGATTCGAAATACGAGAGGGTGAGCAGAGAATCTCTGCTCACCCTCTCGTCGTTGTCGGGACCGCTCAGGCGGCCGATGTCAGCCGGTAGACGTCGTAGACGCCCTCGACATTGCGGACCACGTTCAGCACGTGACCGAGATGCTTGGGATCACCCATCTCGAACGTGAATTTGCTGATCGCAACCCTGTCTCCCGACGTGGCGACGGATGCCGAGAGGATGTTGACCTTCTCGTCGGCCAGCGCCTTGGTCACATCGGAGAGCAGTCGGTGGCGGTCGAGTGCCTCGATCTGAATGGCCACCAGGAACACCGAGGACGCCGACGGTGCCCACTGAACCTCGATGAACCGCTCGGACTGCTCCTCGAGTGAGCGAGCGTTGGTGCAGTCGGTGCGATGCACGCTGACCGAACCGCCGCGGGTGACGAATCCGAGGATCTCGTCTCCTGGCACGGGAGTACAGCACTTCGCGAGTTTCGCGACGACGCCGTCCGCACCGGTGACCAACACCCCGGCATCGCCGACCTGGCGAGGACGGGTAGGAATTGTCGACGGAGTCGACCGCTCGGCGAGTTCCTCCTCGACATCGCCGACACCGCCGAGATGAGCGACCAAACGCTGCACCACGTGGCGAGCGGACACGTGATTCTCGCCGACCGCGGTGTAGAGCGCCGAGACATCGACGTACCGCAGTTCGTGCGCGATGGCCGACATCGATTCGGCATTCATCAACCGCTGCAACGGTAGTCCGCCTCGGCGCACCTCTTT
This sequence comes from Rhodococcus sp. WWJCD1, assembly GCF_002258735.1. Taxonomy (NCBI): domain Bacteria; kingdom Bacillati; phylum Actinomycetota; class Actinomycetes; order Mycobacteriales; family Nocardiaceae; genus Rhodococcus; species Rhodococcus sp. WWJCD1. The sequence goes on from NZ_NOXY01000030.1 coordinate 10,714, forward strand.
CGCGATGGCGTCCTTGCCGGCCTCGAGTGCTTCCTCGCGGCGCTCCTTGGCGAACCACTGACGAATCTTGGTCTTCGCTCGCGGCGATGCCACGAATCCCTGCCAGTCCCGGCTCGGTCCGGCGGTGGCGGCCTTGGAGGTGAACACCTCGACCACTTCACCGTTGTCCAGGGTGCGCTCGAGTGCGACAAGTCGACCATTGACGCGTGCGCCGATACAGCGATGGCCCACCTCGGTGTGTACCGCGTAGGCGAAGTCGACCGGACACGAACCGGCGGGCAAGGTGACGACGTCGCCCTTGGGCGTGAAGACGAAGATCTCCTTGACCGCGAGGTCGTACCGCAGCGACTCGAGAAACTCTCCGGGATCGGCCGCTTCACGTTGCCAGTCGAGCAGTTGGCGCATCCACGCCATGTCGTCGACCTCGGCGTTGTCCTGAGAGTGCTTGCCCTTGGTCTCCTTGTACCGCCAGTGCGCAGCAATTCCGAACTCTGCCGTCCGGTGCATGTCCCGCGTGCGGATCTGCACCTCGAGAGGCTTGCCCTCGGGTCCGATCACCGTGGTGTGCAAAGACTGGTAGACGCCGTAGCGCGGTTGAGCGATGTAGTCCTTGAAGCGGCCCGCCATCGGCTGCCACAGCGAGTGCACGACGCCCACGGCGGCGTAGCAGTCGCGGATCTCGTCGCACAGGATCCGTACACCCACGAGGTCATGGATGTCGTCGAAGTCGCGGCCCTTCACGATCATTTTCTGGTAGATCGACCAGTAGTGCTTCGGCCGCCCCTCGACCACGGCGCTGATTCTCGACGCCGCCAGTGTCGCGTTGATCTCGGCCCGCACCTTCTCGAGGTACGTGTCGCGTGATGGTGCTCTATCGGCAACGAGACGAACTATCTCGTCGTACTTCTTGGGGTGCAGGATGGCGAACGCCAGGTCCTCGAGCTCCCACTTGACCGTTGCCATTCCGAGCCGATGCGCAAGCGGCGCAATGACTTCCAGCGTTTCTTTCGCCTTGCGGGCCTGCTTCTCCGGCGGCAGGAAACGCATGGTGCGCATGTTGTGCAGTCGGTCTGCCACCTTGATGACGAGCACCCGCGGATCTCGCGCCATCGCGATGATCATCTTGCGGATGGTCTCGCCTTCGGCCGCGGTTCCGAGAACCACCTTGTCGAGTTTGGTCACCCCGTCGACCAGATGGGACACCTCCTCGCCGAATTCCTCGGTCAACTTGGCGAGCGAATACCCGGTGTCCTCGACCGTGTCGTGCAGCAACGCCGCTACCAGCGTCGTGGTGTCCATTCCCAGCTCGGCCAGGATATTCGCCACGGCGAGCGGATGAGTGATGTAGGGATCGCCGGACTTACGCATCTGCGATGCATGCAACTCGTCCGCGACGTCGTAGGCCCGCTGCAACAACGCGAGATCGGCCTTGGGGTAGAGCTCGCGGTGCAGGCTGACGAGAGGTTCGAGCACCGGCTTGACGGCGGCGCTGCGTCCGGCGGTGATGCGGCGCGCCAGACGGGCCCGCACCCGCCGCGACGCCGACGTCGGTACCGGTGCCGAATTGCGCGTACCGGACGGAGCCTGCGCGTCGTTCGGCACAGAATCGGGGGAAACAGAATCACGGGACATCGGGGACTCGACTGCGGGACCGGTGTCACCGGAGCCGGTCTCGCCCTCGGTCACGACGTCGACTCCGGCCTGATCGGAAACATCAGGCCTTTCGGGGACGGCGGGCCCATCCGGCAAGGGCTGATCGATGTAACGGGTCACTCTCATCACCTCCTGCCACGCGCTCCACGCTGTCGCCGGACGCATCCGGAGAACGCATTATGTAGAGACTTTAGTCCTCATACTCGAACCAGGCAGGCGAGCGGGTAGTCACTGCACCTCTCACGCCCTCCCAGGGCCGTGATCTCGAGAACGACGGCGGCACCGACTATCACCGCACCCTGATCGGCCAACAACCGTGCGGTCGCGTCGACGGTACCGCCCGTCGCCAGCACGTCGTCGATCACCAACACCCGCCGTCCAGCCAGCTCGATCGCCGTCGGGATCTGCAACTCGGCGGTCCCGTATTCGAGGTCGTAGGCCCGCGAATGCACCGGAGGTGGCAGCTTGCCCGCCTTGCGCACTGCCAGCACACCGCAGCCCAGCTCCAGGGCCACACCGGCACCCAGCAGAAAGCCACGCGCGTCGATTCCCGCAACCAGATTGACATCGTGGTGGCCCTGCGCCAACTCCGACACGACGCTGCGCAAGGCGCTGCCGTCTGCGAACACCGGCGTCAGATCGCCGAAACGCACTCCGGGAACGGGGAAGTCGTCGACCCACCGCGTCAGCCGAGCCACGGCAGCGACTGCGTCTGCCCGACCACCTGCGTCGTTCATCGAAGAAGAACCCACCGATCCATGTTCCATCCGGCACCAGCGGCCGTCGGGTTGGGCACCACATCCTGCATTCCGTCGCTGACGACGGTGGTGCGCGGCTCGTTGTACAGGGGAAGCGACGGCATGTCGTTCCACAGGATGTTCTCGCCCTCCGTGGCGAGAGCCAGCACTCGCTCGGGGTCATCGGTCACCGCCAGCTGATCGACGATGGAATCGATCCTGCCGTTGCTGTAGCCGCCGACGTTCAGTCCGATTCCCGTCCTCAGCGAATACCGTGCGACAGCTCCACCTGCCGACCCCGATGGCCCGGGCAGAGAACCACTGCTGCCCAGTACCGCGTCGACGGCACCGCCGCGCAGGGCGGACGGCGTGAACTCCGGCGAGCTCGCATCGACGACGGTGATGCCGGCAGCAGCGCAATCGGCAGCCATGCGGCCGACTTCCTGTGCGCGACGAGCATCCGGTCCCCGGTAGCCGACGCGAACGGTGAGGGCACTCTCGCCTGCCGCAGCAAGTTCCTTGCCCGCCTGATCGAGGTCCGAGCGCCGATACCGATCGCCGACGACGGTTGCGACCGCCGGATACTCGAGGGTGTCCAGTTGCACCAGTCGAGCATCGACGATTCCCGAGCCGAGCCCGGCCGCTGGAGCGTCCGATCCCGGATGCCCGAGCGTGTCGAACAGATCCGATCTCGGGATGCACGCGGCGACCGCTCGTCGCGCGCTCGCGTCGGCCAGTACCCCCTGTGTGGCGAAGGTCAGCTGTTCGAGGCCTCGTGACGGCTCCTCGCTGGTCGCGAATCCCTCGGTCGTGCCGAGATCGACGGCGCCCGCACCGTGGTCGAGCACGTCGAGCGAGCCGTCCGCCACCTTGGCAGCCACGTCGGTGCCCTTGGGCCAGACGACGACCTGCTCGGTTTCGGGCGGAATTCCCCACCAAGCCTCGTTCGCGACGAGAACAAGACCTCCGTCGGCGGTGTACGACTCGACGCGGTACGGCCCGGCCGAGGGCAGCAACGAGGTGTCGATCGCGCCCGGCGTCAGTGTCCACCCGGTATTCCAGAATTCGGCGATGCGGCCCACCACATCGTTGTCGCCGGCCAGGATGGGATCGACGACGTTCGGCACTCCTGCCGCCCGGGCCGCAACGTGCGCAGGCAACAGATCGGTGGCACCGAACAGGGCGCGCCAGTTCTGGTAACTGCGCCCTGGAGCGAACACGACTGTGGCCTCCTTGGCCCCGGGGACACAGTCGATGCGTTGGATGTCCGAGTACCCGGCCGACGACGCCGCGTCGAACATGGGACCGTCGGTGGCGAATCGGCCGCTGTTCGCAGCCCAGGCCAACACGAGGTCATCGCAGGCCATCGGTGCACCGTCGGAGTACTTCGCCGCTGGGGCAATGGAGTACTGCACGGTCAACGTGTCACCGGGAACCACTTCCGTGGTCCCGATATCGTTGTCCGACAACGCATCCCCCTCGGGACCGAGGTAACTGAAGCCCACCTGAACCCGGGTGAACGCCTGCCGAGCTCCCGACGCCGCGCCGTCGACCGTTCTCGCGTTGTACGTGGCGACGACGTTGTCGAACGAGTAGCCGATCGAGGGAACCTTGTCCTCGGGCGACGAACACGCGGTGATGGACACCGCAGCGACACCGGCCGCCACCAGTGCCGCGCTCCACCTGCGTTTCACGTGCACTCTCCGTCCCAGTCGAGGGTGGATATCTACCGTCGCTTCTTGTTTCGCTTTCCGGTGGGCCGGTTACCCGGCTGCGGAGTGGACGCCTTGGTGGTGGACACTCCGACGGCCACCGGTTCGGGAGCGAGACCGGCCGCGCGGGCAGCGGCATCGGCCCGCTTGGAATGGACCTTGCGTGTGTGGGCAGCAACCGGGCCCCACTTCTCCTTGAGCGTCACCAGCAGCGGAGTAGCGAAGAAGATGGACGAGTAGGCACCGACGATCATGCCGACGAGCTGCACCAGCGCCAGGTCCTTGAGTGTGCCGACCCCGAGCAGCCAGACGGCGACGATCATGAGCGCGATCACCGGCAGAACGCCGATGACGGTCGTGTTGATCGAGCGCATCAGGGTCTGGTTGACAGCGAGGTTGGCCTGCTCTGCGTACGTCTTGCGGTGCAGGTTCAAGATCCCGCGGGTGTTCTCCTCTACCTTGTCGAACACCACCACCGAGTCGTACAACGAGAAACCGAGGATCGTCAGCAGTCCGATGACCGTCGCAGGGGTCACCTCGAACCCGACGATCGAATACACGCCCGCCGTGACGACGAGGTCGAATCCCAGTGCAGCCAGAGCGGCGAACGCCATATCCCGTTCGTATCGGACAGCGATGTAGATGCTGACGATGACCAGGAACACCGCGAGCGCGATCAACGCCTTCTGGGTGATCTGGCCACCCCAGGTCTCACTGACGTCGGACACGCTGATCGCATTGGGAGTAGCGGTGCCGCTGTTGTCCTGCGGCTCGAAAGCCTGGAACAACGCCTGACGCAAGCTGTCCACTTCACCGGGGTCGAGAGCTTCGGAGCGAATCTGCACCGTTGCTGCCGCACCCGAGCCAACTGTCTGCACCGACACCGGGGGCATACCCAGCGAGTCGTTGTACACGGTTTCGACCTGCTCGGTGGAGATGTTGTCGGCGGCCGGCAGGGCAATCCGAGTCCCGCCCTCGAAATCGATGCCCAGCGTGAATCCGCGCACGAGGAAGCTCAGCAGACACACCAACACGATGACAGCGGTGAGGATGTAGTAGAAGCGGCGACGACCGACGATGTCGAAGGCACCGGTTCCGGTGTAGAGCCTGGACAGCCAGCTGTGCTTGGGCTGGGTGGACTGATCGACACTCGAGTCGTCGAGGGGCGATGGGGTCGACGTGGTCGTATCCGACATGTCATGCCTCCTTCGACGGCGTGGTGCCGGTCTTGACGGCGAGCGCCTTGTTGGCAGCACGCTTGCGTTCGAGCGCGATCTGCTGGACGGCACCGAGACCGTTGACAGACGGCTTGGACCAGAATTTCGACTTCGACGCCAGGTACACCAGTGGCCAGGTCACCAGCACCACGACGATGATGTCGAGGATCGTCGTCAGACCGAGGGTGAAGGCGAAGCCGCGGACCTGCCCCACAGCGAGGACGTACAGCACCGCGGCCGCGATGAAGCTGACCGCGTTGCCGGACAGGATGGTTTTGCGTGCGCGTGCCCAACCGCGTGGTACCGCCGACCGGAAACTGCGACCCTCACGAATTTCGTCCTTGATGCGCTCGAAGAACACCACGAAGGAGTCCGCGGTCATACCGATGCCGATGATGAGTCCGGCAATTCCTGCGAGGTCCAGGGTGAAGCTGATCCACCTGCCCAACAGAACGATGATTCCGTAGACGACGAGACCCGCCAACGCCAACGACAGCGCCGTGAGCAGACCCAGGGCGCGGTAATAGAGCAGGCAGTAGACCAGCACGAGCGCCAGTCCGATGGCTCCGGCGATGAGGCCGGCTTCCAGCGAAGCCAATCCCAGTGTGGCCGAGACAGTTTCGGCTTCGGAGGATACGAAGGACAGCGGTAGAGAGCCGTACTTGAGGGTGTTGGCCAGCTCCGAGGCACTCTGGGCGTTGAAGTTTCCGGTGATCGAGGTGGCGCTGCCCGCGGGGGTGGCACCCTGAATCACCGGCGCACTGATCACCTTCGAGTCGAGCACGAATGCGGCCTGCTTCTGCAGGTTGGCGGCGGTGAACTGAGCCCACGTGTTGGAACCGTCCGAGTCGAACGTCAGGCTCACCTGGAACTGGGCCTGTTGGCTGTCGAATCCGGAGGTTGCGTCTGCGATCTGCTGCCCGTCGATGATCGTCGGGCCGAGCAGGTAGACGGCCGTCCCGTCGGTCGAGCACGCAACGAGGGGAAGAGCCGGATCGTCGTTGCCAGCGAGGGGGTCGGCCGCGTTGCAGTCGAGGGACTGCATCGCCAACTGCTGAATCTGCTGATCCTCGCTCTGCCGCAGCGTCTTGGCGTCGGCGATCTCCTGGGCAGCACGATCGGCGTCCGACAACGACGCATCCGCGGCGGGATCGTCGGTAGCGGGTGCATCGGTCGCGGGTGCATCGGTCGCGGGAGCGGGCGTCGGATCCACCGCAGACGGATCCTGCGCCGGGAAGACCCGACTCTGAGGAGCGGCCGGTGCGGCGGGATCTGCAGCAGGAGCGGCGGGATCTGCAGGAGCGACCGGATCGACCGGCGCGGCGGGGTCGGCCGGCGTTTGCTGCGACCCTGCACCCGCGCCCGCCGACGGGGCAACCGATCCCACCACGGGTCGGATGAACAGTCGTGCGGTCTGGCCCAGAGTGCGCGCCTGCGAACTGTCGTCACCGGGCACCGTGATGACGAGGTTGTCTCCGTCGACGACCACCTCGGAGCCCGTGACACCGAGACCGTTGACGCGAGTCTCGATGATCTGCTGGGCCTGCTTCAGGCTGTCCTGCGTCGGCGCATTGCCGTCGGGGGTTCGCGCGGTGAGTGTCACGCGCGTGCCGCCCTGCAGGTCGATTCCCAGCTTCGGCGAGGGGTCTTTGTCTCCGGTGAAGAAGACCAGGGCGTACACCGCTGCTATCAGCACCGCAAAAACGGCCAGATAGCGGGCGGGACGCACCGGTCCGCTGGTAGGTGCCACGGTGAGTGTTTCTCCTCTAAGGCGATGGAAAGTGTCGGTTCCTGCGGGGACTGTCGGCCCGATATGTCAGCGGCGAGCGCTGCGATTGTGCACCACATCGGTCACCGCAGACGAAACCGCTGCCGGATCGAAGTCTCCGACAGCGGTTCGGATCAACGGCTGCTCACTCTTTTTCGAGCCGCTTCGCGGTCTGTTCCACGGTCTCGTCGGGCCCGCTGACGTCGGTCTTGTGCAACGACGGCCCTGCGCTGGTGCTCGAGTCGAGGGCCGCGATGTCGGCGTCGGTGGTGGTCTCGAACTCGGTGTCGTCGAATTCGGAGCCATCGGGCAGCACCTCGCGTACTACGGCGCGAGACCAGGTGGTGATGACGCCGTCCGCGATCTCGAGGTCGATCGTGTCGTCCTCGACCAGAACCACGCGGGCGTACAGGCCTGCCGTGGTGACGACCTCGTCACCGACCTTGAGCGAGTCCTGCATCTCCGTGGTTTTGGCCAGCACCTTCTTCTGTCGACGCGCATTGAGAAACAGCGGTACCAGAAGGGCCACGATCAGCAGCGGAAACAGCAAATCCATCGGAAGGTCAGTCCTCGAAGTTCGGGTCGAAAATCGTCATTGTCTCGTGCGAGAACGCCGTGGGTGTGGGCCTCGCAGCTACCCAGTGTGCCATCACCGGGAACCGATCCGGTCCGTTCGTCTCGTGTTCTGCCCGATTCAGTCGAATAATCCCTGCGCAGCCTCCGAGGATCGGACCGAAATTCCCCCTACCGCGAGGTCCGGCGGCGGGGTCAGACCGAGATGTTGCCACGCGGTGGCAGTGGCAACGCGGCCTCGTGGTGTGCGGGCGATCATGCCTGCGCGCACCAGGAAGGGTTCGCACACTTCCTCGACCGTCGAGGGTTCCTCCCCGACGGCGACGGCCAGCGTCGATACGCCGACCGGTCCCCCGCCGAAGCTCCGGATGAGTGCACTGAGGACGGCACGGTCGAGTCGGTCGAGGCCGAGCTTGTCGACGTCGTACACCACCAGAGCCGCTTTGGCCGTCTCCCGGGTGACGGTGCCATCGCCCCGCACATCCGCGTAGTCGCGCACTCGCCGGAGCAATCGGTTCGCGATACGTGGAGTGCCACGCGAACGGCCGGCGATCTCGGCGCAGCCGTCTCGGTCGATCGGCACCCCGAGTATTCCGGCCGACCGCATGAGGATGCGCTCGAGCTCGCTCGGCTCGTAGAAATCCATGTGCGCCACGAATCCGAATCGGTCACGCAGCGGCCCGGTGAGAGCACCCGACCTGGTGGTCGCTCCGACAAGCGTGAACGGAGCCACCTCGAGCGGTATCGACGTCGCACCCGGCCCCTTACCGACGATGACGTCGACGCGGAAGTCCTCCATCGCCAGATACAGCATCTCCTCGGCCGGACGGGCGATGCGATGGATCTCGTCGATGAACAGCACGTCTCCCTCGACCAGGTTGCTGAGCATCGCTGCCAGGTCACCAGCGCGCTCGAGCGCCGGCCCGGACGTGAGCCGCAGCGAGGTTCCCAACTCGGCGGCGATGATCATCGCCATACTGGTCTTGCCGAGCCCCGGAGGCCCGGACATCAGGATGTGATCGGGAGTGCCGCCGCGCATCTTGGCACCGGACAGTACGAGCTGGAGCTGCTCACGTACCCGAGGCTGACCGATGAAATCGGTGAGGTTCTTCGGACGCAGGCTCGTCTCGACATCCAGGTCGTCGGACATGGCGTCCGCGCCCACCTGTGATTCGGCGACCTGGTCGTCCTCGTCCACGCCGGCCTACCTGGACTTTCCGAGGTACGCCAGGGCCGACCTCAGCGCAATCGACGTCGTGGCCTCCGGCTGCTGGGCGAGTACCGCGTCGGTGGACTCCTCGGCCTGCTTCGCCGGGAATCCGAGCCCGATCAGCGCCTCGACTATCTGATCGCGCACCGAATTTCCGGCACCGGATCCCGGCAGAACCGAATTACCAGCGCGGCCGACCACTGCGTCCACCTTGTCGCGCAACTCGACGACCATTCTCTCCGCGCCACGTTTGCCGATTCCGGGAACCCTCGTCAGTGCTCCGATGTCACTGTCCGCCAACGCCGTTCGCAGCGCGTCCGGTTCGTGCACGGCCAGCGTGGCCATTGCGATCCGCGGTCCGACGCCGGACACGGTGAGAAGCAACTCGAACAGCTCGCGTGACTCCTTGTCCGGAAACCCGTACAGCGTCTGCGAGTCCTCGCGCACGATCATGGTTGTCAGGAGCGTCGATTCGCTCCCGCGGTGCAGCGTGGCCAGCGTCGCCGGAGTGGCGCTGATGCGGTATCCGACGCCGGCAGCCTCGAGCACGGCGTGATCGAGCGCGATGTCGATCACCGAGCCTCTGATCGATGCGATCATCGTGCGCCCGCCTCTTTCTTGGCCATCTTCTCGATCCTGCGTGCAACGACGGCGCGAGCCTTACGCTCCTCGGCCAGGCGCGCGTCGTACTTGCGCTTCTGTTCTGCCGCCATGGCTTCCGCTTTCGCCATCCGAGCGATCATCGGAGCTCTCCAGCAATGACAGATGCCCAGCGCAAGTGCGTCGGCGGCATCCGCCGGGGTCGGGGCAGTCTGCAGACCGAGAATGCGCATGACCATCGCAGTGACCTGGGCCTTGTCGGCCGAACCGTTGCCGGTGACCGCGGCCTTGACTTCACTGGGGGTATGGAAGCAGACATCGACGCCCCGCCGGGCCGCCGCCAGCGCGATCACTCCGCCGGCTTGCGCGGTTCCCATGGCGGTGCGGACGTTGTGCTGCGCGAACACCCGCTCGATGGCCACCACCGAGGGCTTGTGGGTATCGAGCCAATATTCTGCTGCCTCGGAGATGCGCAGCAACCGCTGCGCAAGATCCATGTCCGCGGGCGTGCGCACCACATCCACGTCGAGAGCAACCACCGATCGACCCACACCACCCTCGATCAAACTGAGCCCACACCTGGTGAGACCGGGGTCGACACCCATCACCCGCACGCCACCACACCTTCCGCTTACGAACTGTTGTTCGATAGCGTAGCGTAGCGGAGCGCACCGACGGATCAGGGATACGACACCCGGCCTGTTGGCTCGATCGAGTCGAGGCGGTCAGTCCTCTTCGTCGAGCTCGGCCATGACCTCGTCGGACAGATCCACGTTGGACCAGACGTTCTGCACGTCGTCGCTGTCTTCCAGCGCGTCGATGAGCTTGAAGACCTTGCGCGCGCCGTCCGCATCCACCGGAACGTTGACCGAGGCCTGAAAGCTCGCCTCGGCCGAGTCGTAGTCGAATCCGGCCTCCTGCAGCGCGGTGCGCACTGCGATCAGGTCCGTCGGCTCGCTGACGATCTCGAACGTGTCGCCGTTGTCGTTGACTTCCTCGGCACCGGCTTCGAGAACGGCCATCAGGACGTCGTCCTCACTCTGACCGTTCTTCTCGAGAGTCACCACGCCCTTGCGCGAGAACAGGTACGAGACCGAACCCGGGTCTGCCATGTTTCCGCCGTTGCGCGTCATTGCCACGCGTACCTCGCCTGCGGCGCGGTTGCGGTTGTCGGTGAGGCACTCGATCAGAATCGCCACACCGTTGGGGCCGTAGCCCTCGTACATGATGGTTTGCCAGTCGGCTCCACCGGTCTCTTCGCCTGCGCCTCGCTTACGGGCCCGCTCGATGTTGTCGATCGGAACCGAGGTCTTCTTCGCCTTCTGGATGGCATCGAAGAGAGTCGGGTTGCCCGTGGGGTCACCGCCACCCGTGCGGGCCGCCACCTCGATGTTCTTGATGAGTTTGGCGAAAGACTTGCCGCGTCGGGCGTCGATCACCGCCTTCTTGTGCTTGGTGGTGGCCCATTTTGAGTGGCCGCTCATGCGATAGAGCCCCTTCCTGCTCGAAATCAGTGTTGTCGACTTTACTCGCCCGCTACCGCGCTCGGGACCGACCTGCTCCGGCGGGTTCGAAACGGCGGCACACCGTTTCTAACTGCGACGCACCATGTCGACGAACAGTCGGTGCACACGATCGTCCCCGGTGACCTCGGGATGGAAGCTCGTCGCCAGCACCGAGTTCTGCCTCACGGCCACCACACGTCCCGCGGCCGGTCCATGGGGCACGGTGGCAAGGACCTCGACTTCTTCGCCGACACGCTCGACCCAGGGTGCCCTGATGAACACCGCGCGCACCGGGCCGCCGTCGATCTCGATGACGTCGAGATCGGTCTCGAAGGAGTCGACCTGACGGCCGAAAGCATTGCGCCGCACGGTGATATCGAGGGAGTCCAGATGCCGCGCGTCGGGTCGGGTATCGAGAATCTCGGACGCCAGCAGGATCATCCCCGCGCAGGATCCGTAGGCGGGCATGCCCTCGGCCAATCGGGCACGCAACGGGTCGAGAAGATCGAACACACCGAGCAGGTTGCTCATGGTCGTCGATTCCCCACCGGGGATGATCAGCCCGTCGATCTGTGCGAGTTCGGCCGGACGCCGCACCGTGATGCCGTTCGCACCACTCGACTCGAGTGCTGCCAGATGTTCGCGAACATCGCCTTGCAGTGCCAGAACTCCGATGGTCGGAGAGGTCACTTCAGGCCGAACGGATCGACGTTGGATTTGCTGGTGTCTCGCTCGTACCGCATCAGCCCCTCCTGCACCACCGCGGCGACCATGCGTCCGGAGGTGTCGAAGATTCGGCCCTGAGTCAGCGCCCGCCCGAAATCGGCGGACGGTGACGTCTGGTCGTACAACAACCACTCGTCCGCACGGAACGGCCGGAGGAACCACAGGGCGTGGTCGAGGGAGGCGGTCTGAGTGACGGCGTCCGGGTGCGGCACCTTGGCCGAACCCAGCAGCGTCATGTCGCTCATGTAGGCCAGTGCACAGACGTGGAAGACCTGATCGTCGGGCAACGTATCGCGATAGCGGAACCAGACACGTTGCTGCGCAGCGAAACTCGGATGCTTGACGGTCTGGCCATCGGGAATGAGACGGATGTCCCATTCCGACCACTCCTTGTAGTACGAGTTGTCGTACTCGGCGAGGGTAGTCGGATCGGGCAGAGTCTCCGGGCCGACGACCTCGGGCATGAGGTCCTGATGAGAAATACCGTCGTCGTCGCCGTGGAACGACGCAGACATCGTGAATATTGCTTTGCCGTGCTGAATTCCGGTGACGCGGCGCGTGCAGAACGACCGTCCGTCACGGATTCGATCGACCATGAACACGGCCGGTTCGTTGGGGTTGCCCGGACGCAGGAAGTAGCCGTGCAACGAGTGCACACGAAACTCGGGGGCCACTGTGCGCACCGCCGCGACGAGCGCCTGGCCCGCAACCTGGCCGCCGAACGTCCGGGGTAGACGACTCGGGAAAGTCCGTCCCCGATAGATGTCGTTCTCGATCCGTTCCAATTCGAGAATGTCCTCGATACTGGCCATGGCTGGTGCCCACCTTTCTCCAGTGGATCAGGCTAACAATGGATCGACCAGGCAAGATGGTCGGTGTGGGTCAACCTGTGCCGATCTTTCCCGATCTCCTCGTGGCATCGATCGTCGAATCCTGTCCGGCCGGCGCCCGAACGATCGTCGTGGTCGACGGTGCCGATGCTGCGCGGCCGGTCGAGTTCGCCTCGCGCACAGCAGAACACGCCCGCTCCGGCGGTCGTTCGGCAACCGTGATCGATCTGCACGACTACGTCCGACCAGCGTCGATCCGATTCGAGTATTCACGCCACGACGAATTGAGCTATCGCACACTGTGGTTCGACTACGACGCCGTATCTCGGGAGGTCATCGCACCGCTGCGACCCGGTGGCCGAGGTCACTTCCTGCCTCGCTTGTGGGATGAGGCAACCGATCGATCGGCTCGCGCCCGCAGCGTCCCGGCAGCGCCGAACGAGATCGTGCTGATTGCCGGTCCCATGCTGCTCGGGCGAGGCCTCGACGTCGATCTGTCGGTGCACCTCCGGCTGTCCGAGACTGCGCTACGGCGCAGAACCGATGCGGCCGAAGAATGGACCTGCGAGCCCTTGGCGACGTACTACGACAGCCTGAATCGGTCGGACCGTTCCGCCGGCCGGCCGGATTTTTTGGTCCGATGGGACCATCCGGACCGCCCGGCCTTGGAACACCGACCCTAGAAGCGAGTCACCAACCGCGCTCGGCGAGCCGGTGTCCGACGGGGAGGTCGTCGACATTGATACCGACCATGGCCTCACCGAGGCCACGCGAGACCTTCGCGAGAACGTCGGGGTCGTCGAAGAACGTGGTGGCCTTGACGATTGCCTCGGCGCGCTCCTTCGGGTTGCCGGACTTGAAGATTCCCGATCCGACGAAGACTCCCTCGGCACCGAGTTGCATCATCATCGCCGCGTCGGCGGGAGTGGCGATACCGCCGGCCGTGAACAGCGTGACGGGTAGCTTGCCTGCCCTGGCGATCTCGACGACGAGGTCGTACGGTGCCTGCAGTTCCTTGGCCGCCACGTACAGCTCGTCCTCGGGCAGCGAGGTGAGTCGACGAATCTCGTCGCGAATCTTGCGCATGTGCGTCGTCGCATTCGAGACGTCACCGGTGCCGGCCTCACCCTTGGAGCGAATCATGGCCGCGCCCTCGGTGATTCGACGCAGGGCCTCACCCAGGTTGGTGGCACCGCACACGAAGGGAACGGTGAAGTTCCACTTGTCGATGTGATTGGCGTAGTCGGCCGGGGTGAGCACCTCGGACTCGTCGATGTAGTCGACGCCCAGACTCTGCAGGATCTGCGCCTCCACGAAGTGTCCGATGCGTGCCTTGGCCATCACCGGGATACTCACCGAGGAAATGATGCTGTCGATCATGTCGGGATCGCTCATGCGCGACACCCCGCCCTGGGCGCGGATGTCGGCGGGAACGCGCTCGAGAGCCATGACGGCGACAGCTCCGGCGTCCTCGGCGATCTTGGCCTGATCGGCGGTGACCACGTCCATGATGACGCCGCCCTTGAGCATCTCGGCCATACCCCGCTTGACGCGCGCGGTTCCGACTCCGTTCTCGCCGGATCCACCGTCGACCGATGCGGCGGGCGTGTTCGAGGCGTGTGGGGTAGTCAAGCGAAACTCCTGTGTTCTTCGACGCTGTTGCGGCGCTGCGGGCTGATAGGTGCGATCGCGCGCGGCGCGATGTCGCGCCCAGAACGATAGGCCTTCGCCCGTGCGATTCCCATAACCACTTGAAGATTGCTGGACTGCTCGAAAGGGTCCAGATGCCTACCGAATCGCGCGCACGTCCGGGTCGCCGCGTCGAGCGAGAGCCACGTTCACCTCGTCGAGCAGTTCCGCCAGGTCCTGAGGATAGACGTTCTCGCCGAGGGCGCTGAGCGCCCGGATGTCGGACTCGGTGCACCACTGATGCCCGGTCACGGTCCGTCGCTCGAAGTCGGTGAACCCGGCGCTCTCCGGCTCGAACTCCTGTGTTCGGTGCGCGAAGAACAGTTCCTCGGACCTGATCAGGGTTCCGTTGAACGGGAACGTGGCGACGCGCCGCCACAACGGACCGCGTAGATCGGCTGCAGCGACACGCAATCCCGTTTCTTCGTGCACTTCTCGCACCGCTGCCTCGCGGAGCGATTCCCCCTTCTCCACTGCCCCACCGATCGTGAACCAGAAGAAGGTGTCGGGCACTGTCGGATCGTGGCCCCGCAACAGCAGTACGCGCCCGCGCTCGTCGAGCAACACCACTCGCGCGGAGGTTCGCGGGGTGGCCCGATTCTCGCTGCCGAACGTCGCAGCGGCAGAACGCTCCGCGATTTCGAAGTACGACGGCAGTGCGGCCGTTCCACCGAGATGCAACCACCGGACCGGTCGACGGATGCGCAACGCCAGAGTGTCGCGCACGGCATCGTTGTGGAACCGCCGGGCAATCAGTACACGAGCCTCGGCGTCGGCCAATTCTGCAACCAGTTGCGGGGGAAGCTCATTCGGTTCGACGACCGCGAGCGCCATCGATACCGCGTTCTCGGCTTCTTCTCGCTGCGACCGGTCGGCTCGCTCGGCTCGGTCCGCCAGCGCGGCGAGTTCTCTGCTCGACGGCACCGAGTCGCGGGTGGCCGCAGACACTGCACGCGCGACGACGGCACGGCGGGCGAGTGCGGCGTCGAGGGACTGCCACGCGAGGTCGGTGCGCACGTGCAAGCGATCGAGTCGATTGGCCGTCCCGTAGGCCCACAGACCGACGACGAGAATCAGGACTGCAATCAGCCCGAGCACCAGAATTGTGACGGCAGAGAGGGTCATCAGGTCGACGCTCGCACTTTCTGCCCGCCGAGGGTGACGGTCTCGTAGACCCGCAGGATCTGCTCGGCGACGACGGGCCAGTCGTAGGCGGACACAGCCACCGACGCGGCGTCGACCAGTCGGTCTCGGACGGTGTCGTCGGACAGGATCGAGGTGACGGCTACAGCGAGGGCATCGGAATCGTCGATCGGAACCAACAGTCCGCAGGTGCCGTCCCTGAGCACCCTGCGGAAGGCGTCGAGTTCGCTTGCCACGACCGGTGTTCCGGCTGCCATGGCCTCGACGAGCACGATGCCGAAGCTCTCCCCGCCGAGATTCGGGGCGCAGTAGACATCGGCACTGCGCATCGCGGAGGCCTTCGTCGCGTCGTCCACCTGTCCCAGGAAGGTCAGGTGTGACGACAGTGCGCCTGCGTCCTTGCGCAGTTTGTCCTCGTCGCCGCGTCCGACGACGAGGATCTCGATGTCGGGATGGGATTCGACGAGGGCGGGCAGAGCACCGAGCAGAACGGCCATTCCCTTACGCGGTTCGTCGAATCGGCCGAGGAAGAGAACCGTACGGCCGGCTCGCGGATAGCCTTCCAGCACAGGGGCATCGGCGAACGCGGGCACGTCGACGCCGTTGGGGATCTCGACGGCATCGGATCCGAGTGCCTCGACCTGCCAGCGTCGAGCGAGCTCCGATACGGCGATCCGGCCGCTGATCTTCTCGTGGTACGGACGTAGGACGCCCTGGAACGTGCTGAGCACCAAGGACTTCGTGGTGGAGGTATGGAATGTCGCCACGATCGGACCGTCCGCAGCCTTGAGGGCCAGCATCGACAGACTCGGAGCGTTCGGTTCGTGGATGTGCAAAACGTCGAAATCGTTGTCCGATATCCACTTTCGGATGCGGGAATACGTCACCGGTCCGAATCGAAGACGCGCGACCGATCCGTTGTAGGGAATGGCGAGCGCCTCCCCCGCCGACACCACGAACTCCGGCAGCTCGACGTCGTCCGACGCCGGCGCCAGCACGCTCACCCGATGCCCGCGCTCGATGAACACCTCCGCCAACTGTTGGACGTGCGCCTGCACCCCGCCGGGAACGTCGAACGAGTACGGGCAGACCATACCGATCTTCACGCGCCCTCGATTCGGGCGCGTCGTTCGGCCGACCAGTCGCTCATCCACAGGGGTTGGAGCATGTGCCAATCGGCCGGGTGCGCCCGAATGCCGGCAGCGAAGTGATCTGCCAATGCCTGTGTGGCGACATCGATTCCGTGCGAGACATCCACCGCGGGAAAGATGTCGAAACCCCACCCGTCACCGTCGAAGTAACCGTGCACCGGCAGCAGCGTCGCCCCGGTGTCGATCGCCAGCTTCGCGGCCCCCGCGGGCATCCGGGTCGGTTCACCGAAGAAGGTCACCGGCACTCCGTGCTTGGCGAGATCACGTTCACCGAGGAGGCAGACCACCTTGTTCTCGCGCAGGCGCTCGCTCAGCGCCTGCAGAGGCGGCTGCTCACCGCCGCTGAGCGGGAAGATCTCGAAGCCGAGGCTCTCCCGATACGCAACGAACCGCTGGTACAGCGATTCGGGTTTCAGACGTTCGGCAACTGTCGAGAGTCCACCGTGCTTGCGCACCAGCCACATTCCCGCCATGTCCCAGTTGCCACTGTGCGGCAGCGCCAGCACGGCACCCTTACCCGACGCGAGGGCAGCCTCGAGATGCTCCTGTCCGTTCACACACCGGTCGATGACGGCGGCCTGGGCGGCCAGATCCATCGACGGCAACCGGAACGTCTCGCGCCAGTAGCGGGCATACGACCGGACGCTGTCGCGAATCAGCTCGTCGGGCACTTCGCCGGGGGTGGTTCCGAGGACACGAGCGAGATTGCGGCGCAACTGGTCCGGGCCACCGTTTCGGGTGGACGCGAAATCCGCGCCGCGATCGAAGAGACCTCTCGCCACGCCCTCCGGCAGCGATCGGACGAGTCGCCAGCCAGCTGCGTATCCGAGGTCGCTGGCTCTTTCGGAGACGTTCACGACGCGGCCACGTCGCCATCGTCGGCGGCCGGTGCCGTCGGAGGCACGATGATGTCGCGGGCCCCTTCCGATCCACGGACCGCAAGCACGCGTTGGAACACCGTCACGATGCTCAGGGCAGCGAGGATCCACATCGCCGGGTAGATCAGACTGTCCAGCCACGGAATGTCGAAGTGTCGACCGACGCCGGTCAGGCCGGCTCCGACGAGAACGATGACGAGGCGATCGGGGCGTTCGATCCAACCGCCGTCGGCCGAGAGTCCGCTGGCCTCGGCGCGCGCCTTGGCATACGAGATCACCTGCGAGGTGACCAGGCAGATCAGGGTGGCCACCAGCAGCGGCTTGTCCTGCTCGGAATACACCGCCCACCAGGCAAGGCCACCGAAGATCGCGCCGTCGGCCACTCGATCGCACGTCGCATCCAGGACGGCGCCGTACTTGGTACCGCCGCCTCTCGCCCGTGCCATGGCACCGTCGAGCATGTCGAAGAGTACGAACAGGGTGATGACGATCGAACCCCACCACAGGTAGCCGGCCGGGTACATCGTCACTGCCGCCGTCACAGTGACGACGGTGCCGATGATCGTCACCGAGTCGGGGGTCAGTCCGGTGCTGTTGAGTGCGCGCCCGAGCGGGGCGGTCACCTTCGACACCGGCGCACGGCCGAAAATGCTCAGCACGGCGCGTGCTCCTCTCGCCTGTTGTTCATTCGTTCCAGGCCGACGCGAGCAGGGCCCGAGTGTCGCGGAGCAACTGCGGCATCACCTTGGCGCCGCCGATCACCGTGATGAAGTTCGCATCGCCGCCCCACCGCGGGACGATGTGCTGGTGCAGGTGCTCGGCCAACGATCCGCCTGCTGCGGCACCGAGATTGAGGCCCACGTTGAAGCCGTGCGGGCGCGACACCGTCTTGATGACGCGAATCATCTGTTGGGTGAACGCCATCAACTCGGCGCTCTCGGCGGGCGTGAGATCTTCGAGTGCCGCGACCCGGCGGTACGGAACGATCATCGCGTGCCCGGGGTTGTACGGGTACAGGTTGAGTACCGCGTAGACCGATTCGCCGCGCGCGACCACCAGCCCGTCCTCGTCGCTCATCTTCGGGATGTCGGAGAACGGCTCACTCGACTTGGCCGAGGCCTGTGGGGCCTCGGCTATGTAGGACATCCGATGTGGGGTCCACAGTCGCTGCAACCGATCGGGCTCACCGGCACCGGTGGCGACGATCGACTCGTCCTGATCGCCCATGTCAACTCACTCCTGCGGTACTGGTCTGCACGAGTTCGGCAGTCGGTGATGCATTGTTGCGCTGGGAGATCCAGTCGGTGATCGTTGCTACTGCCTGCGCAACCGGAACACCGTTGACCTGAGTGCCGTCACGGAATCGGAAGCTGACGGCACCGGCCTCGACGTCGCGTTCGCCGGCGAGAAGCATGAAGGGGATCTTCTGAGCTGTCTGGTTGAAGATCTTCTTCTGCATCCGATCGTCACTGGCATCCACCTCGGCGCGCACCCCGAGCTTCTTGAGCTCCTTCACCACCGAGAAGAGGTGGTCCTGGTGCACCTCGGCAACGGGGATACCGACAACCTGAACCGGTGCCAGCCACGCCGGGAATGCGCCGGCGTAGTGCTCGGTGAGCACGCCGAAGAATCGCTCGATCGAACCGAACAACGCGCGGTGGATCATCACCGGGCGTTCCTTGACTCCGCCCGAGGCGGTGTATTCGAGCTCGAAGCGTTCGGGCAGGTTGAAGTCGAGCTGGATGGTCGACATCTGCCAGGTGCGCCCCAGAGCATCCTTGGCCTGCACGGAGATCTTCGGTCCGTAGAACGCCGCGCCGCCCGGATCGGGCACCAGATCCAGACCCGACGCCGCCGCGACCTCCGCGAGCGTGTTGGTTGCCTCTTCCCAGACCTCGTCGCTGCCGACCGACTTCTCCGGATTACGAGTGGAGAGCTCCAGGTAGAAATCGTCGAGGCCGTAGTCCTTGAGTAGACCGAGGACGAATTCCAGCGTGCTGGTGAGTTCGCCGCGCATCTGCTCGCGGGTGCAGAAGATGTGCGCGTCGTCCTGGGTCATGCCGCGCACGCGAGTCAGACCATGGATGACGCCCGACTTCTCGTACCGGTAGACCGAGCCGAACTCGAACAGGCGCAACGGCAGTTCGCGGTACGAGCGGCCGCGGGAACGGAAGATCAGGTTGTGCATCGGGCAGTTCATCGGCTTGAGGTAGTAGTCCTGGCCGGGCTTGCGGACGTCGCCGTTCTCGTCGAGTTCGGCGTCCAGGTGCATCGCCGGGAACATGCCGTCCCGGTACCAATCGAGGTGACCCGAGACCTCGTAGAGATGGCCCTTGGTGATGTGCGGGGTGTTGACGAACTCGTAGCCCTCTTCGATGTGCCGTTGGCGCGAGTAGTTCTCCAGCTCGTTGCGGATCACACCACCTTTGGGGTGGAACACCGGAAGACCGGAGCCCAGTTCGTCGGGGAAGCTGAACAGGTCCAGCTCGGACCCGAGCTTGCGGTGATCGCGGCGCTCGGCCTCGGCCAACAGTTCGAGATGAGCGTCGAGCGCCTCGGTCGACTCCCATGCGGTTCCGTAGATGCGCTGCAGATCCGCGTTGTCCTGGTTGCCGCGCCAGTAGGCTGCCGAGCTGCGGGTCAGCTTGAACGCAGGAACGTACTTCGTAGTGGGGATGTGGGGGCCGCGGCACAGATCGCCCCAGATCCGCTCGCCGGTGCGTGGATTGAGGTTGTCGTAAGCGGTCAGCTCTCCCCCACCGACCTCCATGACCTCGGGATCGTCGATTCCGGACTTGTCGTCGATCAGTTCGAGCTTGTACGGCTCGTTCGCCAGCTCCTCGCGAGCCTGCTCCACCGATTCGTACACCCGACGCGAAAACCGCTGTCCGGCTTTGACGATCTGCTTCATCTTCTTCTCGAGGGCGGCCAGATCCTCGGGAGTGAACGGCTGCTTCACGTCGAAGTCGTAGTAGAAGCCGTCCTTGATGAACGGTCCGATGCCCAGTTTGGCGTCGGGGAAGAGCTCCTGAACGGCCTGCGCCAACACGTGTGCGGCCGAATGCCTGATGACGCTTCGCCCGTCCTCGGTGTTCGCCGGCACGGGTTCGACCTCGATGTCGCCCTCCGGCGACCAGGACAGATCGCGCAGCTTGCCGTCGGGATCGCGCACGACGACGATGGCGTCGGGTCCCTTGTTCGGCAGGCCGGTGTCGCGGAGCGCCGTACCTGCCGTCGTTCCTGCCGGCACCATGATGCGGGCGGGTGGAACGGTGGCGACAACGGGCATGCTCACGGCGATGTACTCCTCGATCGGTTCTTCGGGCCAGGAAGGCCTCCGACAGCCTATCGGCATCGAGCCCCTCGTCGGCCCTCAGCGCGGCGCGTTGATCAGATCGGACTTTCGAGCCACGTCCAGTCGAGTCCGAACCAGCCGCCCACCAGCGCGAACGTTCCGAGCAGCCACAGAGTTGCGAGCACGACGACCGTGGTGAACAGCACGCCGAGACCCTTGACGAACATCGACTGCTTCGAGAACCAGGCCATGAAAGCGTCGTATCTCTTACGGACGAATCGCAGTGCACTCTTGGCCCACGCGAATTCCGACGCCAGGATGCCCAGTCCCGCGAACACGATCAGCCAACCCGGCCCGGGATAAGGAATGGCAAGCACACCCAGGATGAGGACGACTGTTCCGACGACTCCGACCGTGATGCGGTACGCGAGGTCGAGAGACTTGTTCTCGGCGATGCGCGCCCGAAAACGCCGGTGCTTGACCTTCGCTGTGTCCATCGGACCTTGGTCTGCCACACCCTGGGGCTTCGACTGTTCGGTGCTCACCGGCTCAGGCTACCGGCCTCGAACGCAAGAAGGCCCACACCGACGGGCGGTGTGGGCCTTCTTTTCTGTGGTCCCGGCTGGGATCGAACCAGCGACCTTCCGCGTGTGAAGCGGACGCTCTCCCACTGAGCCACGGGACCGAACGAGGCAAAACATTAACACGAGGTGTCACGGCGAACCGAATCGCCTGCCCGATCGCCGAACAGACTGTCACAGCGCCCAGCCAATGCCGTCACGCCACTGCTTTCACATCGTTCACAGGCGCCGAACGCGCGAATTCTGCAGCTGACCACGAGATTTGTGAGTTTCACTCCCGTTGGGTTAATGTTTTCCCCGCACCACGGAGACAACAACTGCCCAGCAGTGAGCGCCTCCGGGGTATGCGGATGTGGCGCAGTGGTAGCGCATCACCTTGCCAAGGTGAGGGTCGCGGGTTCGAATCCCGTCATCCGCTCGAGGGTCTCGACCCATGGTGGAGTGGCCGAGTGGTGAGGCAACGGCCTGCAAAGCCGTGCACACGGGTTCGATTCCCGTCTCCACCTCGCTAGTGCATCGATTGCAGAATCGATGCGAGGACATGCGCGATTAGCTCAGCGGGAGAGCGCTTCCCTGACACGGAAGAGGTCACTGGTTCAATCCCAGTATCGCGCACCAGAGTCAGACAGATCAGACCCCCTTTCGAGGGGGTCTTTTTTGTGTCTCACGAATCAATTGTGGTGATTCACGCCATAGAAGTGCACAGTGGAGATGACGCACACACTTCGATGGAAGGACACTCACGTGTCGGACGATGCTCAGAGCGAACCCACAGTCGACGACGCAACCCTCGAGGATGCGAAGAAATCCGTCGAAGGGCTCGACGATCGCTATCGACCCGGTGCCCGGCCCACCGTGGCGCTACCGGGAACGAACGGCACCGTCGCCGGGACTGCATTCGCCGACATGGTCGACGACAACGGTGAGCTCGTCGACGCCGACGATCAGGATGCATCCGACAGCTCCGAAACCGGCAGCACGGACTCGAGCCACGCAGACACCGACAAAAAGGTAACGTCCTCGAACGATGCCTGAACTCGATGGTCCCGACGCCCCCGCCGACATCGAACTCGGCGGGGGCGTCGCTCATCTGCACACCCCGTCCACACCGTCACGTGGCGGAATTGCTCTCACCCACGGCGCGGGCGGTAACTGCGAGTCGCTTCTGCTGCAGCGCATCGCTGCGGTGTGGGCCGCAGCCGGGTTCACGGTGCTGCGGTTCGACCTCCCGTTTCGAGTACGCAAACCCAAGGGCCCGCCGCATCCGTCTCGGTCGGCCGAGGATCGGCTGGGCATCGCCGCGGCGATCGACCGCCTCCGCGCCGAGACATCGGGCTTCATCGCATTCGGTGGGCATTCCTACGGTGGCAGACAAGGGTCGATGATCGCAGCCGAGCGCCCGGATCTCGTCGACGGACTCGTTCTGACCTCCTATCCCCTGCACCCACCGGGCAAGCCGGAAAAGGCTCGTACACAGCATCTTCCTGACCTGCGAACACCGACGGTGGTGGTGCACGGCACCAAGGACCCGTTCGGCACCACTGCCGAACTGAGCGCTGCGCTCGCTCTCGTCCCGGCTTCCACACTGCTCGTCGACATCGAGGGCGCGGGCCACGACCTCGCTCCGATCAAATACGACGCGGCGACGAAAACCCTTGCCGGTGCGGTCTCGTTGTTCTCCGATTCTTCGGTAGTCGTCCCGCCCTTCGACCCGTCACGCTGAAGTGGTCTACTAAGGCATGCCGACCTGGGGATGGTTCATCGTTGCTCTGGTCCTCGTCGATGCCGCGGTGCTTGCAGCATGGTTGTTGGCCCGAAAGAAGCCCGGCTCTAGCCCGGAGACATCGCGCAGCATCGGGCTGATCGGCCTCGACGGCAACGCCCGTGCAGACATTCATCAGTTGTTGGCGGCGAACAAGAAGATCCAGGCCATCAAGATCTTTCGTGAACGGACAGGTGCCGGTCTCATCGAAGCGAAGAACGCGATCGAAAACGTTCAACGCGGCGAACCCTTTCCGTCTTCGTCCACCATCGTCGACGCGGCTCAGTCCGGTCCGACACCCTGGGACGACCTCATCCCGCGGTTGCAGTCGCTGAAGTCGGAGGGCAAGGCGATCTCGGCCATCAAACTGCTGCGCGATCGAACCGGCTTGTCGTTGCGGGAGGCGAAGAACGCAGTGGATCTGCTGTGAGTGTGCGTGTGGCGACAGTTGCCGATGTATCCAACGTCGCAGAATTGGCCGCGCAGACCTTTCCACTCGCCTGCCCACCGGGAACTCGCACCGAGGACATCGAGCATTTCATCTCGAACGTGTTGTCGGTCAGCAATTTCGAGGGTTACGTTGCCGACCCGAACCGAACCGTTCTGGTCGACGAAACACCCACCGGCGAGGTGGTCGGGTACGCGATGCTCGTGTCGGGCGCTCCAGCGGACCCGGATATCCGAACAGCCCTCTCGCACCATCCGACGCTGGAAGTCAGCAAGCTGTACGTACGGCCGGCCGAGCACGGCGGCGGAGTGGCGGCACGGCTGATCTCGTTCGCATTGACCCACGCGCGCGAATCCGGTTGCGCAGGAGCGTGGCTGGGCGTCAATCAACTCAACGTGCGTGCCCAGAAGTTCTACGCGAAGCACGGATTCGAGATCGTCGGCACCAAGACATTCGTTGTCGGCGTGCAGACACACGACGACTACGTCATGCAGGTACGGCTGTGACGCTGATTCAGCCGACTGCGGCGAAGCGGGACAGAGCGAGCAGACGCGAGGTCGCGCGCAGATACTTCTTGCGGTAACCGCCGGCCAGCATCTCCTCGGTGAAGATCTCGTCGAGCTTGCCGCCCGAGGCTGTCACCGGGATGCCCGCGTCGTACAGGCGGTCGGCGAGCACCACCAGGCGCAAGGCAATGGCCTGATCCGATGCCGGGTGCACGTTCTTCAGGAACACCGCAGGAATGCCGTCGAGCAACTTGCCGTAGCGCGAAGGGTGCAGCGTGCTCAGATGCGCCAACAGCTCGTCGAAATCGTCCAGGGTTGCGCCGTCGACGGTGTCCGCGCGCTCGACCAGCTCGGATTCGGACGTCGGCTCGGGGGCCGGAGGAAGGTCGCGGTGGCGGTAGTCGGGGCCGTCGACGCGGATGGACTCGAAGATCGAACCGAGCTTCTTGATCTCCCGCATGAAGTCCTCGGCAGCGAAGCGGCCCTCACCGAGCTGGCCGGGCAGGGTGTTCGACGTCGCGACGATGGACACTCCACGCTGAGACAGCTCGGACAGCAGCCGCGAGACCAGCATCGTGTCGCCGGGATCGTCGAGCTCGAACTCGTCGATGCAGAGCACGCTGTGGCCCGAGAGTTCTTCCAGCGCCTTGTTGAAGCCGAGTGCGC
Organism: Rhodococcus sp. WWJCD1; assembly: GCF_002258735.1. Lineage (NCBI taxonomy): Bacteria > Bacillati > Actinomycetota > Actinomycetes > Mycobacteriales > Nocardiaceae > Rhodococcus > Rhodococcus sp. WWJCD1. Next base: position 35,364 of record NZ_NOXY01000030.1, read on the forward strand.
CGACCACGTGGGTCAACTCGACGAAGGTGCCGAACGCCTTGGGCTCGGGAACGCTGTGGTAGATCGACGCCAGCAGGTGGGTCTTGCCGACGCCGAAGCCGCCGTCGAGGTACAGACCCGCACCGGTGGCCGGGGTCTTCTTGCCGAAAAGTCCGCGCTTGCCCTTGCCGCGGATCTTCTGAACTTTGTTCGCGAATTCCTCGGCCTTCGCGACCGCAGCAGCCTGGGTCGGCTCTTTGGGGTCGGGAATGTACGAGGAGAAGCTGACGTCGTCGAACATCGCCGGCGGGACCATCTGCGCGATCAGCTGATCGGAGGGGACCACGGGATTTCGGTCGACAAGGCGTGCGGGCATTTGTCGAGCGTAACGACGTGGTCTGATCTCTCTCATGCAGCTTCTCGATATTGGGACCTACTTCACATCGGAGCAGGCCGCCGAGTCCGCGTCCACCGTCGGGTCGATTCTCGACGACGATGCCGTCCGCGACCTGTACGCCTACCCGGCAGACCTGGGCCGACCGTGGATCCGCACCAACTTCGTCGCCAGCATCGACGGATCTGTCACCGCGAACGGAAAGTCGGCGGGCCTGGGAACCCCCGCAGACTCACGATTGTTCGGCATTCTGCGAGAGCTGTGCGACGCCGTTCTCGTCGGGGCCGGAACTGCTCGCACCGAGAACTACGGCGGTGTCTCGCTGTCCGCCGAAGCAAAGGCACGGCGGGTGGCGGGCGGATTGGCACCGGTTCCGACGATCGTGGTGGTCACCGCCTCCGGTTCGATCGATGCGGATTCTCGGCTCGTCACCGACACCGAAGTGCAGCCGGTGGTCCTGACCTCGGTGGCGGCGGACACTGCGAAGGTGGGCGCGCTGCGTTCCGCGGGCGCAACGGTGATCGAGGTGTCCGGTGAATCGGTGTCGACCGAAGACATCGTCGACACGCTGAGCGAACTCGGATTTCGTCGCATCCTGTGCGAGGGCGGACCAGGACTGTTCGGGCAACTCGCATCCGACGGGGCGGCAGACGATCTGTGCCTGACGATCTCGCCGATGCTCGTCGCCGGAGAGGCGGGCCGCATCGCACACTCGGCCAGTGGCTCCGACACACCGATGCAGCGGGCGCACGTTCTCGCTGACGCGGACGGAACGCTGCTCACACGCTGGGTGCGTCGGCCATGAGCAGCGCTCGGTGCGGCATCGATCGAAAAGTCGATAGCCTCGCACGGTGACGCAGAAACGTACGTTGCTCGCCGCCGTCCTCGTCGTGGCCACGATGTGCGCGGCCTGCGGCGCCGGGCCGTCGATCCGGCCCGATGTCGCGGTGGAGCAACGATCCCCCGGTCAGCCCGGCGAGCCGTCCGCAGAGGCTCCGCCGGAGCCGGCTGCTCTCGCCGTGCCGACGACCGACCTCGACTGGGCCGACTGCACCGCCGCAACTCTCGGGACGTTCGGGCTCACCTCGACCACGCCCGGACTGACACTCGAGTGCGCCGAATACGAGGCCGATGTCGATGCCAGCGGGCAGATGTTCGGCACGTTCGCCGTCGGCGCTCTGCGCGCCCGACTCGATGGAACGCCGGCCGATGCGGGTCCGCTGGTGTTCACCTCCGGCTCCGATCGATCCTCTATCGCCACCCTGGCGACGATGGCAGCCGGTCCGCTCTCGACACTGCTGGAAGCTCACCCCATCGTCGCCGTAGATCGGCGCGGGATCGGCCGCTCCACCGCTGTGGACTGCATCGACGACACCATCGACTCCCCTACCAAGACAGCAGTCGATGCCCTGGGACAGTTCACCAGATCCGACGCCGATACCGCCGACCGCGCAGTCGACGCAGGCCGAGACGCCACCATCGAATGCACCGACACACTCCAGCCACAGGAACTCGCCTTCGGAACCACCTACGCCGCGGACGATCTCGACCGTCTGCGGCAGCTCTGGGGCGTGAACCAGATCGGAGTGATCGGATCGGGGAACGGTGCGCTCACCGCGTTGGCCTACGCGGCGAAGTTCCCGGACAACATCTCGCGTCTGATTCTCGATTCGCCGCCCGGGGTCAACACCGATCAGATCACGCTGGCCGAGCAACGCACCCAGGGCAAGGAAGCCGCCTTCGCGGCGTTCGCACAACGATGCGTCGCGCTGAACTGCTCACTCGGGGCCGATCCGACGGCTGCTGTGGAGCAGCTGCTCCGACGCGCCGCCGGTGGCGAGTTCGCACCGCTGTCCACTCACGAAATTCTCGACGGCATCACCTTCGCGCTCGCATCGACTGCAGGGGACGCGTCGTCCCGGGCCACCACCCTGTCCACGACCTTGTCCGCAGCGGCCGGCTCCGACACCGCAGCTCTGCTCGCTCTCGCCGAACGAGGTCGAAATGCCTACGGCACCGACGGGCAGTTCGTTTCCCGGTGCACGGACGGCCAGCAGTGGCCGTCTCCGCAGGGCGTGCGTGACCTGTCGTCGCAATGGACCGACCGCTACCCGGTCTACGGCACCGACGCCGCCCTGACAGCGTTGCTGTGCTCCTCCTGGCCGACAGCACCGTCGATCCCCCTGCCCACCTCGTTGGACGTTCCGGTACTGGTCCTGTCGAACGCGGGCGACCCGATCGTCGGCAACGGAGGCCTGTCCTCGGTCACCGGGCTGGTCGGGGCAACCGGTGCAGCAGTGGCGTCGGCGGCGTGGCAGGGCAGCGGACACCCGAGCCTCGGCGGATCGCAGTGTCTGCAGAGCGCTGCGGTGAATTACGCGCTCGATACTTCGCTTCCCACCGACGGCACCGTCTGTCCCGCCTGATTCCTCGACCGGACTCCGGCGATCGATACCTGCCGGTAGGTTCCGTCGGTCGGCCCGCTGAACTTGCGGGGTGTCCTTTCTCTGGTGCGGCACCGGCTCGGGTACCGTTCGCGGGTGTCACTTAGCTTTCTGGAGCCGCGTTCAGGGCGGACGACCGCCGAGGTAATCAAGTACGCCCTGTGGCCCATCGCCATCATGACCGTGATCCAGCGGGTGGTCATCAAGGCGGTCAACGGTGATATCACCAACGACTTCAATCCCGTGTACAGCGCAGCTCTGGCGTTCCTGAATCGACAGCCGGTGTACACGGCGAATTTCGACTCCGTCGATCCGCACTACCTGTACCAACCGAGTGCGACGATGCTGCTCTCCCCCATAGCCATCATCGACCCCGAGCGATCTCGCTGGCTGTTCATCATCGCCAGCACCATCGCAATTCTCGTGGCGCTGTACATCCTGCTGCGCATCTTCGGATTCCGGCTCGATTCAGTTGCCGCTCCCGCGCTGCTCCTCGCCGCATTCGTCAGCGAGACAGTGACGAACACGTTGGTGTTCACCAACTTCAACGGCTTCGTCCTCCTCGGCGAAGTAGCGTTCCTCGGGTTTCTACTCCAGCGCAAAGACCTGTCGGCCGGCGTTGCCATGGGTCTGACTCTGGCGGTCAAGCCGATGCTCGCGCCGCTGCTGCTGCTACCGCTGATGACGCGTCAGTGGAAGGTCTTCGTCACCTCGATCGCGATCCCCGTGGTGATGATGGCCATCGCCTGGCCGCTGTCGGTCGACCCGATGAACTTCATCGACCGGACGCTGCCGTACCTGCTGCAGACTCGCGACTACTTCAACAGTGCTGTCGTCGGTAACGGTCGCTACTACGGTGTTCCCGAACTGCTCACCCTCGGCATCCGCGCGGTTCTCGGAATCATGGTTCTGGTGTCGCTGTGGCTGCTGTACCGATACTGCCGCGAGGACCGTCTCTTCTTCTTCGCGACCACTTCGGGATTGATCCTGACCGCGCACTGGTTGCTGGGTTCGCTGGGCCAGATGTACTACTCGATGATGCTGTTCCCGCTGCTCATGACTGTGGTGCTGAAGAACTCACTACTTCGCAACTGGCCCGCCTGGCTCGCGATCTACGGGTTCATGAACTACGACCGATGGCTGTCCGGGCGCTGGATCGAAACGGGCCGTGCCCTCGATTACCTCCGAACCACGTTCGGGTGGGCGCTGCTGATCGTCGTCATCTTCGGTGTTCTCGTCGGACGCTATTTCGCCGCTCGAAGCGAAGGACGACTGGACGACGGGATCGAACCGAACTACCTTTTGCCGAGCGCGCCACCAGCGAAAACGGCATAGCCCGACAAATCGTATTAGCGTGGAAGCATGAGTTCAGCAACCGACAACAACTCCGCTCCCGCCGTCCAGCTCACCGACGCACAGTGGCGCGAGAAGCTGACCCCCGAGGAGTACGCGGTGCTCCGCCAAGCAGGCACCGAACGCCCGGGCGTCGGCGAGTACACCGACACCACCACCGAAGGCATCTACGAATGCCGAGCCTGCGGAGCCGAATTGTTCCGCAGCACCGAGAAGTTCGAATCCCACTGCGGCTGGCCGTCGTTCTTCGACCCGGCCGACAGCGACGCCGTGATCCTGAAAGAGGACACCACGCTGGGAATGCGCCGAGTCGAGGTGATCTGCCGCAACTGCCACAGTCACCTCGGCCACGTGTTCGAGGGCGAGGGCTACCCCACGCCGACCGACCAGCGCTACTGCATCAACTCGATCTCGCTGGTACTCAAGCCTGCATCCTGATCGGCGCTGATTCATCCATACTGTGAACATGCGCACTTTCACCTCACCAGAGCAGATCAAAGCGGCCGTCGGCGAAGACCTCGGCACCAGTGACTGGCTGCAGATCACCCAGGAACGGGTCAACACCTTCGCCGACGCGACCGGCGATCACCAGTGGATTCACGTGGATGTCGAGCGGGCGAAGAAGGAAAGCCCGTTCGGCGCGCCGATCGCACACGGATTCCTGAGCCTGTCCCTGGTGTCGATGCTCAACTGGCAGATCTACACGATCGAGAACACCAAGCTCGGAATCAATTACGGCTCCAACAAGGTTCGCTTCATCAACCCGGTGAAGGTCGGAGCCCACGTGCGCCTGCAGACCACCCTCGTCTCCGTCGAAGAGGTATCCGGCGGAGCACTGCAGATAGTGACAGCGGGAACATTGCAGATCGAGGGCGAGGACAAGCCGGCGCTGGTCGCCGAGATCATCTCTCGGGTCGTGTTCTGACCCCTGACCGAACTGGTGGATCGAACGCGGTGATCGGCGGCAATGGTTCGTCGTAGCGTTCGATCTCCACCAGCACATGCTGTCCAGTGCATCCACGCGACAGCGAGGACGCCCCGTCGTCCGCGGTGAGTACGTTCACGCTGCCGTGCTTGCACATCGAGCCGGGATCAGCTGGATCGAGCGGGTCGTACCAGGCACCCGTGGACAGCTGGACCACCGTTTCCAGCATCGCGTCGTCGACAACGACACCGGCCAGGCACGAGCCACGGTCGTTGAACACCCGCACGACATCGCCGTCCGACACTCCCCTGGCCGCCGCCGCGGACGGGTGCATTCGTATCGGCTCTCGGCCCTGAATCTTCGAGTGTCGGCTCACCGCGCCGTGATCGAGCTGACTGTGCAGCCTGGTGCGTGGCTGATTGGCGATCAGGTGCAACGGAAACTGCTGGGCGCGTGGCCCGCCCAGCCACTCCTGCGGCTCGAACCACATCGGATGCCCTCGGCAGTCGTCGTAGTCGAAGCCCGCCACCGTGGCCGAGAAGATCTCGATCTTGCCGCTCGGGGTGCGCAGGGCGTTCCCGACCGGGTCTGTTCGGAAGTCGTGGAGGAACGTCAGATCATCCTCGGTCTGCATTCGGAACGAACCCTCACGCCGGAAGGCCTGGAACTCCGGGGTCGTGACGCCACCCGCCCGTAGATATCCGCGCCACTGCCCGTACAGATGCTCCAGCCACTGCTCCGAGGTACGCCCCTCGGTGAACTGCTCCCCCACACCGAGTTTCGTGGCCAGTTCAGCGAGCGTGTCGTAGTCGTCGCGAGCGTCCGCGTACCGGGCGGCGGCCGGTTCCATGGCGACGAGCAGAGGATCGTTGCGCGTGCAACTCAGGTCCGATCGTTCCAACGACGTCGTCGACGGGATGACGATGTCGGCGTGCTTGGCCATCGGTGTCCAGTACGGATCGTGTACGACGACGGTGTCGGGTCTGCCGAGAGCACGACGAAGCCGTCCGAGATCCTGGTGGTGGTGGAACGGATTGCCGCCGGCCCAGTAGACGACCTTGATGTCCGGGTACGTCAATCGCTGACCGTCGTAGTCGAATTGGCCACCGGGATCGAGCAACATGTCCGAGACCGCCGCCACCGGAATCAGATCGGGCACCGGATTGATTCCCTGCGGCAGAGTCGGTAACGGATACGGAACCGGGGCCAGACCGGGCTCGTTCATCGAGCCGTAGCCGTGTCCGAATCCCCCACCGGGCACGCCGATCTGACCCAACATCGATGCCAGTGTGATGCCCATCCACGGGGCCTGCTCGCCGTGCTGCGTCCGTTGCAGTGACCACGTGACGGTGACCATCGTGCGTTTCGACGCCATCTCCCGCGCGAGATCCGCGATCACCGCAGCCTCGATGCCGCAGATCGTCGACGCCCACTGCGGGGTCTTGGGTGTGCCGTCCGAGACGCCGAGCAGGTACCGCTCGAACTCCGGATAGCCCTCGCAGTACGTGTCGAGAAAGGCTGTGTCGTGCAACTTTTCGTCGGCGAGCACGAATGCGAGAGCCAACATCATCGCCACGTCGGTTCCGGGTCGCGGCGCGATCCATCGAGCGTCGCCGCTCATGTCGTTGCGCAGCGGACTGACCGAGACGATCTGTCCGCCGCGAGCACGCATCGCGTCGAGCGAATCGACCGTCGGATGGTCCGACGTACCGCCGTGATTGATACCGGTGTTCTTCACCGGAACGCCGCCGAAGGCCACGAGTAGGTCGGTGTGCGCGGCGATCACGTTCCAGGACGTGGAGCGCGAGAACATCTTCCAGTGCGCACCGAGTACGTGCGGCATGATGACACCGGTCGCACCCAGTGAGTAGCTGTGCACCGATCTGGTGTAACCGCCGATGCAGTTGAGGAATCGATGCACCTGACTCTGCGCGTGATGGAAGCGTCCGGCACTCGCCCACCCGTACGAGCCGCCGTAGATGGCGCTGTTGCCGTATGTGCCGACAACTCTGCGCAATTCGTTGGACAGGAGCTCGGTCAACTCGTCCCACGACACCTCGACGAACTCGTCGCTGCCACGGTCGTCGGTCGGCCCCGGGCCGCGCTCGAGCCAGCCTCTGCGTACCGCGGGTGAGGTAACGCGCGATCGGTGGGTCACCGACCCGACGAGGTTACCCAACACCGGGGAAGGATTGCTGTCCGAGACCTCGGGATGAACAGCGGTGACATCGCGTCCGTCCGACTCGGCACGAAACATGCCCCAGTGGCCCATGTGCTGGACGCCGGCCACTCCGGTCATCGAACTACTCCGGTCATCGAACTACCCCGGTCATCGAATTCCGAACGCGCTCAACGCTGCCAGCAGTGCATCCGGACGCTCGACCGTCGGTACGGGATCGACGAGCGCGAAGCTGCACCCGATCTCCCTCGCCGCACCGTCGGCCTCGGCGCTGTCGCCCACCATCAATGTCACCGATGGGTCGACGCCCAAGCTCGCGACTGCGTGCCGGAAGATCTCGGGCTGCGGTTTGACGTGACCTACCTCGAACGAGAGCACGAACTCGTCGACGTACCGATCGAGACCGCGATCGACGAACGCAGGACGGATGTCGAAGGCGATGTTGCTCAGCACACCGACCCGAATCGACTCGGCAGCAAGCTTTTTCAGGACCGACTCGGTATCCGGGTACGGCGTCCACGAATCGGCATCGATCACCCGCCCGTAAACCGATTCCGCCTGCGCACGGTCCGTGACACCGGACTGCTCGAGCACGTGCAGATAGGCCTGCCGGTGCAGTGCCGGATCGAGGTCTCGGTTTCGCCAGGCATGACGCGTTGCATCGTCGAACTCGACTGTCTCGCCTACCGGCGCGGTCATACGCCGCATCAGTTCCGCGGCTCCGGCACCGTCGACCGGGGTGCCGTCTGCGTCATGGATGCCGTCGAACCAGGTGGGATCCTCCTCGAGCCGAAACAGCGTGCCCGAGAAGTCGAACAGGACGGCCTCGATCGTCGATGTGCCCGTCGTGGTCACGGCAGTGATTCGACGAGTGCGTCCACCTCGACCCGCGGGCCGGTGAAGAACGGGGTCTCCTCACGCACGTGCCGTCGCGCCTCGGTGGCACGCAGATCCCGCATCAGATCGACGATGCGGTCCAACTCGGGAGCCTCGAAGGCCAGAATCCACTCGTAGTCGCCCAGTGCGAACGACGGCACGGTGTTCGCGCGCACGTCCTTGTAGTCACGCGCGGCCTTGCCGTGGTCGGCGAGCATCGTGCGGCGCTCGTCGTCGGGCAGCAGATACCAGTCGATCGACCGGACGAACGGGTAGACGCAGATGTACGCACCCGGATCCTCACCCGCGATGAAGGCCGGAACGTGACTCTTGTTGAACTCCGCCGGGCGGTGCAGTGCGGTGTTGCTCCAGACCGGAGTGCTTGCCCTGCCCAGCGCGGTGGTGCGCCGGAAGTCGGAATAGGTGGCTTGCAGGTCCTCGATGCGCTCGGCATGCGTCCAGACCATGAAATCGGCGTCGGCGCGCATGCCGGCGATGTCGTACACACCCCGCACTGCGACGCCCTTGTCTTCACGACCTTCGAAGAAGACTTTCGCCTCCTTGGCTGCTGCGGCCCGATCGTCGCCCAGCACACCGGGCGTGACCTTGTAGACCGAGAACATCAGATAGCGGAGTGTCGAATTGAGCGCTGAGTAATCGAGGCGTGCCATGGCCCTATCGTGCCACCTCGACCAGACGGGCGGCAGCGGTGGTGGCGGACGCAATACATGCGGGTACACCGACACCGCGCTGCCAGGCTCCGGTGACCTCGAGGCCGGGGAGGTCGGCAACACCGGACTCCACGGCGGCGACGCGATCGAGATGCCCGGGCGCATATTGCGGCAGACCGCCCGGCCAGCGCTGCACTGTCGCGGCCAGTGGTGGGGTGTCGATGTTCGCAACCGTTCGCAGATCCCGCAGCGCCGTCTCGATCGACTCGGCCTCGGATCGGTCCGAGGCCGTGGAGTCGCCGAACCGGCCTAGCGAGGCCCGCAGCAATACCGCGTCACGCTCCCCCAGGTGTGGCCACTTCCGGCTCGACAATGTGAACGCTTTGACATCGAGGCCTGCGTCCGTGGCCACGAGAATGCCCGAATTCTGGGGCAGCTCGGTCGCTTTCGGAAAGGCCAGCGCTACGACCACCGACGACGCCAGCTCGATACTGCGTGCAGCCCGCGAGGCCTCGGGTGCCACCGCGGCGATCAGGTGACCGAGGACGGGCGCGGGTACCGCCAAGACCAGTCCGTCCACGACGCCCACGCGATCGACGTACCAGCCGTTCGCCTCACGGCGTACCTCGCCGATGCCTGCGTCGACGATCGTCCGGGCATCGGTCGCGGCGATCAGCGCATCGAGCAGCACCGCATAGCCGTCGCGCAGGCCGCCGAACACCGGTCCGGGCGACGGCGTGGGCAATGCCGCCAGCACTGCCTCGGTGAGGCTCGCTGCCCCGCCGTCCAATGCGGCTGCCAACGTCGGAAGGGCAGCCCGGACGCCGATGGAGCTCGCCGAGCCGGAGTACACGCCGCCGAGCAGCGGGTCGACCGAACGGCTCACGACCTGGGAGCCGAAGCGGCTGCCCACGAGATCGGCCACGCTGACGTCCGAGCCCGCGGTCCACGTGAACGGCCGTGTTGTTTCGGTCTCGATGAGGTGCAGTTCCTCCGGGTCCACCAGATCCCGCACGGAATCGGCAGAGGACGGGATACCCATCAAGGTGCCCAGCGGGAGCGCATGCGTTCGGCCGCCCGAGAAGACCAGCGGACGCGCCGACGACGGGTGCACCAGCTGATCCGACAGGCCGAGTTCGGCGAGCAGAGCCGGTACTTCCGGACGACGACCGATGAACGCTTCCGCGCCGACGTCGAGCGACTCGGCACCGACCTCGGTGGTCCGCAGGGTGCCACCGAGGCGAGGGGATGCCTCGACGAGAGTGATCTCCGCATCGGGACCACAGGCCTGCCGGAGGCGATACGCCGCGACGAGGCCGGAGATCCCGCCGCCGACCACGGCGTAGCGCCGCAGCGTCACAACGAATGCACCAACGAGACCACCCGGGTCAGAATCTCGGGATCGGTGTCGGGCAACACGCCGTGTCCGAGATTGAACACATGCCCCCGCGCACCGGCCGCCACCGCGCGGTCGGCTTCGGCGGCAATACGTCGAACTTCGGCCTCGACGGCATCCCAGCCGGCGAACAGCACCGCCGGATCGAGATTTCCCTGCAAGACCTTGCCGCCACCGACTCGGTGCACGGCGTCGTCGAGCGGAATCCGCCAGTCGACACCGACCACATCGGCGCCGGCCTCACCCATCGCACCGAGCAACTCGCCGGTACCGACCCCGAAATGAATCTTGGGAACGCCCGCCGAGGACACGGCGTCGAACACTCGCGTCGAGTGCGGCAGCACGTACTCGCGGTAGTCGGCGAGCGACAGCGCACCCGCCCACGAGTCGAACACCTGCACCGCGTCCACTCCGGCGGCCAACTGAGCCTGCAGGAATGTGATCGTTGTGGTCGCCAGCGCGTCGAGCAGGGCATGCCAGGTCGCCGGGTCGGAGCGCATCAGCGCCTTGGTCTTCTCGTGATTGCGACTGGGGCCACCCTCGACCAGGTAGGACGCGAGGGTGAACGGCGCTCCGGCGAACCCGATGAGCGGCGTGCCCGCGAGCTCCCTGGTGAGGATCCGCACCGCATCGGCCACCGGCTCGACCTGATCGGCGGTCAACGTGGGGAGCGCCGCAACATCGGCCGCCGAACGCACCGGCTGAGCCACGACCGGACCGGTACCGGCAACGATGTCGAGATCGATACCGGCAGCCTTGAGCGGAACCACGATGTCCGAGAACAGGATTGCCGCGTCCACATCGTGTCGACGGACAGGTTGCAGAGTGATCTCGGCCACCAGATCCGGCCGGAAGCACGAATCCAGCATGCCGATGCCGGCGCGGATCTTTCGGTATTCGGGGAGAGACCTGCCGGCCTGACGCATGAACCACACCGGCCGACGCGAGGGCGTTTCACCGGCGATCGCGGCCAAGAACGGCGCGTCCGGGAGTTCTCGACGGGCGGGGGCTGTGGTGTGTGCTTCGGCGTTCATCGAGTTCCATGCTGCCACGCGTCAGGAAAGCTTCTGCCACCAAGGGCGACACACCCACTTCGGTTCCATCACGGCTCGGCGCGCCTCCGCCGCCGGACAACGTGACGCGTCTAACGTCCGATCACGTGACCGAACCCGAATCCACCGCCGAACCTGCGCCTTTCCGCGCCGCCATCGACGCGATGCATCGGGCCCAGGTACACCCGGCGATCGAAATCGGTCCGATCCGGCCGCCGCAGCGTCTCGCCCCCTACAGCTATGCGATCGGGGCCGAGGTCAAGCATCCCGATTCCGACCAGGTCGACGAACAGAGTGACGGTGACGCCTTCGGCCGCCTGATCCTGCTGTACGACCCCGACGGTGCAGAAGCCTGGAACGGCACTCTTCGACTGGTTGCCTACATTCAAGCGGACGTCGACGAATCGCTGGCCGACGATCCCCTGCTTCCCGAGGTCGGGTGGAGTTGGCTGGTCGACGCACTGGAGTCACGGTCGGAGCCGCTCAACGCACTCGGCGGCACCGTCACCTCGACCAGCTCGGTGCGTTACGGCGACATCGCCGGTCCCCCCAAGGCCCATCAGCTCGAACTTCGCGCGTCCTGGACCGCGACGTCCGAGGACCTCTCGACACACGTCGAGGCCTTCTGCGAGGTTCTCGCGTACGCGGCAGGTCTGCCGCCCGCGGGCATCACGACCCTCGGTCGACGCAGTTCCAGCCGGACATAGTCTCCGGACCCACCGACCGTAGGGCTTAGAGTCACTGTCCATGTCAGCCGAGAGTTCCCCCGACGCCACGTCGGACGACGCCACGTCGGACGAGCAGGTCAACGAGCCGGTCGCCGTTCCGTTGCTTGCCCCGGCTGACGGTGTGCCCGATGTCGTGGACACACCGGACGCCGTTCTCGCGGCCGCGAAGCTCCTCGCCGCAGGTCACGGGCCTCTCGCGGTCGATGCCGAACGCGCGTCGGGCTTTCGGTACTCCCAGCGCGCCTACCTGCTGCAGTTTCGTCGCCGCGGAGCGGGCACCGTTCTGCTCGATCCGATCCCGGTCACCGGCGACCTCGCGCCTCTCGCCGAGGTGATCAACCCGCTCGAATGGGTGCTGCACTCCGCCGATCAGGACCTCCCGGGGCTGGCCGAACTCGGCCTGGTCCCCGCCACGCTCTACGACACCGAGCTCGCCGGCCGTCTCGCCGGATTCGAACGCGTCGGCCTCGGCGCCATCGTCGAACGCACCCTCGGACTGGCGCTGCAGAAGGGCCACGGCGCTGCCGACTGGTCCACTCGTCCCCTGCCCGACACCTGGCTCAACTACGCCGCGCTCGACGTCGAAGTTCTGCTCGAGCTTCGCGACGAAATGGCCGCGGAGCTCGAACGACAAGGCAAAACGGACTGGGCGGCACAGGAATTCGCCCACATCCTCTCTCTCGGACCGCCCAAACCCAAGACCGACAGGTGGCGTCGGACATCCGGGATTCACGCGATCAAGTCTCCCCGCACGCTCGCGGCCGTCCGCGAACTATGGACCACCCGAGACGAACTGGCGGCCAAACGTGACGTGGCTCCGAGCCGGGTGTTGCCGGACTCGGCGATCGTGGCGGCGGCAACTGCCGATCCGAAGACCTCGCGCGAGCTCGAGCAACTACCGGTCTTCGGCGGTCCTCGCCAGCGTCGATCTTCCCGCCTGTGGGCGTCGGCGCTCACGCGTGCGCGGGCCCTGCCGACCTCCGAGCTGCCCTCCATGGCAGCGTCTTTCGACGGCCCGCCCCCGGTCAATCGATGGGCGCGTCGCGATCCCGACGCGGCGGCCAGGCTCGCCGACGTGCGAGCGGCGATGACCGAGCTCAGCGAGGCGGTGTCGGTTCCGGTCGAGAACCTCCTGATGCCGGATCTGCTCCGTCGATTGGTGTGGGATTGGCGGACTCCCGACGACGAAGGCCTCGATCCTGCAGAGCTGATCGACAGTCGGCTGACCGAGGGAGGGGCGCGGCCCTGGCAACGCTCGCTGGTGGTACCGGTTCTGGCGAAGGCACTGCACCCTTCCCAAGTTACCGACGGGTAATACCCGCTACAGTAGGTGGCGCGTCCGGGCACCCGGGCGAGTCGTCCGCATCTGTCGGGAGGATCGAAAAGCGTGTCTGTACCCGCGTCCACCAGCTCACAGAGGAATGTTGTCTTCGTCGACGGCATCCGTACCCCGTTCGGCAAAGCAGGCCCCAAGGGCATGTACGCCGACACTCGCGCAGACGACCTGGTCGTCAAGGCAATCCGCGAACTTCTTCGCAAGAACCCCAACCTCCCTCCCGAACGTATCGACGAGGTCGCCATCGCCGCGACCACACAGACCGGTGACCAGGGGCTGACCATCGGCCGCACGTCCGCCTTGCTCGCCGGACTCCCCCGCAGCGTCCCCGGATTCGCCATCGACCGCATGTGTGCGGGTGCAATGACCTCGGTGACCACCACCGGATCGGGCATCGGCTTCGGCCAGTACGACGTCGTCATCGCCGGTGGCGTCGAGCACATGGGCCGCCACCCGATGGGTGAGGGCGTCGACCCCAACCCGCGCTTCCTCGCCGACAAGCTGGTCGATCCCAGCGCCCTGGTGATGGGCAACACCGCCGAGAACCTGCACGACCGGTTCCCGAGCATCACCAAGGACCGCACCGACGCCTACGCCGTCGCGAGCCAGAACAAGTACGACGCAGCGAAGAAGGCCGGCTACATCGCCGACACCCTCGTTCCCGTCGCCACCAAGTCCGCCGCAGGGTGGGGCCTGGCCACCGAGGACGAGCCGCCTCGTCCCGGCACCACCGTCGAAGACCTCGCCAAGCTCAAGACGCCGTTCCGCCCTGCCGGCCGCGTCACCGCAGGCAACGCCGCGGGACTCAACGACGGTGCCACCGCCGCGATCCTCGCCGGCGAGGACACCGCGCACGAACTCGGCCTGAACGTCGGCATGCGGATGGTCGGCTTCAGCTTCGCAGGCGTCGACCCGGCCGTCATGGGCATCGGACCGGTCCCCGCGACCGAAAAGCTGCTCGGCCGAACGGGATTGAGCATCGAAGACATCGGCCTGTTCGAGATCAACGAGGCCTTCGCCATCCAGGTGCTCGCCTTCCTCGAGCACTACGGCATCGCCGACGACGATCCCCGCGTCAACCAGTGGGGAGGTGCCATCGCGTGTGGCCACCCCCTCGCATCCTCGGGCGTCCGCCTGATGACCCAGCTGAGCCGCCAGTTCGCTCAGCAGCCCGACGTCCGCTACGGCCTGACGACCATGTGCATCGGTCTCGGCATGGGCGGCACCGTCATCTGGGAGAACCCCAACCACGCTGACTACTCGGGAGCAGCCAAATGAGTGATATCACCACAGCGTTCAGCGACGAGGTAGTCACGAACGCGTTCACCAAGATCGTCTCCGTACCGGGGCTCGAGGGCACCATCGCCCTCGTGACGCTCGACAACGGCTTCGATCACACCAAGCCGTCGACCTTCGGTCCCGGCGGACTGGCCAAGTTCGACGCGGCCCTCGACGAGGCCTTCGCAGCGAACCCGGTGGCCATCGCCGTCACCGGCAAGCCGTTCATCTTCGCAGTCGGTGCCGACCTCAACGGCGTACCGAACATCAAGACCAAGGACGAGGCGCTGCAGATCGGGCAGCTCGGGCACAAGGTCTTCCGTCGCCTGCGCGAGTCCACGATTCCGACATTCGCCTTCATCAACGGTGCCGCACTCGGCGGTGGCCTCGAAGTGGGACTGCACTCGCACTACCGGACCGTCGCGGAGAACGCTGCCGCACTCGGTTTGCCCGAGGCCTTCCTCGGCCTGGTACCGGGATGGGGCGGAACCCAGTTGCTGCCCAACATCATCGGAGCCTCGAACGCTGTCACCGTCGTCATCGAGAACGCACTGAACCAGAACCGCGTCCTCAAGCCGCAGCAGGCACTCGATCTCGGCATCGCCGACGCCCTCTTCGGCGGAGCCGACTTCCTCGAGCAGTCCCTCGCGTGGGCTGCTCAGGTCATCAAGGGCGAGATCGTTCCGAACCGTCCCGAGATCGACCGCGGGCAAGCCTGGGACGACGCCATCGCCCGCGCCAAGGGAATCGTGGCCGGCAAGACCAACAACTTCGCCCCCGGCCCCGTCGCCGCGGTCGAGCTGCTCGAGCTCGCCAAAAGCACCGACATCACCGACTCCGCCTCGCTCGACACGGCCTTCGCGGCCGAGGACGAGGCCCTGTCCACGTTGCTGGTCAAGGACGAACTCCGTGCCGGGCTGTACGCCTTCGATCTGGTGCAGAAGCGCGCGAAGCGTCCCGCCGGTGCACCCGACAAGTCGTTGGCGCGCAAGATCTCCGGCGTCGGCATCGTCGGTGCCGGCCTGATGGCCAGCCAGCTCGCACTGCTGTTCGTGCGGCAGCTCAAGGTGCCGGTGATCCTCACCGACATCGATCAGGAGCGCATCGACAAGGGCGTCGGCTACGTCCACGGAGAGATCGACAAGCTGCTCGGCAAGAAGCGTCTGTCCCCCGACGCCGCGAATCGGTTGAAGGCGTTGGTGTCCGGCTCGATCGACAAGTCCGCCTTCGCCAACACCGACTTCGTCATCGAGGCCGTGTTCGAGAACCTCGACGTCAAGAAGAAGGTGTTCGCCGAGGTCGAGGAATTCGTCTCTGCCGAAACGATTCTCGCGACCAACACCTCCTCGCTGTCGATCACGAAGATGGCGGCCGATCTGAAGCACCCCGAGCGGGTCGTCGGCTTCCACTTCTTCAACCCCGTGGCCGTTCTTCCGCTGCTCGAGGTCGTCAAGGGCGAGAAGACCGACGACGCCACTCTCGCAACGGCATTCGCGACGGCCAAGACACTGAAGAAGTCGGCCGTGTTGTCGGCCGATCTCCCCGGATTCGTCTTCAACCGTCTCGTCACCCGCGCGTCCAACGAGATCATCAGTGCCATCGACGAGGGCACGCCGTTCGACGTCGCCGACGGCGCGGTGGGTGAACTCGGCATGCCGATGAGCCCGCTGACCCTGCTGGCCCTCGTCGGCCCTGCGGTCGCACTGCACACAGCGGAAACTCTCGGCGAGGCATACCCGGAGCGGTTCAAGGACTCCCCCGGATTCCGTGCACTCGTCGAGGCGAAGAAGCCGGGCGTGTGGACGTACGGCCCCGAGGGCCAGGTTGTCGATCCCGAGGTGGCTGCACTGTGGCCACAGGGAGATTCGCCGTCCACTGCCGAGCAGGTGCTCGAACGCACCCGCAACGCATTCGCCGACGAGATCCGGATCATGCTCGACGAGGGCGTCGTCGCGGCTGCCGAGGATATCGACCTCTGCCTGCTCCTCGGCGGCGGCTTCGGATTCTGGAACGGCGGCATCACCCCGTACCTGGACCGCAGCGGTGCATCCGAGGCCGCAACCGGTCAGCGCTTCCTGGCTCCGGGCGTAGCCAGCGTCTAGACCCGCCCGTCGAGTTCGAGGTTGTGGACGGATTTCTCCGGATTTTCGTCCATGACCTCGAACTCGACATCGTTCGCTCGCGCTATGGTGCGATCCGATGAACAACGAACGCAGTCGGCTGATCGGCATCGGCTATCGAATGTTGGGGTCGTACAGCGACGCCGAAGACGCTGCATCCGAAGCCATGGTCCGGTGGTACCGACTCACCGATGCCGAACGCGACGCCATCGACGTTCCCGCCGCGTGGCTCACCCGCGTCGTCGGCCGGATCTGTCTCGACCTGCTCGGCTCGGCCCGCGTTCGCCGCGAGAGCTACGTCGGCCAGTGGTTGCCGGAACCAGTCTCCGGTCTGCACTCGGTGAATTCGACGGCCGCTGACCCTGCCGACCAAATCGCACAACAGGATTCGGTGAATCTCGCCTTACTCGTCGTTCTCGAATCCCTCGGTCCAGCGCAGCGAGTCGCATTCGTCCTGCACGATGCGTTCGCCGTTCCGTTCGAGGACATCGCGGCCGTGCTCGACCGCTCCCCTGCTGCGTGCCGCCAGCTCGCGACAGCCGCTCGACAACACGTGCACGGCCGCCACCTCACCTCCGCCGACCCCATCGAGCACGATCGCGTCGTCCGCGCCTTCGCGATGGCCTCGGGAGACGGAGACCTTGCCACGCTCGTCTCGTTGCTTGCCCCCGATGTCACCCTGATCAGCGACGGAGGCGGGCGAGTCTCGGCGGCCCGCAATCCTGTTGTGGGCTCCGACCGAGTCGCTCGTTTCGTCCGCGGCATCACCGCCAAGTCCACCGACCTGGAATGGTGCATCGAGTCCGTCAACGGCCTGTCCGGCATCGTGATCCGACGCGGCGGCGGCGTGTTCGGCGTCGTCGGGTTCGACACTACGGACCGGGTGGTGGCCGACATCTGGATCGTGCTCAATCCGGACAAACTCCGACACTGGACCTGACCCCCGCCATACATTCTCCGAGGCTGCATCGTCATACAGTCGAGACCCGCCACTCGGCAGGTCCGACACTCGATCGATGAACAGGTGGAGACGCGATGAAGCTAGCCGTAGCGGGTGGAACAGGAACCGTCGGAGTGCATGTCGTCGAGGTCGCTCGTGAACGCGGACACGACGTGGTCGTGCTGTCGCGATCGGCGGGCATAGATCTCGTGAGCGGCTCAGGACTGTCCGACGCATTGTCCGGCATCGAGGCGGTGATCGACGTCGCGTCGACACAGACGATCTCGGCAAAAGAATCGACGGCGTTCTTCGCCGCCGTCGCCCGCAACCTACTGACGGCCGAGACCGAGGCCGGTGTCGGTCATCACCTGGCGCTGTCCATTGTGGGAATCGACCGAGCCCCGCACGCGTACTACGCCGGAAAAGTGGAGCAGGAAAGGATTGTTCGCGCCGGAACCGTGCCGTGGACGATTCTTCGAGCCACCCAGTTCCACGAATTCGCCGGCCAGATCCGCGCACAGATGTCGTTCGGTCCGGTGAGCGTCATCCCGAAGATGGTCTCGCAACCGATCGCCGCACGAGAGGTGGCCGAACGGTTGATCGACCTGGCAGAGCAGTCCCCGGCCGGCCGAGTCGCAGACCTCGGTGGACCACGTGAAGAACGCATGGCCGAGATGGTGCGGCGCGACGCCCGGGCCGTCGGTGCCCGAGGCCTGGTGCTCGAGATTCCGATTCCCGGCGCATACGGTCGCGCAATGCGAGACGGAACGCTGGTCACCACAACCGATTCGGATCACGGTCGACAGACCTTCGATCAATGGTTGGCCGTCCGGACGGGCTGAGCCGCATCTTTGCCGAATATCGGACATTTCACCCTTTTTATGGGCCGAAACCGTCCGGAGTCGAAACTGAAGCTCATTTCGCTCCCATGTCTCGAGCGCGAGGACGATGATGACGAACGACCACCATGGACGCTGGTTCACCTCGAAAGCTGGGTCACGCGATGACGCAATCAACCGATCGGTACACCGCCAAAGTTATCGGAGTCACCATTGCCGCTGCCGTCGGCGGCTTCCTGTTCGGATTCGACTCGTCCGTTGTCAACGGCGCGGTCGATTCCATCCAGGAAAACTTTGCACTGTCGTCGTTCGTCACCGGTTTCGCGGTAGCGATCGCGCTTCTCGGCTGTGCGGTCGGTGCCTGGTTCGCCGGCCGCCTCGCGGACAGCTGGGGCCGCAAGAAGGTGATGTTGCTCGGTTCCGCACTGTTCACGATTTCGTCCGTGGGCTCAGGGTTCGCCTTCAGCGTCCCGGATCTGATGCTCTGGCGAGTGATCGGCGGACTCGGCATCGGCATCGCGTCGGTGATCGCACCGGCGTACATCTCGGAAATCGCGCCGGCTCGCTATCGAGGCGGATTGGCATCGTTGCAACAGCTGGCAATCACCGTCGGCATCTTCGCCGCGCTCCTCTCGGACGCGGTACTGCAGAACGCGGCCGGCGGGCCGTCCAACGATCTGTGGTTCGGTCTGGAAGCCTGGCGATGGATGTTCCTCGTCGGCGTGGCACCCGCTCTCGTCTACGGCTTTCTCGCCACACTGATTCCGGAGTCACCGAGATACCTCGTCGGCAAACACCTCGACGAGGAAGCGGCTCGCATTCTCGGTGAGATCTCGGGAGAAGTGAACCCGAACGAGCGAGTCAAGGAAATCCGTCTGACCTTGCGCCGGGAGTCCACGTCGTCGTTCGGCGACATTCGTGGTCCGAAATTCGGTTTGCAACCCATTGTCTGGGTCGGCATCACGATGGCGATCCTGCAACAGTTCGTCGGAATCAACGCCATCTTCTACTACTCGACGACACTGTGGAAGTCGGTCGGATTCAGCGAGAACCAGTCGTTCGTCACCTCGGTCATCACCTCGATCATCAACGTTTCGATGACATTCGTCGCCATCTTGTTCGTCGATCGATTCGGACGTCGAAATCTGCTCATGATCGGCTCGATCGGAATGTTCGTCGGCCTGGTACTCGCGGCCGTCTCGTTCACTCAGGCAGTGGGCAGCGGCGACCAACTGGAGTTGCCTTCGCCATGGGGTCCCGTCGCGCTGGTGGGTGCCAATCTGTTCGTCGTCTTCTTTGCCGCTACCTGGGGACCGATCATGTGGGTGATGCTCGGAGAAATGTTCCCCAACCGAATGCGTGCGGTCGCACTCGGCATCAGTACCGCGGCGAACTGGGTCGCGAATTTCGCCATCACCCTTGCATTCCCGCCACTGTCCGACACCATCGGACTGGGATTCATCTATTCGTTCTTCGCGTTCTTTGCGATCCTGTCGTTCTTCTTCGTCAAGTACAAGATCAAGGAGACCAAGGGTATGGAGCTCGAGGACATGGTGATCTGACATGCCGATGTTCGTCGTCGAGTACGCGTACTCACCCGAAACATCCTCCGGCCGTGACGATCACCGGACCGATCATCGCGCGTGGTTGCGGGAATTGGAGCGTCGCAAGATCCTCAGGTCGTCGAGCCCGCTCGCCGATCACAGCGGCGCAACGATGATCGTCGAAGGTGTGGACAAGGAAAGTGTGGAACGCATGTTCTCACATGACCCGTTCGCAACGGCCCATCTGATCGACCGGGTTCGGGTCAGCGAGTGGGCGACGGGCGCATAGCCCGTCGCCGGCGATCAGAGGCTCTTGGCCCAGTCCGAGACTCGCTGCACGACGTCCTCGCAGGTGAGGCCGAGTTCGTGGTGCAGCTGCTCACGCGACGCGTGATCCAGGAATCGTTGTGGCACACCGAGATCGCGACATGGTGTATCGACGCCTGCCGCGCGCAACGCGGCCGACAGTGTCGAGCCGATTCCGCCGTGCACACCGCTGTCCTCGATGGTCACCACCAACCGGTAGTCCTCGGCCAACTTCAGCAAGGACTCGGGAATCGGGAGCACCCATCGCGGATCGACGACGGCCACCGAGATGCCGTCGTGTCGAAGTTTTTTCGCTGCGTCGAGGGCAAGTGAACCGAACACACCGACTGCGACGATCAGCACATCGCCGGTGGCATCGGCCGGCTCGGCGAGCACGTCGACGATTCCATCCAGTCGGCGCACCGCCGATACGGTCTCGGTCACCGCTCCCTTCGGGAAGCGCAGTGCAGTAGGCCCGTCGGACGTTGCAATTGCCTCGGCCAACTCCTCCCGCAGAGTGTCGGCATCGCGAGGTGCCGCCACCTTCATCCCCGGGACGATGCCGAGCAGCGACATGTCCCACATGCCGTTGTGACTGGCACCGTCCGCACCGGTGACGCCCGCGCGATCCAGAACCACCGTGACCGGCAGCCCGAGCAGCGCCACGTCCATCAGCAACTGATCGAACGCGCGGTTGAGGAAGGTCGAGTAGATGGCGACCACCGGATGCATGCCCCCGAGAGCCAAACCGGCCGCCGACGTCATCGCATGCTGCTCGGCGATACCGACATCGAAAAGCCGATCGGGAAAGCGAACCCCGAACGCCGCGAGACCAGTGGGCGCGGCCATCGCAGCGGTGATCGCGACGACGTCGTCGTTCTGCTCGCCCTGCTCGATCAATGCCGCCGAGAACACCGAGGTCCAGTCCGGTGCCGATTTCGACCGAGCGAGTCCGGTTGCCGGATCGATGACACCGGTGGCATGCATCTGGTCTGCGACGTCGTTCTCGGCATGGACGTAGCCCATGCCCTTGCGCGTCACTGCGTGCACGATGACCGGTCCGCCGTAAGCCTTGGCCCGGCGCAGTGCCGATTCCATCGCATGCTGATCGTGGCCGTCGACCGGTCCCAGATATTTGATGCCGAGATCGGTGAACATCACCTGCGGACTGATGGCGTCTTTCACGCCGGCCTTCATGCCGTGGAGCATCCGGTAGGCCGTGGGCCCGACGACGGGGATCTTGCGGACGATGCGGCGCCCGTTGTCGAGGATCTTCTCGTACTCGGGCTGGAGGCGCAGCGCCGCCAGATGATCGGCCAGGCCGCCGATGGTCGGGGCGTACGAGCGTCCGTTGTCGTTGACCACGATGATCAAGGATCGGTCGCGGCCGGCCGCGATGTTGTTGAGTGCTTCCCAGCACATGCCGCCGGTGAGCGCACCATCGCCGACGACGGCAACGACGTGCCGATCGGTCTCGCCCTTGAGCGCGAACGCCTTCGCCAAGCCGTCGGCGTAGGACAGCGAGGCCGACGCGTGCGAGGACTCAACCCAATCGTGTTCGCTCTCGACCCGGGACGGATAGCCCGACAGGCCGCCCTGCTTGCGCAGCGTGTCGAACAAGCCGGTACGACCGGTCAGCATCTTGTGCACGTAGGCCTGGTGGCCCGTGTCGAAGATGACGGGGTCACGTGGTGAATCGAAGATGCGGTGGATCGCCAGAGTCAGCTCCACCACCCCGAGGTTGGGACCGAGGTGGCCCCCGGTGGCCGATACCTTCTCGACGAGAAACGCACGGATCTCGCGAGCCAATTCGGCCAGCTCCGCGCTACCGAGGTCGCGCAAGTCCTCGGGCGTCTGAATTCGCGCTAGGACACCCAACGAGATCGCTCCCTCCGGCCGGAAAAACACTGGACAATTCAGTCTACGGAGTCGCTGTGCTCGCGCTGCTCCGCCCAGCGTGGTGTCGGTGACACTACCGTCGCCCATCGATGTGCCCTGGATCAGCCGCCCCTAACCTCGACGGTGGGCGAATCGGACACACACATACAGTGACGCCCATGAGCAACGTCGTCGATGCCATCCTGTGCCGTGTTCACGAACTGTGCCGAGACGACACGACCGGGCAGGTGGCCGACTACATTCCAGAGCTTGCCGCTGTCACGCCGGACGGCTTCGGAATAGCACTCACAACCACCGACGGTTACGTCTACGAGGTCGGCGACACCCGACTACCTTTCACGATCCAATCGATCTCCAAGCCCTTCACCTACGCGCTGGCTCTGGCCGATCGCGGACTCGATGCCGTCGCGAACAAGATAGATATCGAGCCGTCCGGTGAGCCGTTCAACGAGATCAGCCTCGACCCGGTCACCGAGCGGCCACGCAACCCGATGATCAACGCCGGTGCGATCACATCGGCATCTCTCATCGCCGGCCGTACTCCGCAGGATCGATTCGAGCGAATACGGGCCTCCTACTCACGATATGCAGGCAGGTCTCTGACCTTCAACGATGCCGTCTACCGTTCGGAGGCGCGCACCGGTAACCGGAACCGCGCGATCGGATACATGCTCCGTTCGTTCGACATCATCGAGCAGGACCCGGACGCCGCCGTCGATCTGTACTTTCGTCAGTGCTCGATAGATGTCACCGCGGCGGACCTCGCAATGATGGCGGCAACCATGGCCAACAACGGTGTCAATCCGCGCACCAGAGAACGCGCGCTGGCACCTGCTCTGGTCGAACGAGTGTTGTCGGTGATGACCACGTGCGGGATGTACGACGGCGCAGGCGATTGGGTGGCACAGGTGGGAATGCCGGCCAAGAGCGGAGTCGGTGGCGGGATTCTCGCGGTACTGCCCGGCCAGATGGGGATCGCCGTCTACTCGCCGCGGCTCGATTCCCATGGAAACAGCGTGCGCGGGGTCGCCGCATGCCGAGAACTGTCGAGCCGGCTCGAACTGCACTTCCTACACGTCACACGAGCGGCGAAGTCCTCGATCCGGCGTCGATACGTGCTCACCGAGGCACCGTCACGCAAAAGGCGCTCCGACGTCGAACAGGCCACCCTGGCCGCGGTGGGAGATCGCGCGCGAGTGTACGAATTGCACGGTGACCTGCTGTTCTCCGGTGCCGAGACCGCAGTCCGTGAGATCGGAAATCTGGATCGAGAGCTGGACGCACTCGTCATCGACGTCCGCGGCGTCGACGAGGTCAGTGCCATCGCTCGCAGCATGTTCGAGGATCTTCGCCGGGATCTGGCCGAACACGGCTGTGTCGTGTGCCTGGTGGACCCCAGGGCGATCATGGGACACACCACCTCGAGTCTCGACCCGGCCGATCCGGCGGGTCGTGTCTATTCGAGCCTGGGGTCGGCCATCCAGTGGGCCGAGAATCTTCTGCTCGATCGACATTGTGCAGGTCTGCGACAGCCCACCGAGATCACAGCAGCCGAGCACCCGTTGCTCGCAGGACTGTCGGCCGCCCAGTACGAGGCGGTGAGCCCCTATCTCGAGAAGCGGCATTACGCGCGCGGAGACATCATCGTGCATCACGGCGACGCGGCCGCAGGCCTGTTTCTCGTGCTGCGCGGCGAGGTGACGTCGACGACCGTGTCGGCCGACGGCGGTACGCATCGGATCACGACTCTGTCGCCCGGGATGAGCTTCGGCGAGATGCCGCTGTTGATGGCAGTGCCGTTTCTGCTCGACATGGTGGCGGACACACCGGTCGACCTCGTGGTGGTGTCGGTACCGCACTTCGAGGCGCTGACTCGGGACGCACCCGAGGTCAAGCTTGCCCTTTTGGAGAATCTGGCGACCGGCGCGTACGGCCAGATGGCCGCGGTGATCAGAACGCTCGGGCGGTTCGACATCGGCATCTGACACCGATGGCCGAACCGCCCGAGGCGAACGTGGATCGGTCAGGCACCCAACGTCAGCATCGTGAGCACCTCGGTGGGCTGAGGCGACCCACCCGCAGGCTCGAGGGAGAATGCGAAGTTCGTCGATGCGCCGAGGCCGTCGACCACCGTGCCCGATTCCGACGAGAGTTGGTCCTCGGTCACGACGCCGGCCGATCGAGGCGAACCGTCGACGAACCACATCTGATAGACGCGGCCTGGCGGCGGCTGCGGAACCCCGTCGAGATCGACGACGACCGCGTTCTGCGAGAGCGAATACGCCACGGTTGCCGAGCCGCCACCGGGGAACTCCGCCGTCACCTGACGTGCATCGGGTGCAGCCACGATCTGGTCCGCCTGCGACGGCTGGGGATCGTTGCCCATCGTCTGCGTGACGACCACCACGCCGCCGACGGCGACGATCACCGCTGCAGCGGCCGACAGCATCGAGTAGCGCCAGGACTTCGAGCGCTCGCGCCGATGCCGGTGCAGCGGAGTCACATTCGGAGGTAGCTTCCGAACCGTTGGCTCCTGGTCGCTCGAGGCGACCCGATCGAGTACCGCCCCGCGCAGTCGGTCGGGAGCAGGTGTCGCGTCGACCGCTGCGGCCAACGCCAGAGTCTCCTGAATCTCGGTCACGAGGACGTCGAACTGAGCCCGCGCGGTGTCGTCCACGCGTAGCCGTTCGGTCTCTATGTCGCGTCGTTCGGATTCGGTCGTCGCGTGAAGGGCGTAGACCTCGGCGTCGTCGAGCAGACGTTGCCGTGACGATTCGCTCATTGCGGGATCACCCCCAGGCATGTCTTCAATTTGATCAATCCGTCTCGTATGCGCGATTTGATGGTAGGAACGGCGACCCCGAGCCGCTCCGCAACTTCGCGATAGGTGTAACCGCTGTAGTAAGCCATTCGTACCGACTCGCTCTGCGTATCGGTCAAGGTTTCGAGACAGGCCACCACGGCCTCCGATTCGAGCCTCTGAGTCACCGTCTCGAGCACTTCGTCGTGCTCGGGCGTGTGGCTCACTGCGCCGTACGCCGCCTCACGATCGGTACCCGACTGCTCGCTGCGAACACGATCGACGGCGCGGCGGTGAGCCAGCGTCATGATCCAGGCGAGCGGGCTCCCCTGATTCGGGTCGTAGTTCGGTGCAGCGCGCCAGATCTGGAGGAACACCTCCTGCGCAGTCTCCTCGCTGTATCCCGGGTCGCGAAGCACCCGCAGCACCATGCCGTAGACGCGAGCCGACGTGGCGTCGTACAGCTCTGCGAATGCCGCCCGATCGCCCTGTGCAACCGATGCCATGAGCCGCCGAAGACGATCGGTCTCTTCTGCTCGCAAATTCTTCAACTGTGGGCTGGGGACAGCGCAGACCGCGCTGTCGTCCGTATAGCCCTCGGCAGCGTCGGGCACCTGGTCACGGCCGGCATCCGACGGTCCGGACAACGGCGCGCTCATCGAAAGGTCGTCCCAACAGACGGGTTCATGATCGAGTTCATCGAACACGACACTAGTGGTCATAGTGCTCTCATATCGAAACCTCCGCGTTTTCCCGCCGCGGTACATATTCGGAACAAACCGGCCGGAGGATGGTTCGGGTTCGCAAATTCGTTGCACCGAGCTGGACCACGATTCATCCTTGGTGGAGAATCGGACAATCGTGGGTAATCGGGCGATCGGCCCACTGGAGGAGTCGAGACACATGGCGGCCATCGAGACACACGGTCTGGTCAAACGATTCGGGGCGAACATCGCTGTCGACGGCGTCGATCTGTCCATCCCGTCCGGTGGGGTCTACGGCGTCCTCGGGCCCAACGGTGCAGGCAAGACCACAACCATCAGAATGCTGGCCACCCTGCTCCCGATCGACGGGGGTAGCGCACGCGTGTTGGGGCACGATGTGGCGAGCGAACCCGAGGCCGTCCGGCAGAAGGTCGCTCTGACAGGCCAATTCGCTTCGTTGGACGAGGATCTGACCGGTACGGAAAATCTGGTTCTGCTTGCCCGATTGCTCGGCTACTCACGGCCCGCTGCCCGGTCGCGGTCCGAGCAGCTGCTCGCCGCGTTCGACATCGCCGACGCCGGGCCGAGGCAGGTCAAGACTTACTCCGGCGGAATGCGCCGACGTATCGACATCGCCGCCAGCATCATCGTCACTCCCGAGCTGATCTTTCTGGACGAACCCACCACCGGACTCGATCCGCGCAGCCGAAACCATGTGTGGGAGATCATCCGTGCCTTGGTGGCGGGCGGGACGACAGTGCTTCTGACAACCCAGTATCTCGACGAAGCCGATCAATTGGCCGGGCGTGTCGCGGTTATCGACCACGGCAAAGTCATCGCGGAAGGTACGACGGGCGAGTTGAAAGCATCGGTGGGATCGAACTCGTTGCACCTCCGGGTTCTCGACGCGGCGCAACGAACTGCGGCTGCGCGGATCCTGCACGATCTGCTCGGCGGCACTGTCACGGAGGATCCGGATCCGTCGACCGTCACGGCGCGTCTCGACAACCCGGCACAGGCCGCGCCCGTGCTGCCCGCACTCGAGACAGCGGGAATCTCGATCGCGTCCTTCACCCTCGGCCAGCCGAGCTTGGACGAGGTGTTCCTGGCGCTGACAGGGCATGAGGCGGGAGTGGAGCCTGCAGGAACGACCGACTTGTCCGCATCCGACCGAGAGGTGGCGTCATGACTGCCGAAGCCCAACAGTCGACGCCGCAGGCCTCGACCATCATCGATGTGCTCGGCGCTGCCGGACCTCGTCCCCCGCGGCCCTCGTCGCTGTCCACGTCGTTGAGTTTCGGGTGGCGGGCGCTGCTCAAGATCAAGCACGTGCCCGAGCAACTGTTCGACGTGACGGCCTTCCCGATCATGTTCACGCTGCTGTTCACGTACTTGTTCGGCGGCGCACTGGCCGGGTCGACCGACGCGTACATCCAGTTTCTGCTTCCGGGCATTCTGGTGCAGACCGTGGTGATGATCACGATGTACACGGGTGTGACGATGAACAAGGACATCGAGAAGGGGGTGTTCGATCGTTTTCGGTCGCTGCCCATCTGGCGTCCGTCGCCGTTGGTCGGCGCGCTGCTCGGAGACGTGGTCCGCTACACGCTCGCGTCGGTGATCGTGCTGATTCTGGGCTTGGTCCTCGGGTTCAGACCGCAGGGTGGCCTCGTCGGCGTCGTGGCTTCGATAGTTCTGCTGCTGGTGTTTTCGTTCTGCCTTTCCTGGATCTGGACGATGATCGCCATGATCGTGCGCACCGAGGCCGCAGTAATGGGTGTGTCGATGTTCATCCTGTTCCCGCTGACATTCGCGAGCAACATCTTCGTCGATCCCAACACCATGCCCGGTTGGCTGCGTGCCTTCGTCGACGTCAACCCGGTCAGCTTCTTGGTGACGTCTCTCCGCGGTCTGATGCAGGGCGACGTCGACACCGGCCAGTTGGGAGTGACGCTGGTGCTGTGTGTTGTTCTACTGGCGGTGTTCGGACCGATCACGATGCGGCTGTACAACCGAAAGTCCTAGCGCCGCAGTTCGATACCACGGCAGTTCGATATCTCTGCTCATCGGGACGCTGCCCATCAGGACGCTGCGCGCGCTCGATGCCGGCGCACCGCGTCGCGATTGGAACACACCGTTCCGCAGTATCGCTGCGTGCCGGTTCGCGACGTGTCCGCAAAAGCGAGCGAGCAGTCGGCCGCAGCGCAGCGAGCAAGGCGGGACATGCCGCGTCCCGTCAGATGCAACGCGGTGCCGACGCTCACCAGAGCCCGGATGACGCCGCCCAGGGCGATATCGGGATCTCGATAGTGCATGTGCCACCCGTCCCCTGCGTGGTCGGTCAACCTCGGGTACGCCGCCGCTCGAGCCAACAGGATGTTGAGCGCCTGGGCCCGCTCGTTCTCGGTGTCGGCGTCCACGACACGCGCCCACTGATCCAGGAAGTCGAGTGTGTCGGTCAGATCGGCATCGGTGGCCGTCCAATCGGGAACCAGGCCGGCATCGATGCAGCGCTCGCTCAGTTCGGTCGCCGAGGTGGGCGGCGTATTGAGCAGACCGATGCCGAGTTTCACCGCGTATTCACCGTAAGGGTTGATATGCACAAGACCATTACATCACAGTGGGTGTATGCACACCGAACACACCTGGACAACTCATTCCACCCACCACACGAGCGAGGGGCTCGTCGGATACCAGGGCTGCCCCTGCGGAGCCCAACGCATCGTGTCGGTACCCACCGAGACCTTCGCCCCACTCGCCGAGGTTGCTCGTCGCGCCTGACCGATCACTGCAGGGTGCGAGCCACCTCGGGCACCACGGTGTCCAGGGCATAACCGATCGACAGTGCCGAGTTGGTCGAGTAGGACTTCGCGACAACTGGGTCGTCGAACACGATGGACCGTCCATCCGCCACCGCCGGAATCCGTTGGAACAAGGGATTGTCGGTCACCTCCGACGGCGACTTCTCGATCGGAAACACCACGAGCAGATCGGCATCGAGGAGATCGAGCTCCTCCCCCGACACCGGAACCGAAAACCCTTTCGGCACCAGCGCATCGATCGTCGGGCTGGTCACGAACCCGAGCTTCTTCATGAACTCGAGACGACTGTTGGACGAGATGTACGCTCCGAACCCGGTACCGCTGTAAGCACCCACGACGACCGTTTTGTCGACGAACTCGGGATGGGCAGCAGCAGCGGCTCGAAAACGATCGGAGATCCCGACCAGCAGAGCCTCGCCGTCCTCATGCCGACCGAGAGCGGCCGCCACCATGGTGACCTGCTGCTCGAGCGAGGTCAGATAGTTGTCCGACCCCTCGGGCACACCGACGGTAGGCGCGATGGCCGACAACGTCGCAAATCGTTCGGGGTCACCTGAGCTCTTCGTATCCAGAATCAGATCCGGTGCCAGTGCCGCGACCTGTTCGTAGGACGGCTCCTGGGTTCCGATGATCTGCGGCGGTGCGTCGTAGAGACCAGTGGCCCAGGGGCCGACGCCGTCACCGCCGAACGCCAACCAATCGCTCGCACCGACCGGTGAGACTCCCAGCGCCAACGCAGTTTCGGCGTCGCCCCACCCGAGCGCCACGACGCGCTGCGGTGCACTGTCGATGGTCACCGCGCCGAACTTCGTCTCGACCGTGGCGGGGAACGCCGCTCCGGACCCACCCGACTCGCCTGACGGGTCGGGTGTCTCGCCCGAGCCCGAGCTACACGACACGACGGCCGTCACGGACAAGACCAGGACGAGGCCTGCGACAATCGAGCTGCGAATTCTCACACCGGAGACGCTACGACACCTGCGATTCCTTTGGTAAGCCAACCCTACTTTCTAACGAGGCGTCCGATGCACTCCACGTGACTGGTCAGAGGAAACGCGTCGAAGGCGCGCATGTCGGTGAGCTCGTATCCCGCAGCCTGGTAAAGACTCACATCTCGCGCGAACGACGCGGGATCACAGCCGACATGCACCACCGAACGAGGACCTCGGGCGGCGAGGGCGTCGATCACGTCGCGTCCGGCTCCTGCGCGAGGTGGATCGAGCACCACTACCGCCACCGGCTCGGCCAACGCATCCATCGAACGCTCGACGCGTCCCGGCACGAATGAGACCTGAGCGAGGTCGGCCAGCGCCGAACGCCCGTCCTCGGCCGCGCGGCGGGAGAACTCGACGCTGGTCACGTGTCCTTCCGGCCCTACCCCGGCGGCGAGAGATGCCGCGAACACCCCGACACCGCCGTACAGATCCCACGCGCCGTCACCCGGGGACGCGTCCGCCCATTCCGTCACCACGTCGGTGTAGACCTGGGCAGCACCTCGATGGGCTTGCCAGAAGCCGGTGGCGTCGAGGGTCCAGGCCCTGCCCGAGACGTATTCCGTCACCCGACCCGACCCGATCACGGCCTTCTCCGCCCGCGCCCGAGACGACGCTGCCCGACGGGCCGATGCCCCGCGTCGACCCGGAGATCTGCGCCCGGTAGTCGACAGCTGAGCCGGAGCGATCTCCACGACGTGCCGCGTACCGGCTCCGTCGAGCACCACTTGCAGTTCGGCACCCGGCCGCCACTGCTGGTCCGACAATCCCTCGAACGCTACGGAATCCATTTGCGGACAAGATAATTCGTTGACGATCGAGCTACTGCGATAGCGGTGGTAGCCGGGACGCCCGCTGGAATCGACGGCGAGTCGAACGCGGGTTCGCCACCCGGTGCCGTCGCCGGTTCCCGGTAATTCCTCGACGCGCACCTCACGCTCGACTCCAGCGACGCGTCGAAGTTGCTCGGCGACGACGAACGACTTCAATCGACGACCTGCATCGGCGGTCGTGTGGGAGTAATCGCAGCATCCGGAGCCGCCCGGCCCGGCGATGGGACACCGCGTGTCCACCCGGTCCACGGACGCCGACAGGATCTCCACGGCATCGGCTCGGCAGAACGATCCGCCTCGGTCCTCTGTCACCCGGGCCACCACCCGCTCGCCGGGCAGCCCGTGACGCACGAACACGACTCGTCCTTCGTGGCGCGCAACACAGAAGCCACCGTGTCCCGGCGCACCGAGTTCGACCTCGAGCAGAAGGCCGAACCAGCTCTCGGTCACTTGCCCGCCGGGGGCTCGTAGCCGCGACGCGACGCACCCGGTGCGTTGCCGAGCACCTCGCGCTTGGCCTTCTCGGACGACCGCAACTGCCAGGGCACGCTGGTGACCATCACTCCCGGTTGAAACAGCAGTCGGGACTTCAGTCGTAACGCGCTCTGGTTGTGCAGAACCTGCTCCCACCAGTGGCCCACGACGTATTCGGGGATGAACACGGTGACGACGTCACGCGGTGAGTCGCGTCGAACACGCTTGACGTAGTCCAGAACCGGCTTGGTCACCTCTCGATAGGGCGACTCGACGACCTTGAGCGGCACCGACACGTCGCTGGCCTCCCATTCGCGCACCAGCGCGCGGGTGTCGGCCTCGTCGACGTTGACGGTCACTGCTTCGAGGGTGTCGGGCCTGGTCGCCCGCGCATATGCCAACGCGCGCAGCGTCGGCATGTGCAGTTTCGACACCAACACGATGGAGTGCGTTCGGCTGGGCAGCACTCCGTCCCATTCCTCGTTCTCGAGCTCGCGCGCCACGGTGTCGTAGTGCTTCCTGATCATCCGCATCAGGATGAAGATCGCCACCATGGCGACGATCGCGATCCAAGCGCCTGCGGCGAACTTGGTGATCAACACGATCACGAGCACCGTGGCCGTCATCGCAAGACCGACACTGTTGACCACTCGCGAACGCTGCATCTTGCGGCGCTGCTCGCCGTCGGTCTCGGATCGGAGCAACCGGGTCCAGTGTCGGATCATGCCGGTCTGGCTCAGCGTGAAGGAGACGAACACCCCGACGATGTAGAGCTGAATGAGCTTGGTGACCTCGGCACCGAACACGACGACGAAGACGATCGCAGCGCCGGAGAGAAAGAGGATGCCGTTGCTGAAGGCAAGACGGTCACCGCGAGTGTGCAGCTGCCTCGGTAGGTACCGGTCCTGGGCCAGAACCGAACCGAGAACGGGAAAACCGTTGAACGCAGTGTTGGCCGCAAGTACCAGGATGAGGGCCGTGACGGTCGTGATGAAGAAGAAGCCGACGGGGAACCCGCTGAACACCGCCTCCGCGAGCTGCGCGATCAACGTCTTCTGCTGGTACCCCTCCGGCGCACCGATCAGCTGAATATCGGGATCCATGGCGTACTTGATGCCGATCTTCTGTGCGAGCACGATGATGCCCATCAGCAATGTGATGCCGATGGCACCGAGCAGCAACAGTGTGGTCGCAGCGTTACGCGACTTCGGCTTCTCGAATGCGGGCACACCGTTGCTGATGGCCTCCACCCCGGTCAGCGCCGCACAACCGGACGAGAAGGCGCGCGCGATGAGGAACGCGAAGGCAATTCCGTACAGGTGCGAATCCTCTGCCTTCAGATCGAAGGTTGCCGATTCTGCATGAATGTCGTCGCCGAGCACGTAGACCCGGAACAGGCCGTACGCCAACATCAGGAACATGCCACCCATGAAGGCGTAGGTCGGGATCGCGAACGCAGCCCCGGACTCCCGGATGCCCCGCAGGTTGATCGAGGTGATGAAGACGATGGCCACCACGGCGAAGAGCACTTTGTGTTGGGCTACGAAGGGCACCGCCGACCCGATGTTCGACGCGGCCGCCGAGATCGACACCGCCACGGTCAGGACGTAGTCGACCAGCAGCGCGCTGCCGACCGTCAGACCGGCGGCCGGCCCGAGATTGGTGGTCGCCACCTCGTAGTCACCGCCGCCGGACGGGTAGGCGTGCACGTTCTGCCGGTAGCTGGCCACCACCACGGCCATCACCACGCACACGGCGAGACCGATCCACGGAGTGAACGTGAGCGCCGAAATACCCGCCACCGACAGCACCAGGAAGATCTCCTCGGGGGCATAGGCCACCGACGACATGGCGTCCGAGGCGAACACCGGCAACGCGATTCGCTTGGGAAGCAATGTATGACCGAGCTTGTCGCTACGGAACGGCTTACCGAGCACTAGCCGCTTGGCGGCAGTCGAGACCTTGGACACGGACAGAAGCGTAGGCCGTCCGCCTGCGGACGTCTCAACCACGCGCCTGAAACTGCGTCGGAGCCCACCCTCGGTCGATCCCGGAGACGAATCCCCGATACGTTGGTGCACGCCTGCCCGTAGTGGCAGTGTCGGTCCGGCAGTGGTCGACAATCGAGATCGGGACGGAGCTGGGCGTTGTACGTAGTTGTGATGGGATGTGGCCGCGTCGGCGCATCGCTGGCCGGTGCGCTCGAACGCATCGGCCACGAGGTAGCGATCATCGATCGCGACGAGGCAGCCTTTCTGCGCCTCGATCCCGACTTCGGCGGACACCGTGTCGTCGGCATGGGATTCGACCGAGATGTGTTGGTGAGTGCGGGAATCGAGAAGGCCGAGGCATTCGCCGCCGTCTCCTCCGGCGACAACTCCAACATCATCTCTGCCCGCGTCGCACGCGAGACCTTCGGAGTCGACAAAGTGGTGGCGAGAATCTACGACGCCAAACGCGCCGCCGTCTACGAACGCCTCGGTATCCCGACCGTGGCCACGGTCCCCTGGGCGACCGACCGATTTCTGCACAACCTGCTACGTGACGATCCGACCACCAAATGGCGCGATCCGTCCGGCAGCGTGGCCGTCGTCCTGCTCGACTTCAACGATGCCTGGATCGGCAAGAAGCTCTCGGTCCTCGAAGAGGCGACACGTTCGCGGGCGGCCTTCGTCATCCGATTCGGCGTCGGGTTGCTACCGGACAAGCGCACCGTGATCCAGGCCGGCGACGAGGTGTACGTCGCCGCCGTCTCGGGCACCGTCGCCGAAGCCATCGCGCTGGCGGGCAACCCCCCGCCGTCGGACGACTGATGCACGACCGCACGTTCCCCACCTCCCCCATCGACCCGAACGGGAAGCCATGAAAGTCGCCATCGCCGGTGCCGGCGCAGTCGGCAGATCCATCGCACGTGAGCTGATCCGCAGCGAACACGACGTGATGCTCCTCGAACGCAAGCTCGACCACGTCGATCAGGCCGCGGTGCCGGAAGCCGAATGGGTGCTGGCCGACGCATGCGAGCTCAGCCTGCTCGAAGCTGCTCATCTCGAAAACTACGACGTGGTGATCGCCGCCACCGGCGACGACAAGGCCAACCTGGTGCTCAGTCTCCTGGCCAAAACCGAATTCGGTGTCGATCGTGTGGTGGCCCGAGTCAACGACCCACGTAACGAGTGGCTGTTCGACTCCGCGTGGGGTGTCGACGTCGCGGTATCGACGCCGCGCATGCTCGCGTCGTTGGTAGAAGAGGCGGTCTCGGTCGGGGACCTCGTCCATCTGATGACGTTCCGCAAAGGCCAGGCCAACCTCGTCGAGATCACGCTGCCCGAGAACACTCCACTCGCGGGAAAGCCGGTCCGAAAGCTTCAATTGCCCAGGGACGCCGCCCTGGTGACGATTCTGCGCGGCGGCCGAGTGATCGTGCCGCAGCACGACGATCCGCTCGAGGGCGGCGACGAACTACTGTTCGTCGCGGCGAAAGAAGTAGAGAACGAACTACGAGCTGCGGTCGGCCTGATCTGACGGCAATGCTCCGTCGGTCCGATCCGCACTCGACGCGACCTCCAGCGTGTGATCGGCCCGACGCACGGCCCAGAGCGTGACCAGTAGCGCCACGCCGGTGAGCGGCCAACCCATGCCGATTCGTGCAACGGCCAGCCAGCCGGTCTGATCCGAGTCGTAGAGCTGCGACTGGACGACGTACCTGGCGGCGAACACTGCCGCCCATGCGATCGTCGCCACGTCGTAGAAGCGCACGGCCGATCGGTTGTGACGCCACGCCGTTCCCTTGCCGTTGAGGTAACCCCAGATGACTCCGACCAGCGGCCAGCGCGCGAGTACCGACAACACGAACGCTCCGCCGTAGACCAGCGAGGTGTAGATGCCGAACAGGAAATAGCCTTTGGCATCCCCGGTGCGGTACGCGATGAACGCGCAGATACCGACACCGAAGAATCCCGAAATCGCAGGCTGAATGGGACTGCGCTGAACCAGACGCCACACCAGAACCGCAGCGGCCACGCCGAGTGCGGACCACAGGGCGACGGCCAGGCCGAAGAAACTGTTGGCCGGAACGAAAACGATGACCGGCAACGTGGAATAGACGAGCCCGCTCAGACCACCGAGCTGTTCGAGAACGGTGGGAGCCACCTTCTCGACACTGTCCGGTGTGGGCGCATCGGTCGCAGGTTCCGGCGTCGTGGGGGGCGGCACGGCATCGTCGCTGTTGGTCACGACAACGAGAGTGCCATACCCGCGACGGTCAGCTGTCGTCGCGCAGTTCGTAGTAGGGGTTGTAGACGATCTTGCGTCCGTCGCGTTCGCCGACGCGTCCACGAACGAGAACGGTCTTGCCCGGCTCGATACCGGCGATCTTCCGCCGACCGATCCACACGAGCGTCACCGTGTCGGTGCCGTCGAAGAACTCTGCTTCGATGTTCGCGTTGGCAGCCTTCGAACACGCTTCCACGCTGCGCAACCGACCCAACATCGTGACCTCTTCGCCGCGCGAGCAATCGCATGCGCGTCGGGCACCGGACGCTTCGGAAGATTCGGCCATCTCCTCGGCGTCGAGCTGATCGATGTCCTCGGTCAACTTTCGCGTCAACCGGCGAAAGTATCCTGCGGCAGCGGGTGCCATTGTGCGCTCCAGCGGTATGAGTCGTTCCGCAGGCTTCATTCTCGGAAGCAACTGCGGCGACGTGGGGGTTTGCCTCGTCAGGGCGGGTACTTCGCCACTGTAGACCCGAAGTGTCACACTGACCAACCACCGCCCCGCCCGGAACCGAAGCCGTGCACAATCGTGTCGTGCACAGCCGATTCGACACCCTCACCGCGGTCGTTCTACCTGGCACGGGATCGGACGCCCGGTTTGCCGAAGACGCATTCTCGGCAGCGTTCGCCGGTGTGGGATTGACCACCATCGCAGTCGAACCCGATCCGACCGGCGTCGTCGAGAGCTACGTCGACGCGCTGAACACCGCAACGCGCAGGCACGGCCGAATCGTCGTGGCAGGAATCTCCCTCGGTGCCGCGGTCGCAGCACGATGGGCCGCCGACAACGCGTCGAGCACTGCAGCGTTGGCGCTCGCTCTACCGGCATGGACCGGTGACCCGACGGGCACTCCCGCGGCCCTCAGCGCCCAGTTCACCGCTCGATCGCTGCGCGAGGTGGGGCTCGATGACGTCACTACGGCCATGTCGTCGTCGAGCCCCGAATGGCTCGCTCGCACCTTGCGGCGATCCTGGGCCTCTCAGTGGCCGGCTCTTCCCGATGCCTTGGACGAGGCAGCGCGACACCGGAGTCTCGAGCTCGACGAGCTCGCACGGATCGAGCTGCCGACCGTCGTCGTCGGCGCGGTGGACGACGCGGTGCATCCGATCGAGGTGGCGCGGAACTGGGCGCGCGCGCTACCGAACTGCGTACTCAGAACGGTGACGCTCGACATGATCGGCAACGACGCAGGATGTCTGGGCCGTGCGGTTGTCGACGGTCTCGACCTGGGGTCGCCTCAACCGCCCAATTGCTGAATTGCCGATCCCGATGCCCCGCGTCGCGGCGCTCGATCGCGCTCGGCCGCAGTCGACTGCGGTGCCGAATTCTGCTCAGATGCCGAATTCTGTTGCGGTGCAACGGGTTCAGCCTGCGGAGCCGGCGGTTGTGGCGATTGCTGCGCCGCCGCCTGCTGTTGCGAGGCAGCAGCAAGTTGCTCGGCGAGCACCTGCGGCAACACCACCGGCAGCGGCGTTCGTACGGGATGCGGATCGGTCCCCCGGTCGACCACGGTCTGCCGAAGAATCGTGTGTGCGAGTTGGACGAGCGGCTGCCCCTCGCCCACGGCACCCGACGGCCCGGCCAGCACGCATCGGACCATCCACCGATAGCCGTCGACTCCGATGAAACGGAGATCGGCGTTGGCTGTGACGCCGTGCAGCTCACGCCCCCACGGACCCGTCTCGACCGTGGTCTCGGCCTTGTCGTTGCGAAGCGATGTCGCCAGGCCTGCCGCCACTTCGCGCCACTGACCGGGCGATTTCGGTGCCGCGTACGCAGCGATGGTGATGCGCCCGAACTGGGTGACGATGTGCACTGCCTGAGGGCTGCCCGCCTGGGACATCTCGACCTGGAGCTGGCCACCTTCCGGGAGCGGAATCAATACCGAGCCGAGGTCCAGACGCGTCTTCGCCACAGTCTCGCGATCGTCGTCCAGGTCCTCCAGATCGTGGGGTCCGTCGGCGCCGGTGCCCGTGGGCTCCTCGTCCTCGACTCCATCGACGAATGCCTCCGCATCGGGTGCGGAGGCACTGCCGGCGTCGTTCTTCTTACGCCGTCCGAACATGTTCAGCTCTCTTCTTCTCGGTTGCTTCCACGGTCCCTGCCACCGACCGACGCAGTGGCGGAACTCACTGCTTCAGACTCGCATGGCCGCCGGTCGACCCGTGACCACCGGCCCCTCGAACGGTGTCGTCCAACTCGTCGACCTCGACGAACGTCACCAGCTCGACCCGCTGTACGACCAGTTGCGCAATACGGTCGCCCCGGTCGAGCACGATCGGGGAATTCAGGTCGTGGTTGATCAGACAAACCTTGATCTCGCCGCGATATCCGGCATCGATCGTGCCCGGGGTGTTGACGACCGACAGCCCCGATTTCGCCGCCAGGCCCGACCGCGGGTGAATCAGCCCGACGGTTCCCAGAGGAAGAGCGACCGCGATACCGGTTCCCACCAGCACACGTTCGCCCGGCGCGATCGTGACAGGTGCCGTGGTCCGCAGATCCACGCCTGCGTCACCCTCGTGCGCACGGGTGGGAATCGGTAGCTCGGGGTCGAGTCGGCGGACGCGCACCTCGGTCAGTGGAGATGCAGGCCACACAGAGTTCGGGGTTCGGTCGGCAGACGGATCCATGCCGGTCTCGGGGACTTCGTCGCTCACGTCGAACGAGACTACGCTGGCCTGCTCGTGCCTCGGTGTGGCGACTACCCTGGTGCTCGTGACTGCAGATCGACAGACCGAACCCGCGAACTCGGAGTCCGGCAACTCCACTCCCAGCACCGGGTCCACCGACTCGGTGCTCTACTCGGAGCGGATCTGGGTGCCGCTCTGGTGGTGGGCAGCGGGGGCCGCCGTAGCGGTGTTGCTGGCGGCGGAGATTCACATGGGCGCACCGGGCATCCGGGCATGGTTGCCGTACGTCGTGTTGCTGCCGCTTGTCGCCTGGGCACTGTTCGCCTTCAGCAGACTG
Organism: Rhodococcus sp. WWJCD1; assembly: GCF_002258735.1. Classification (NCBI taxonomy): domain Bacteria; kingdom Bacillati; phylum Actinomycetota; class Actinomycetes; order Mycobacteriales; family Nocardiaceae; genus Rhodococcus; species Rhodococcus sp. WWJCD1. The sequence continues at coordinate 73,491 of NZ_NOXY01000030.1, forward strand.
CGCGTCGAGGTAGTGGCCGAAACCGGTTCGACCGACGTCGAATTGCGCGTGGGCAAAGCACACCTACCGCTCGCTGTGGCAGCCAAGGCAGCGATCGTCCCCGGAACAGCAAAAAGTGCGGCGCTGGGCAGACAGCTCGATCCGCTGGCTTTCGTACAGCACCGCACCTGGGTGAAGCAGATGGTGATCGTGGTTCTCGACGACCCCGACGATCCAACACCGTATTGGCTGATCAGCACCAAACGTCCCGACGCGTTACTGGCAGTACTGTCCGCTCACGGCGTCGAGGCACGCTGACCTCGCACCCGACCGACGGTCGGGGAACCGACGCACAGACCCGAGCCGATGATCAGGTCTGTGCGGAGAAGATCACGCCGCGCAGTCGCGGCACATCAGTACGCCGTTGGCGTCGCTGGCCAGTCGGCTCCGGTGATGAACCAGGAAGCAGCTCGAGCAGGTGAACTCGTCCGCCTGCTTGGGAACCACTCGAACCGAGAGCTCCTCACCGGACAGGTCTGCACCCGGGAGCTCGAACGACTCCGCGGTGTCGGATTCGTCCACGTCCACCACTGCGGACTGGGCCTCGTTGCGTCGAGCTTTCAATTCTTCGAGCGAATCCTCGGATACGTCGTCGGATTCTGTTCTTCTCGGTGCGTCGTAGTCGGTTGCCATTGTTCTCGTACCCCTCATCTTCGTGCGTGTGTGTGGTGGGAGCTGCCGTTGTGGTCGGCTTGTGGCCGTCGGCTGTGAAGAGGGCGCTTGCTCACTCCCACCGATTGTTCGTACCTGTTCGAATCGTTCGTCGTCGCGCGGTGCCCGAAACTACACCGGGTAGTTCCCAAAACTCGCCGGTTGAAACCCGATCGAGACCTCGCTCACCTGATCGATGGTGCACCGGCGTCCGATTCTCGAAGCACCGCGGCCGCCAGACAATAGCCGAAGCCGGTCACAATCTCGAAACCGAATCGCCGGTGAGTGCATTACCTGCATGCACGCCGCAACAACACCGAGGCGGCCGTCTTCATTCCACGATCCACCGAAGGCGTCACGGCGCGGGTTTTCGGCTCCGAAACGGGAGATGCGCCCCCATCCGAGAAGGGTCGGGCCCGAGTGTGCCGCCGCCGGGCGCCGCGGGCATCTACAGTAGGCACCGCGTCGGTGTGAACCGACCCTGTGACCGGTCTCGGCGCCAGCCGAAGGAAAGGCGAAGATCAACTGTGGTTTCTCTGATCACCGAAGGCCGTTCGGCCGACGATCGAGGTCGTCCGTTCCGCCGCCGCCGGGCATTTCCCATTCTCGCCGTGTTCACGGTGCTGGCGCTGCTCGGCGTGGTCGTCTGGGTCAAGGTGTTCACCACATCCGAGGCCACCTCCGCAACCGCCGAATGCAATACGCCGACCACCACGGCCGCCACCGACGGCACGCAGCCCGTGCCGCTGGGTGACGAGGTCGACCCCGACACGCTGCTCGATGTCGAGCCTGCGGCACTGTCCGCATCGAAGGTGCGTGTCTTCAACGCCAACGGTGAGCGCGGCCAGGCGGCTCTGGTGGCGGCTCAGCTCATCGATTACGGTTTCGCAAGCGCACCGGACGTCCAGGTCGGCAACGATCCGGTCTACGTCGATCAGAACATGCAGTGCCAGGGCCAGATTCGCTTCGGTGCAGCCGGGGTCGCTGCGGCGAGCGCGGTATGGCTCGTCGCGCCCTGCGCCGAGCTCATCGAAGATTCCCGCACCGACGACTCGGTCGATCTCGCTCTCGGTACCTACTTCAGCGCGATCCAGCCGAACGACGACGCAGAAGAAGTGCTGCGCACGCTCGCCGGTTCGGCGCCGGATGCTGCGCCGCAGCCGCTCGATGCCGACCTACTCGCCGCAGCGCGCGAATCGCGTTGCTGACGTCGATTCGACTCGTCAGCCAGGAATCGGATCGAGAGCGCCTGCGCTGCGCAACGCGGCCAGGAAGGCATTCGAGATTCCGGGGGCCATAGCCACGGTGGCAGAGCCGTGCGCACTCGTCGAGTTCGCAGCAGGCAGCCGCACCACAGCTCCGGCCTCGGTAGCGATGAGCGCACCCGCGGCCCAGTCCCACGGACTGAGCCCGTGCTCGAAGTGTGCGTCGACCGCTCCCGACGCGACCATGCAGAGGTCGAGCGCTGCCGATCCGATCCGGCGGATGTCTCGCACCTGAGGCAGCAATTCGGAGATGATCGCGCCCTGTACCGCTCGACGACCCGACCCGTAGCCGAATCCGGTGGCCAGCAACGTCATCGACAATTCGGTGACGTCCGAGCACCGCAGTTGCTCCTCGGTGCCGTCGGCCCCTCGTACGGTGGCACCGCGGCCCTTCGCAGCGGAGTAGACGAGATCGCGAGCAACGTCGACCACGGCCCCCGCCACACTGACACCGTCGATCTGAACGGCAACCGACACCGCGTAGGCCGGGATTCCGTACATGAAATTCACGGTCCCGTCGATCGGGTCCAATACCCACCGCACACCGTCGAGCGACTCGTCCTCGCTCCCTTCCTCTTCCCCGAGAATGGAATCCGACGGCCGCAGCTGCGCCAACATCTCGCGCAGAACGCGCTCGGTTTCGGTGTCCACGACGGTCACCGGATCGGTCGGCGTGCTCTTGGACTGCACCGCGTCGTCATCGACACTCGAACCGCCACCGAACACCTGCGGTCGCCGCAGTCGCACGTGCTCGGCGGCTCGCGTCGCGACGCGTTCGGCAACCTCGCGCAGCACGTCCACGTCTCGCGTGTTCGGTTCGGTGTCCGACCCTCCCGCCGGCACCGGCGTTCCGGGCAATTGCGTACTGGCGGTGTCGTTCTGCGATCCGTCTGATTTCGGCACACGTACATCGCAACACACACCGACGGCCGAGCACCACCGCAGCGACTCACCGAACACATCGGGGCCGACTCGGCGTTCCACGAACACCGAAACGGCACTATTGTTCGGAAGCGACGGCACCACACGGATTCGATCAGGCCAGGAGCGGCATCCACATGACACAGGCAGGTTCGGACAACACCCCCGGCGGGGCAGCGCGCCACGGATTCGGCGTCGACGTCGGCGGCAGCGGCATCAAGGGCGGAATCGTCGACCTCGGCACCGGGGACCTCGTGGGCGACCGCTACAAGATCGAGACTCCTCAGCCGTCCACCCCGGATGCCGTCGCGCGAACCGTCGCGGAGATCGTCGCGCACTTCGAGTGGACCGGTCCGGTAGGCGTCACACTTCCCGCCGTGGTGACCAACGGCGTGGCTCGTTCGGCCGCCAACATCGACAAGTCCTGGATCGACACCGACGCCCGAGCATTGTTCGCCAAGGCCATCGGAACCGAGAACATCACCGTCCTCAACGACGCCGATGCAGCCGGAATCGCCGAGGACAAGTACGGCGGTGGCAAAGGCAAGGACGGTGTCGTCGTGCTACTGACGTTCGGCACCGGGATCGGCTCGGCAGTGCTGCACAACGGAGTGCTGCTGCCCAACACCGAATTCGGTCACATGGAGATCGGCGGCAAGGAAGCCGAGCACCGTGCAGCGTCGTCGGTGAAGGAGAATCAGGGGCTGTCGTACAAGGAGTGGGCCAAGGAGGTCTCGAAGGTTCTGGAGACGTTCGAGGCGCTGCTGTGGCCGGATCTGTTCATTGCCGGGGGCGGGATCAGTCGTAAGAGCGAGAAGTGGATTCCGCACCTGACGAACCGCACTCCCGTGGTGCCGGCAACCCTGCTGAACACTGCCGGGATCGTCGGTGCCGCACTCGCTGCGGACAGCGCAGTTCCGTCCGCAGAAACCGGCACATCCGCTGGATCGGCCCACTGACACGCGGCGTCGCCACCCGCGTAGGACGAGGGTCGGTAACAAACTCCTGAGAGGTCGTTACAATGGTGTGTGCCGGTACGCAGCCGGCCAGAATCCGAAGACCTCTCCGCCGGAAACAACTCTGGCGTGACGCCGCACGACTTCGTCACGAAAGGGCGTACGTGGCAGCCACCGATATCCGTCAGACCGTAGATTCCGAGACCGAGTCTGCGGCACCTGCACCTGCTGTCAAGGCACCCGCTGCGAAGGCACCGGCAAAGAAGGCTCCGGCAAAGCGCGCCGCAGCCAAGAAGGCACCGGCGAAGAAAGCCGCAGCGAAGAAAACAGCAGTAACTCCCGCTACCGGGGACGACGCCGATGAGAGCGCCCCCGGAATCGAGGACATCGACATCTCCGAAGGCGACCTGGCTGCTGCCGCCAACGATGTCGTCGAGGTCGTCGCTGCCGGTGACGACACCGAAGAGGACGCCACCAGCGAGCCGACCGCCGAGGACAAGGCGTCGGGCGACTTCGTGTGGGACGAGGAGGAATCCGAGGCGCTGCGTCAGGCCCGTAAGGATGCCGAGCTCACCGCGTCGGCAGACTCCGTCCGCGCATACCTCAAGCAGATCGGCAAGGTCGCCCTCCTCAACGCGGAGGAAGAAGTCGAACTGGCCAAGCGCATCGAGGCAGGCCTGTTCGCAGTCGAGAAGATGCGCGAGTCCGCGGAGAAGGGCGAGAAGCTCCCCGTCGCGCAGCGTCGAGACATGACGTGGATCTGCCGTGACGGCAATCGCGCCAAGAACCATCTGCTCGAAGCCAACCTTCGACTCGTCGTCTCGCTGGCCAAGCGCTACACCGGTCGCGGCATGGCCTTCCTCGACCTGATTCAGGAGGGCAACCTCGGTCTCATTCGCGCGGTCGAGAAGTTCGACTACACCAAGGGCTACAAGTTCTCCACGTACGCCACCTGGTGGATCCGACAGGCCATCACTCGGGCCATGGCCGATCAGGCCCGCACGATCCGTATCCCGGTTCACATGGTCGAGGTCATCAACAAGCTCGGCCGCATCCAACGCGAATTGCTTCAGGATCTGGGTCGCGAGCCCACTCCCGAAGAGCTCGCCAAGGAAATGGACATCACGCCCGAGAAGGTGCTGGAGATCCAGCAGTACGCGCGGGAGCCGATCTCCCTCGACCAGACCATCGGTGACGAGGGCGACAGCCAGCTCGGTGATTTCATCGAGGACTCCGAGGCCGTCGTTGCCGTCGACGCAGTGTCGTTCACGCTGCTGCAGGACCAGCTCCAGTCGGTACTCGAGACCCTGTCCGAGCGTGAAGCCGGCGTGGTCCGTCTGCGCTTCGGCCTCACCGACGGCCAGCCGCGCACCCTCGACGAGATCGGACAGGTGTACGGGGTCACCCGTGAGCGAATCCGCCAGATCGAATCGAAGACGATGTCCAAGCTGCGTCACCCGTCCCGTTCACAGGTCCTGCGCGACTACCTGGACTGAGTGACCCGATTCACCGAACGACGACCGTCGATCCTCGCGATCGGCGGTCTTCGTCGTCTGGGCACGGTGGTCGTCACAAAGGTGGTGCTGCGAAGGTTCCGTCCGGCCCGGGCCGATAGTCGAGCACTGCCGTGACGGCCGCGATCGGTAGCGGTCCGTACAGATGTGGAAAGCGCATCGACTCCGGATCGGACGGCACGCCGGGTTCCCATCGAACCGGTGCATTCAGTCGCGCCGGATCCAGACGGAGCAGAACCAGATCCTCACGCCCGGGGAACAGCCGATTTGCAGGTAGATGCACTTGCTGCGGCGTCGACAGGTGAACGAAGCCCACCTCGCCGTACGAGTCCGGTACGTATTCGGCCTGCCCCCGCATCGACAACCACTCCCCTGCGGTGCAGATGTGAACGAGGTCGTCCTGCTTACTGGTCACCGTTTCATTCTGCCGGGTGGAGCCCCCGTCAGGGCGGCGGAACGTCGACAACACCGCGATCTCTGCCGGATGGGAGCCCACCGACGACCACTGCCGCGATGACAGCCACGATTCCGACAGCCTCCAGGGTCGTGGGAATCTGAGTCAGCACCACCGCACCGACCACCGTGGCCGTCGCCGGGAGAAGCGCCAGCAGCAGAGCGAATCGGGCCCTTCCGACTCGCACCAGGACGTACTGATCGAGAACGTACGGAACCACACTCGACAGCAGACCCACGCCCAACCCAAGAACCCAGATCCGCCAGTCCCCCAGAGCATCGGCATGAGCCAGCGCAAACGGCCCGAACAACGGCACGGCCAGAATCACCGACGCGATGCCGAACCCGGCCGCCATGTCGTCGAGACCCTGACCTGCATCGGCAACGGACTTACCCAGGACGATGTAGGCGGCCCACAACGCCGCCGAGCCCAGCGCGAATGCAATTCCCACGAGGCCCACTTCGCCGCCCTCGAACTGCGCGGAGGCGATGGCACCGACGCCGGCGACGACCAGGAGTAGCGCACACACGTCGGCCGGCTTCCTCGACCCGGCTGCTGCAACCGCGATGGGCCCGAGAAACTCGATGGCTACCGCCGCGCCCAGCGGTAGCCGGGCGATGGCCTCGTAGAACATCGCGTTCATGCCGATCGTCGCACCGCCGAATGCAGCTGCCGTACACAGTCGCCGCACGGACCACGTGCCGCCCGCACCGGCGCGGTGCCGCCAGGGCCGCCGCCAGATCACCAACACCAGCGCCGCACCGAAACCACGCAGCCACGCCACCGCGGCCGGATCGACGGTGTCGAACAAGAACACACCGATCGCCGCACCGACGTACATGCACACCGCGCCGATCACGAACAGCGACGGAATACCCAGCTTCGATGCGCCGGACAGCGAATGAGAAGTCGAAGCCACAACGGCGACCCTACTGCCGCGGCTCGCTGCGAGCCGTGTCTGCTCTCAGCGAACAGATTTCACGGCGTTCCAGCTCGTGAGGCATGTTTCGTGTTAGTGACAACACAAAGAAACGCGCTCGGGAACAACGCATGACCGCCATACGTCTGACAGAGTGAACGAACCGCGCCATACCGACGCGGCGGACCGGCCCCAGGCGAACGGGACAACCCGCAAGCCAGTACGGAGGAGTCATGCCCGGAACATTGACCAGCCCACAATTGACAGCAGCGGACCGGTGCGACCGGTGCGGTGCAGGGGCTCGCGCGCGTGTCGTGCTCTCGACCGGTGGAGAACTTCTCTTCTGCGGTCACCACGCCGCCGAGCACGAAGCCCGTCTGCGTGAAGTGAACGCAACGGTGATGACCGAATCGGACTCCACGGTGTAATCCACCGAGACGTCGGGGGAAACAGGTTCGCCACGATCGAATCTCACGGAAAAGCGGACGGTCTTCGGACCGTCCGCTTTTTCGTGCGCTCGCTCTACATCTTTCGCAACTGGGCGATCCGCTCGCCCAATTGATCGGCCGACGCCATCGCCGTCGGCGGGCCGCCGCAGATGCGTCGCAGATCGCCGTGAATCACGCCGTGCGGCTTTCCGGTGCGATGGTGGTACACCGCAACCAAACTGTTCAGTTCACGCCTCAGACCGGCCAGCTGGCCCGCACTGGCGGCCCTGTCGTTGACGATGGGAGGGGCCGGAACGGCCGGGCCCGCCGCGGGCTTGTCGATCTGTTCCTGCTGACGCTGACGCAGCAGGTCCCGCATCTGCGTGGCGTCGAGCAGACCGGGCAGCCCGAGGTAATCCGCTTCCTCGTCGCTGCCCGAGAACGTCGCGGTTCCGAACGAGGAACCGTCGTAGATGACCTGGTCGAGTTCGGCGTCCGCGCCCAGGGAGGTGTACGCCTTCTCCTCCTCGCCGAGTTCGTCCTTCTGCTTGTTCGCGTCGGCCAGGAGCTCGTCGTCGAATCCGTCCTTCTCGCGGTGCGGCTTGCCGAGAATGTGGTCACGCTGCGCCTCGAGCTGAGATGCCAGATCCAACAGCACCGGTACCGACGGCAGGAAGACACTCGCCGTCTCCCCCTTACGCCGCGAACGCACGAATCGACCGATCGCCTGCGCGAAGTACAGCGGAGTCGACGCACTGGTCGCGTACACGCCGACGGCCAGACGCGGAACGTCGACGCCCTCGGACACCATGCGAACGGCAACCATCCACCGCTGGTCACTCTTGCCGAACTCGGCGATCCGAGCCGAGGACGTGGGATCGTCCGAGAGGACGATGGCCGGCGTCTCCCCCGTGATCACCTCGATGAGCTTCGCGTATGCCCGCGCCACCGTCTGATCGGTGGCGATCACGAGCCCGCCCGCGTCGGGCATTCCGCCCGCGCGCAGCTGAGCCAACCGTGTGTTGGCAGCCAACAACACTGCGGGCATCCAGTCGCCCTGCGGGTCGAGTGCCGTCCGCCATGCCCGCGCGGTCTGCTCGGCACTGAGCGGTTCGCCCAGTCGGGCGGTGTATTCCTCACCCGCGCTGTCTCGCCAACGCGCTTCGCCGGAATACGCAAGAAACACCACCGGTCGAACGACGCCGTCGGCCAACGCGTCGGAATATCCGTACGCGTGGTCCGCCTTGGACCGCATCAACCCGTCCTGGTCCGGTTCGTAGTTGACGAACGGAATGGGACTGTCGTCGCTACGGAACGGCGTACCGGTCAGAGCGAGACGTCGAGTCGCGTCGCCGAAGGCCTCGCGAATGCCTTCTCCCCAGCTCTTCGCATCGCCGCCGTGGTGAATCTCGTCGAGGATCACGAGGGTCTTGCGCGCTTCGGTGCGCACCCGATGCTTGAACGGATGCGAGGCGATCTGTGCGTACGTCACGACCACGCCGTGATAGTCGCTGGACGTCTGACCGGTCGAGTTCGAGAAGCGTGAGTCCAGAGCGATCCCCACCCTCGCCGCCGACTCCGCCCACTGATGCTTGAGGTGCTCGGTGGGTGCCACGACGGTCACCTGATCGACCGTGCGATGGGCCAGCAACTCCGCAGCCACGCGCAGAGCGAACGTCGTCTTACCCGCGCCCGGTGTCGCGACGGCCAGAAAGTCCTTCGGTGAGGCCACCAGGTACTTCGTCAGCGCACGCCGCTGCCACGCGCGCAGCGGCGCTCCCCCGCTCACGGGGGCAGCTGCCTGCTCGGATTGTGGTGTGGGATCGAACATGTCAGCGCTCACTGGCCGCCGGTTCCTGGCATCGATGTACTTCCTCGCGCTCTCGGTAGCCCTGCAGTGTCCGCCGTGGAGCCTATCGCTCCACACCGACCGATCCCGCATCGCTGGGGTGAACCGGACGCGACACGGCGGGTCGGTCGTTAGGCGAAGACGCCTTTCGTCAGGAATGCTGGAGAGACCATGAGTGAGTCAACAGGCACAACGCCGACACCGGAGCGGTTGTCGGCGAGAAAGCCGATACGTGCGGTGTGGAAAGTGACTCTGCGCACCCTGAGCAAAGCGTGGGACGACTCGATCTTCAGCAAGGCCGCCACGGCAGCGTTCTGGCAGACCCTCTCGCTGCCCCCGCTCCTTCTCGGTGTGCTGGGCAGCCTGGGATTCGTCGGCGGATGGTTCGGCCCCAACACCGTCGACATCATCGAGTCCAAGATCATCACCTTCAGCAACACGCTCTTCAGCAGCAGTGTTGTCGATCAGATCATCGCTCCGACCGTCCGAGACGTCCTCGCGCAGGGAAGCGGCGAGATCGTCTCGGTGGGCTTCCTGCTCTCGCTGTGGGCCGGCTCGTCGGCGATCTCGACGTTCGTGGACTCCATCGTCGAAGCGCACGGACAGGCCGACGCGCGAAATCCCGTCTGGCAAAGGTTCTTCGCCCTGCTTCTCTACGTCGGCTTTCTCGTCATCGCGGTGTTCGTGCTCCCACTCGTCGCGCTCGGACCGGTGTACGTCCAGCAGATTTTGCCCGATTCGTGGATCACGTTCGGCAGCGAACTGATCGACTTCTTCTACTACCCGGCCGTCGGTCTGCTGCTGATCATCGGTCTGACCACGCTGTACAAGCTCGCCCTGCACACCTCGCTGCCGTGGCACCGACTGCTCGGTGGGGCTCTGCTCGCAGGCGTGTTCTTCATGATCGCCAGCGCGGTGCTCCGCCGATACCTCACCTGGGTGACGAGCACGGGGTACACCTACGGCGCGCTGGCCACGCCGATCGCATTCTTGCTGTTCACGTTCTTCCTCGGCTTCGCCGTCGTTCTCGGAGCCGAGTTCAACGCCACTATTCAGGAGTTCTGGCCGGCCCGGGCAACTCGAATGGACCAGATGCGCGAGTGGATCGCGGCGCAGGCAGCGACCGACGACAAGCCGTCGGGACCGGTGACGGCCGTTGCTCGACGGCTCGCCACGGGACCGATCAAGCTGGCCGGAGATCGTGGCCGGCCGGATCGCCGCGAGCCCACCGCCGAGTAGGTCGTCACTCGCCTTTCTTCAGGCCCTCGTAGATCTTCTTGCAGTCGGGGCACACGGGAGATCCGGGCTTCGCGGACTTGGTGACAGGAAACACCTCACCGCACAGGGCGACCACGTGTGTACCCATCACGGCGCTCTCGGCGATCTTGTTCTTCTTCACGTAGTGGAAGAACTTCGGCCGGTCGTCCTCGGTGGTCTCGTCCGGCGCAATGTCGGGACGGTCCTTCGTCTGAGTGCTCATGGACACAGATTAATCCGTGGATCCACAGCAAGGGGTAACCGGTTCCACAGCTCGTCGTATGCATTCTGTGAGCGGTAGTGCCACAGTGGAGGTATGACGAGAACCCCAGGGTTCGACGGCAGCGCGTACAGCGACTCGCCGGATGGGCCTGTACTGATCACCGAGGCACAGCAGTCGGTCGAAGAGCAGCACAAGAAGCGTGTACGCAAGTACATGTTCATCATGTCCTTTCGAATCCCGGCGTTGGTGTTGGCTGCCCTCGCCTACGGAATGTGGATGAATCCGTGGATCTCCATGGCGATCGTCGGGGTGTCCATTCCGCTGCCGTGGATGGCGGTGTTGATCGCCAACGATCGACCGCCCCGCACGAAGGACGAAATGAGCCGGTACGACTACCGAACCGTGGACAAGCCACAGTTGGAATCGAGCAACCACCGAGTGATCGAACCGGGCGACGACTGACGCCTGCCCAGAGTGCCGATGCGACACTTGCGTTGTGACTGCACCGACTTCCACGCCCCCGCTGATCGCCGCATGCTCGCAACTCCGGGAGGCCTTCGAGCGAACCGGGTACGACGCGGACGGCGTCCTGACGATGCTCGGCGACGACGCTCACGCGGCACTCGGACGCAGTGAGCCGGTTCCGGTCCGCAACGCCAGCCGAGGTTCCGGCCCATTGGGCGTTCTGGTGCGCCTCTTTCTTCTCGTCGACGACTGCCCCGAGTCCGACGTCGTCGACGCCATCGCGCCCTTGAGCGTCGCCGACGCCGTGGCGGCCGGCATTCTCCACCGCTCCGGATCAGCAGTGCGGACGTTGCTCGACATTCGACCGCTCGATGCCGGACACGGCACTCGGTGGATCGTCTCGGATCCGGACGGCAGCATGCGGGTGGCAGAGACCGCGGCCGACCACGTCTTGGGCGTCGGCCAGGCATCGCTGTCACTGCTCCGGGGGACGCCCACGTCCCCGGTCTCGACCGTTCTGGACGTCGGCACCGGCTGCGGCGTCCAGGCCGTCCATGCGTGCGGCTACGCCGAGCAGGTGACCGCAACCGACATCAGCCCGAGATCCATGGATCTCGCGGCAGCGACGATGGCGCTCAACGGCCTCGAGGTCGAGCTGCTGCACGGATCGTGGTTCGAGCCGGTGGCCGGGCGCCGGTTCGATCGCATCGTGGCCAACCCACCGTTCGTCGTCGGACGCGCCGAAGTGCAGCATTCCTATCGTGATTCCGGCCTCGATCTCGACGGTGCAAGCGCACTGATGATCGGGCAGGCCCCGGAGCACCTGGCCCCGGGCGGCACGGCTGCCATCCTGGCCTCCTGGGTCCATGTCAGAGGTGAGGACTGGCGCGCGCGGGTGGCGTCGTGGCTGCCTGCACACGGGGTCGACGCCTGGGTGGTCGAACGCGACGTCGCCGATCCGGCTCTCTACGTCGGTACCTGGATGCGCGACGGTGGCCTCGACCCCCGCGATCCCGACGCGGCCGCAGTTGCGCAGTCCTGGCTCGACCACTTCGCTGCCGCCGACGTGGAGGGAATCGGTTTCGGCTTCGTCTATCTCCGCCGTACCGATACACCGACCGATCTTCTCGCCGAGGAACTCACCCATGGCTTCTCGGACCCTCTCGGTAACGAATCGATCGAGTACTTCGCGCGGTTGGACTGGCTGCGCGAGCACGACATTCTCGATTCGGTACTCACTCTGGACCCGAACACTGCACTCGAACGCGTCTATCTACCCGGCGACGAGGGTTGGGCTCCGGTGGCAGTGCGGGTTCATCGCGGCAACGGCCCGCAATGGCAGCACGACGTCGACGAACTCGGTGCAGCATTGCTCGCCGGGCTCCGACCCGATGGTCTGCCGGTCGGTGAACTGGTCGAGTTGCTCGCTGCCGCGCACGACGAAGACCCCGAGGATCTGGCTGCGCACGCCGTGACGATGATGCAGGGGCTCGTCCGGCACGGGCTGGTTCGGCCGGCCCGATGAGACCGCCGCGGAGTGCCTCGCGCGAGGCGCTGTTCCCACCGGTCTCAGTTCTCAGCAACTTCTCAGGACGACCATGACGTAATCCCTGGTCACACGGGTATCAGAAGGATCGGCGTGGGAACTTATCGGAGTCTCCCGAGCGTTGAACCTTGTGAGACACCACCGACCAGGAGGCAAGTCATGACCAGCCCCAGCACCACGATTCGTCCACGGCCCACCGATGCCGATCTGGACGCCCAGAGCCCGGCAGCCGATCTCGTTCGCGTTTACCTCAACGGGATCGGTCGCACGGCACTGCTGACGGCTGCCGAAGAAGTCGATCTCGCAAAGAGGATCGAGGCTGGTCTGTACGCCAAGCAGGTTCTCGAGAACACCAAGCGTCTGAGCGCGGTCAAGAAGCGCAACCTCGCCATCATCGTTCGCGACGGTAGCGCCGCGCGGAGCCACTTGCTCGAAGCGAATCTTCGCCTGGTCGTCTCTCTTGCCAAGCGCTACACCGGTCGCGGTATGCCCCTGCTCGACCTGATCCAGGAAGGCAACCTGGGTCTGATTCGCGCAATGGAGAAATTCGACTACGCGAAGGGCTTCAAGTTCTCCACGTACGCGACGTGGTGGATCCGGCAGGCCATCACCCGCGGCATGGCAGATCAGAGCCGCACCATCCGGCTGCCTGTCCACTTGGTGGAACAGGTGAACAAGCTGGCCAGGATCAAGCGCGAGCTCCATCAGCAGCTCGGCCGTGAGGCGACCGACGAGGAGTTGTCGAGCGAATCCGGCATCGCGGTGGAGAAGATCGCAGATCTGCTCGATCACAGCCGCGATCCGGTCAGCCTGGACATGCCGGTCGGCAGCGACGAGGAAGCACCCCTGGGAGACTTCATCGAGGATTCGGAGGCGACGTCGGCCGAGAATGCCGTCATCGCCGGCTTGCTGCACAGCGACGTTCGAGTCGTGCTCGGCACACTCGACGAGCGTGAGCAGCAGGTCATTCGACTCCGCTACGGCCTGGACGACGGGCAGCCCCGCACTCTCGATCAGATCGGCAAGCTGTTCGGGCTCTCCCGTGAGCGTGTTCGTCAGATCGAGCGCGAGGTGATGGTCAAGCTCCGGCAGGGCGACCGCGCCGAGAAGTTGCGGTCTTACGCCAGCTGATCGCAGCCACCGACCGGTGGAGCAGCGGTGACCATCCCCGTTCGCGCCACCTGACGCGGTAGCCGAGCCGACGTTCCCTCCCCCCGGGACGTCGGCTCGGCTTCCGTCTTTTCGAGGCCTGTCTCGTTCAGCGCAGCCGACGTGGGCCGAGATCCGCCTTGGTCGGTTCGGGCCCGATACGCACGCGCGCATCGGTGATCTGCGCGCCGTCGGCGGAGGCCAGCACCGGCTCGCACGAAATCTCCCGAATATCCGGGATGTCCTCTGCGAGTGCGGATATGCGCTGAACCAGATCGATCAGGGCCTTCTTGTCGACAGGCACCGCATTGCGATAACCGGACAGTAGCGGTGCGGCCTTCGGCGCGTCGATCAGTTGGGCAGCTTCGTCCTCGGTCAGTGGAAGTACCCGAAACGCCCGGTCGCCCAACAGGTCCGAGATGACTCCGGCCAGACCGAACGAGATGAGCGATCCGAACGAGGGGTCGTCCTGGACCCGTACGACACAGCCGATTCCTTTTACTGCCATCCGCTGCACGTGCAGCAGCGGCTCGCCCGAATCGGCCGCCAGATTGCGGTACGCCACCCGCACTGCGGAAGCGTCGGCCATGTCCAGACGAACTCCCCCGAGATCGGGTCGATGCCGCCACCTTTCCCCCGTCGCCTTGACCGCCACCGGGTAGCCCAGTTCGTCGGCTGCCGCCACGGCCTCGTCCTCGTCGGTCACGACGCGGAACGGCACGACCTCCAGCCCGTAACAGGCGAGCAGTTCTGCGGTCTCGAAATCCGACAGCCAGCGTCCCCGGTTGCCGGCCGAACGCCATCGCTCGACCAGGTTCTTGGCACCCTCGGAATCGATGCTCTTGGGCCGAACCAGGTTCGACACCGGTCGCGAACGCCACGCGGAGTAGCGCCAGGCCGCGGCCAGAGCAGCAACCGCCCGTTCCGGGCTCGAATACGAGGGAACCGAACCACGAATCGGATGACCGCTCGGTCCCCGCACGGCCAGTACGTCGGGAATCCCCTCGGTGGCGAGAAACGTCGACAGCACGGGCTTGTCTGATCCACGGACGGCGTTTCCCAGAGCTGTCGCGAACGGTTCGACCTCGACGGCAACCGGAGGTACGAACACGACGATGACGGCATCGATGTCCGACGCAGCCAGTGCCGCCGAGACGGCCTCGGCGAAATTCTCGGGACCGGCTTGTGGGCCGACGTCGATCGGGGTGCTCGCATGCAACCCCTTGGCCCGCGCAGCATCGACCGCCAGCACACCGAGCGCCGTCGAGTTGCCGACGACTGCGACCCTCGGTCCGACCGGCAGAGGCTGATTACCGAACAGGACTGCGCAGTCGAACAATTCCGAGATGGTATCGACCTGGATGACACCTGCCTGTGCGAACAGAGCGCGCACGATCGAATCGTCGATATCGGCGCCGATCGCATGTGCTGGCGGAACGGCTCCGCGTCCGCTCTTTACAGCGATGATGGGTTTGCTGCGCGCCACCCGGCGGGCGATTCTGGTGAACTTTCTCGGGTTACCGAAGCTCTCGAGGTACAGCAGAATCACCTCGGTTGCCGGGTCCGAGTCCCAGTACTGCAGCAGATCGTTGCCGGACACGTCGGCTCGGTTGCCTGCCGAGACGAATGTCGAGAGACCGAGCCTGCGGTTGGCGGCCTCGTCCAGGATCGCGATGCCGAGAGCGCCGGACTGGCAGAAGAAACCGACGTTGCCGGGCGTCGGCAGATGCGGAGCGAGAGTGGCGTTCAACCCGAACTCGGGGTCGGTGTTCGCCACTCCCAGCGCATTGGGCCCGATCAATCGCATCCCGTGCGCCCTCGCTGCGAGTACCAATCTGCGCTCGCTCTCCTGCCCCGCAGGCCCCGTCTCGCCGAATCCACCCGACACCACAAGCAGTGCTTTCACACCTTTGTCCAGACAGTCGTCGAGTACGGCGTCGATGGCGTCGGCCGGAACCGCTGCGATCGCAAGGTCGACCGGGTCGGGAATGTCGTGCACCGTGGCGTACGCACGAACGCCGCGGACCGACCGGTGGTCTGCATTGACCGGATAGACCGGTCCGGTGAAGTTGCCGGCCAGGAGATTGGCGAGCACCGCGTTGCCCACCTTCGAGCTGTCCGTCGACGCTCCGATGACGGCCACCGACCGGGGGCTGAGCACGTTGCGTACGCTGCGGGCCTCGGCGGCGCGCTCACGTGAATTGCGCACCGAGAGCAGTGCCTCGCTCGGATCGATGGCAAATTCCAGCCGCAGCACCCCACCCTCGAAGGACCTGCTGACCTGGTAGCCCGCTTCCCGGAAGACCGTGACCATGTTCCGGTTCTCGGCGAGCACCTCGGCGACGAACATGTTGACCCCGTTCTCGGCGGCGGCTCCGGCGAGATGCTCGAGCAGGATCGGTCCGAGTCCGCGGCCTTGGTGTGCGTCGGCAACGACGAAGGCCACTTCGGCCGAGTTGCCGTCGCCCTCGGGCAGACGTTCGTATCGGCCGACCGCAATGATGTCGTCGCCGAGTACGGCCACGAACGCAACGCGGTCGTGGTGATCGACGGTGGTGAAGTTGAGAACGTCCCGCTGGGGCATGGTGGGGTACGGACCGAAATATCGGAGGTACCTCGTCCGTTCGGAGAGTCGCCCGTGGAAGGCGACGATGCGCTCGGAGTCCGACGGGACGATGGGACGAAGATGCACGACGCCACCGTCGGAGGTCAGTACGTCGGCAACCCAGTGGCGGGGGAACGACGTTTCCGCGCGCTCTCGTGCCAGGTCCTGTGCGCTGGGCTCAGCGACAGGTTCGTCGGACGAGGAGTTCGACGACGAGGTGCCGGTCCGATCAGTCACGCGGGTCCTCCGGATCGAGGCCGAGCAGCGGAAACACTGCCCGGCGGGTGGCTGTGATCGCCGAGTCGACGCGTTCGAGCGCCCGGTCGGTGCCGTCGGTTCCGGCGAGAGACCCACCGGGTCCGTCCCAGGCGGGATAGTCCACGTCTCCCCCGTCACCCATGGTCTGCGGGAGATCGACACTCGGTGCCATCGTCCGCACTCGGTCACGCCAGGTGTCCGGCAGCGCTGATGTCGGATCGATCTCGCGGCCGAGCGCGGCGGCGATGAGGTACGTCCACGCGCGCGGGACCACACGCACGAGGCCGTATCCGCCGCCACCGACGGCCAACCATCTGCCCTCGCAGTGCTTGTCGGCGAGATCGCGCATGGCCAGGAACGCAGCATTCTGACCGTCGACGGTCAGGGCGAGATCCGCGAGGGGATCCTCACGGTGGCTGTCCACACCGCATTGGCTGACGATGATCTGGGGCCGGAACGCCCCGACGGCACCGGGCACGATCGCATGGAACGCGCGCAACCACAACCGATCCGCGGTGCCCGGCAGCAACGGGACGTTGATCGAGGTTCCTTCACCGCGTTCGGTTCCCACCTCGGTCGACCAACCGGTGTTCGGCCACAACGTGGCTGGATGTTGGTGCAGGGAGACGGTGAGTACGCGGGGGTCACCGAGAAATGCTGCCTGGACGCCGTCACCGTGATGGGCGTCGACGTCGATGTAGGCGATTCTGTCGAATCCGTTGTCCAGCAACCACGAGATGGCGATCGCGGCATCGTTGTAGACGCAGAAGCCCGAGGCCCAGTCGGCCATGGCATGGTGCATGCCGCCACCGATACTCACCGCGCGGCGGGCACGACCCGACGCGATCTCGCGGGCTGCGGCCAACGAACCGCCGGCCAGCATGGCGCTCGCCTCGTGCATCTGCGGAAACACCGGGTTGTCGTCGGAACCGAGCCCGTGGACGACGTCGTCGGGGTCACGCAGAGCCGGGCCCTGCGACGGTGCCTGTTTGACCGCCTCGATGTAGGCGCTGGTGTGAAATCGCAGCAGCTCGGAATCCGGGGCGGCAGCGGGCTCGACGAGTTCGACTCCCGCGAGCACTCCGATGTCGGTGGCGAGTGCCATGGTCAGATCGAGTCGAGTGGGGTTCATCGGGTGGTCGTCGCTCCACCGGTAGCCGAGGTAGTCCTCGCTCCACACGACGATGTCCTCGGGGCGGTTCGGGATGTACTCGGCGGCGCGTGTCGCCTTGTCAGACATACGGACAAAACTACGTTGTCGGGTGGAATGGTGTGGCACGGTTCCGGTGTTGTGCCGTATGTCCCCCTGTGAGAAGCCACGGGAATCGACGAGCGCCGTTGTGGTGCGCCGCGCCCGTGCCGGTTGGGTGCAGCGCCGATTTCGGGGCGCTGACGGTAGGATCGAGCCCGACGAAGGGGTTGAGTGTGAAGGATCTGGTCGACACCACGGAGATGTACCTCCGGACGATCTACGATTTGGAAGAAGAGGGTGTGATTCCGCTCCGCGCGCGAATCGCCGAGCGGCTCGAACAAAGTGGTCCCACCGTCAGCCAAACTGTCGCGCGGATGGAGCGCGACGGCTTGTTGTCCGTCGCGGGAGACCGGCACCTGGAGCTGACCGAGAAGGGTCGCAGTCTGGCGGTCGCCGTCATGCGCAAGCATCGCTTGGCGGAGCGACTGCTGGTGGACATCATCGGTCTGCGCTGGGAAGACGTACACGCCGAGGCGTGCCGTTGGGAGCACGTGATGAGCGAGGAAGTCGAACGTCGTCTGGTCACCGTGCTGAACAACCCGACCACATCGCCGTACGGAAACCCCATCCCGGGATTGGCCGAGCTCGGTCTCGGTCAGTCGACCCTTGCTCCCGAGGCTCTCATCCGTCTCACCGATGTGCCGGTCGGCCAGCCGACCGCAGTGGTCGTACGCCGTCTGGCCGAGCATGTTCAGTCCGACCCCGAGGTGATCGCACAGCTTCGTGAAGCGGGCGTTGTTCCCGACGCTCGGGTTACAGTCGAAGCCAAGCCCGGGTCCGTCACGATCACCGTGCCAGGGCACAGCGGTGTCGACATATCCGATGAAATGGCACACGCCGTCCAGGTGAAGAGGGTCTGACCTCACACTGCCGGCGGTGCCGCAAGCGTGTGAGGGAGAGCAACAGTGAAGCTTCTGGTTACCGGTGGTGCGGGATACGTCGGCAGTGTCTGTGCAGCCGTGCTCCTCGAGCGCGGCCACGACGTCGTCGTCGTGGACAACCTGTCCACCGGGAACCGGGACGCTGTGCCCGGTGGTGCCACGTTCGTAGAGGGTGACGTCAGAGACGTTGCCGCGGAGGTGCTGAACGGCGGCGGGTTCGACGCCGTACTGCACTTCGCCGCGCAGTCGCTCGTGGGCGAGTCGGTGGTCGCACCCGACAAGTACTGGAGCGGCAACGTGGTCACCACGCTGGCCCTGCTCGACGCGATGCGGGCTTCCGGAACTCCGAAACTGGTGTTCTCCTCGACCGCGGCCACCTACGGCGAACCCGAGAAGACGCCGATCACCGAGGACGCTCCTACCCGGCCGACCAATCCCTACGGTGCCACCAAGCTCGCGATCGACCACGCGATCACGTCCTATGCGTCGGCGTACGGTCTCGCCGCCACCAGCCTTCGTTACTTCAACGTCGCCGGTGCCTACAACGGCTTCGGTGAGAATCGCGTTGTCGAGACCCATCTGATTCCGCTCGTGCTGCAGGTTGCGCTCGGGCAACGCGAGAAGATCTCGGTGTTCGGCACCGACTGGCCCACCCCCGACGGCACCGCAGTCCGGGACTACATCCACGTCGCGGACCTCGCCGAGGCGCACATCCTTGCGGTCGACGCGGCGCAGCCGGGTGAGCACACCATCTACAACCTCGGTAGCGGTACCGGATTCTCCGTACACGAGGTCATCTCGTCCTGCGAGAGGGTCACCGGCCTGCCCATCACCGTCGAACACGCTCCCCGACGCGCGGGCGATCCTGCCGTTCTCATCGCCTCCAGTGCACGAGCGATGGAGGAGCTGAAGTGGTCGCCGGAGCTGACCGATCTCGATCGAATCGTCGCCGACGCCTGGGCCTTTCTGCAACAGCTCGGCGATCGTTCCCACGCCGCACACTGACGCGCTCACAGCGCCGTCAGCGTCGACCGAACGGATCGCCGGGTAACCGAACGCCGCATGCACGCGCGCACGCGAATCCACTCTCGGCGACTTCGCGAACCAGTTCCGGGCCGGCACCGGCACTGAGCGATCTGTCCAGCAATCGCGCCAGGCTGTATTTCTCGTCCGCTTCCAGGGCCGCATCGATCGCGATACGGGCCATCGGTCCGTCGCCGCGAACGTACGCACTGAACGCCAGAAGCGTTGCAGCGATGGCTCTCTCGCGCCGTGGAAGTACACGGGAGATCATCGCCCAGAATTCCTCGACAAACCCCGCATCGTCGCCGAGAGTCAAGGCGAGCAACGCGTCGCGAACCTGAACCGCGCGGATCGCGACCGCGATCCGAGCAATGTCGACCGGGTCCAGTTCTGTGTCGTACGGGGCCCGCGCGACGTACGACAGGACGGCCGTCAACTCATCGGTGCCAGAACGTCCGCGGCGACCGAGGCGCGCGATTTCGACGGCCACGGCCCGTACCGTGCCCTCGGGGCCCGGCGCGATGGTCTCGGCCAACTCGCGCCTCGACCGTCGTACCGAGTAGCCGTCGAGAACGCGGGCGACGGTCAGCGGCGACGTCGACGGATCGGATATTCGGCCGTGCCGCTGCGGCCCGGACACCGACCACCACACAGCGGAATCGGCGATCTCCGCCGTCGCAAGGGCCGCACTGAGCTCTATCCCGAACGCCGCAAGGGTGGTGACCAGCTCCCCCACCACAGCCTCGACGTCGAGCAGGTGCGCACCTCTGACGGTCCGGTCGAGTCGGTCGTCGACGAACACCGCAATGACGGCGGGGACGTTCTCCGAGGCGCAGTAGCCGGCCAGATAGCCGATGACGTCGAGCATCTCCGGTGTAGCCCGGGTGCCGCTGCCGGCGCGTCGATCGATGTGCTCACCTGCCAGCACCAGGTCGTGACGCATCGTGGGACCGACGGTCGCGCCGCCGTCCTTCACCGCGATGAGCACGATGGAACGGTGTGGATGGAAGCCGAGCATCGCAGGTACCGCTGCCATCAGATCGCTGGCATCGCCGAGTCGCACGCGGCGGCGAGAGTGGGAGTTGTCGTGAGAATTCGTCGGTGTGTACATGACCCGTAATTCTCGCGGCACTCTCGTCGGGGAACGCAGCGTGAGCTGGGCTTTCGCACTGCCCTGTGGAGAACGAGCCTTCTGTGGACGAACCGTCCCGCACGCGCAGTTGTGGGCCGATTCTGTCGGCCCCTCCTGCTAGGCGAGCGTCACCCCTGCTTGACCTTCTGCACCGCCGCGGTGAAGAGCTCGTCCAGCGTCATCGCGTCGGGCGTCTCGGAACCGAACGACATGAAGGTGGCCGACACCCGCACGTTGTCGATCTGTGCCATCAGCGTCAGCATCGACTGAGTGACCGCGTCGCCACCGGCTCCCGACGCCACCGTCTGCCGGACGGCCAAGGTGTCGTCCGCATCGATCGGAGGTGCAGGGGTCAACGTGGACGTCACCGTCGAGGTTGCGCCCGATTTGGTGGCCGTCACCTCGCCGCACTGTTCGAGCTGCTCCATTCGGGTCGAGAGCGGCTCGTCGACTGCTGTCAATTCGATGGAGATGGTCGACCGGCTGTCGTTGTCGGTGCCGACGATCATGGCCGTGCCGGTGGGGCCGAAATCCTGATCGGCCGGCTTGCATCCGGCCGGGCTGACCTCGGCTCCGGCCGGTATTCCGCTGAGGTCGGGGGCCGCCTGCGAGATGGCCTGCTGAGGCAACACCAGGGCGTCGTACGGTGCCGGAAAACTCGACGGGTCGATGAGCAGCGTGTTCAGATCCGTTCCCGGCTGCGACGACGTGGTACCGCCGGCGCTGGGTTCGGGGGTTCCCGTGACGGTGGAGCTGCAACCGACCAGCACAAGAGCTGCGATCGCTGCCGAGGTCGCGGCGATGGACAGGCGGGTTCTGCGTGCGGCGGGGCTCACAAGACGTCCTCTTCGGGTCGATGGGACGCCGCAGCACACGCTCCGGCGTCCCACCACTGTCTCATTCCGACCACCTCGAATGCGGCAGGCGGCCTACCGCGGTGTCGGAATTCAGCTGCCGCGGGCGATCCATTCCTCGAGGTGTGGTGCCTCGTCGCCGATACGGGTTCCGTCACCGTGTCCGGTGTTGACTCGGGTGTCGGCGGGAAGCGCGAACAATCGGTCGCGGATCGACCCGATGATGGTCGGGAAATCCGAGAACGATCGTCCGGTGGCTCCCGGACCGCCGGAGAACAAGGTGTCGCCGCTGAACAATTCCCCCGCTTCGGGCAGATACAGGCACGTCGATCCGGGTGAATGCCCCGGGGTGTGCAGCGCCACGATGTCGGTTCCCGCAACGGTGACGCGCTGACCGTCCTCGAGAAGCGTGTGACCGACGCCCGGATGGGTCTGCTGCCACAGCATGTCGTCGGCGGGATGCAGCAGAATCGGCGCATCCAGGGTGTCGGCGAGCTCGGGTGCCACGGTCACGTGGTCGTTGTGTCCGTGCGTGCAGATGACGGCTTTGACCGTGCGGCCGGCGACGGCGTCGACGATCGGGGCTGCGGTGTGGGCGGCGTCGACGATCACCACCTCGTCGTCGTCGCCGATCAGCCAGATGTTGTTCTCGACATCCCAGGTGCCGCCGTCGAGGCTGAACGTT